>NZ_JBKOPS010000007.1:0-288367 GCF_047272945.1 Rubrilithobacter danxiaensis
GTGTCCACCTCTTCCCATTCCGAACAGAGAAGTTAAGCCCGCCAGAGCCGATGGTACTGCGGTAACACGTGGGAGAGTAGGTCGGTGCCAAATTTTACTAAAACCCTCTGGTCTGGTAGATTAGAGGGTTTTTCTTTTATTGCAATTTTAAAACTTCTGTTTCTATACATCGTTTATTAATTACCTAGGCAAATACAGTCTTATTCTGTATCTTTGGCACACTTTAACAGCAACGCATGAATATCAGTTTTGGATCACGACGAGAAGTAATGAAGCATATTGAGAAATATATGCTTGAAAAAATGCATGATTACTTAAAGCCCATTGATACCAATTGGCAACCTTCAGATTTTTTGCCTGATTCAAGCCGTGATACTTTTTTTGAAGAAATAAAAGAACTACAGGAGAGTGCAAAAGGCCTTTCTTATGATTTGGTTGCTGTACTTATTGGTGATACCATAACGGAAGAAGCGCTACCCACTTATGAATCTTGGCTGGCTGCGGTTGAAGATGTTTCTAAAGACGAAGACGGCGGCTGGATGAAATGGTTAAGACATTGGACAGCCGAAGAAAACCGCCATGGTGACCTGCTTAACAAATATTTGTATCTATCCGGAAGAGTTGATATGCGCCAAATGGAAATATCAACACAATACCTTATAGCTGATGGTTTTGATATCGGAACCGACAGAGATCCTTACCGAAATTTTATTTATACAAGTTTTCAGGAATTAGCAACTAATATATCTCACCGAAGAGTGGCTTCTCTGGCTAAAAGAGATGGCGATGCCTTATTATCTAAAATGTGCGGAGTAATAGCCAGTGATGAAGCCAGACATGCTAAGGCTTATAAGGACTTTATATTACAGATCATTAAAGTAGATCCAAATGAAGTTTTGATTGCTTTTGAAGATATGATGCGAAAGAAAATAGTTATGCCTGCTCATTTTTTAAGAGAGTCCGGAACTAATATTGGACATACATTTGCACATTTTTCTGACGCTGCTCAACGCCTGGGTGTATATACTGCTCTTGATTATGTAGAAATAATGCAACAGCTTATTAAAGATTGGCAGATTGAAAGTTTGCGTGAATTGAATGAAACCGGCGAAAAGGCCCGCGATTATTTAATGAAATTGCCAGACAGACTTATCCGTATTGCTGAAAGAATTAAAAACCCTTCTTTAGAGTATAAGTTCAGCTGGATACAGGGAATGTAAATTCTCTTAAGGTTAGTTGACATAGTAGTTTTCCATAGTTGCTAATAATCTGATGTTTTTTGGCAGTACGCTATTCCATTTATAAACTTGTGTTTTCTTCTTTCTTTTTAGAAGCATGCAACTTTTTTAAGGTAAAGCCGTAAAGGATTTATTTTAAAGAAATAACATGAAAAAACTTCTGCTTTCCTTAACCTTATCCTTTACTTATTTTGTAGTAAGCGCCCAGATTAAAGCACCATGGACTACATTTTATCAGCAAATATACGGTACTGAAAAAGAGTATATCAGCCAGGTGGCTATAAGGGACAATAAAGGCTATGAACTTTATCACCTTATCGGATATAAATCTTATTATACAAACGGACCTTTGAGCTTCTTACAAGAAAATAACATGACTTTGAAATCTGTAAGAGAAGCAAAAGGGAAAATGACGTACGCTTTAATTTGTACAGATAAAAATAATAAGTATGGAAAAGTTAATATGACCTGCTGGCTTGATAAAGATGATCGAATCATCAAAGCTCAATTTTCCGGTAATTCTAAAATAATGAAACAATTTTTCTCCAAATACTGGCCTTCTGCACCAGAACAAGATTATAGCCAGAAACCGGGTAACTCTACTATTGAGGAAAAAATATTTGAAAAGGAGAAAATCACTTTTACTGACAGAGGTAAAAAATCTTTAGTAGAAATATCACGATAGTTCCACTTTAATAGCTGTTATTATCTCTGGATGTTATAAAACCTCGTTCTATATTTATTGTTATGATAGGAGTTGCTTAGTTAATACTAACTAATAAACCCTTATTCATGAACAAAATTTATCGGCAAGAAGGCATATCCATTATAATGCCTGTATATAATCAGGCTTCTTTCATAACCAGAGCAATTGAAAGTTTAAAATTACAGGAATTTCAGCAATGGGAACTTTTATTGATCAACGACGGTTCAACAGATAATCTGATCGAAGTTATTGAGTATTACCGCACGGATGAAAAAATTCGTTATTTCGATAATCATATAAATTGTGGTCTTGGAGCAAGTTTAAACAAGGGTATTGAGAATGCTAAATATGATTATATAGCTTATTTGCCTGCAGACGATTTGTATTATAAAAACCATCTGCAAACTTTATACAACGCATTTCAGGAAGATAAAAATGCTGTTCTTGCATGTTCAGGAATTAAACATCATTATAACAGAACGGCCAAAACTTTTACTGAAGGATATCCAATGCAGCTTGTTCAGGTTATGCATAGAAAAACAGAAGACAGATGGATTGAACGTGATGAACTTGTAACGGATGATTTAAACAGGATGTTCTGGTCAAAATTAAAAGATAAAGGAACTTTTATTTATACAGAGGAGATTTCCTCTGAGTGGGTTGACCACCCAAATCAGCGACATAAAATAATTCAGGAGCCTGTAGGAGGGATTAATCCTTACAGGCTTTATTACAAAGTAAAACAACCATTACGATATCATAGCACCATTGGTAATTTTATTGATGAAGTAAGTTATTTTAAAAATTTTCGTAACCGAAAATCAACCCCTTTTGCTAAGAACGGACTTAAAATACTGCTGGTTGGAGAGTTAGCTTATAATTCTGAACGGGTTCTGGCATTAGAAGAGCAGGGACATAAATTATATGGCTTATGGATGAAGGACCCCTACTGGTATAATAGTGTAGGGCCTTTACCCTTTGGCCATGTTGAAGATATTGCTGTTGAAAATTGGGAAAACAGAGTAAAGGAAATAAAACCAGATGTCATTTATGCACTTTTGAATTGGCAGGCTGTACCATTCGCTCATCAGGTTTTGCAAAAAAATCCAGGAATTCCTTTTGTGTGGCACTTTAAAGAAGGTCCTTTTATTTGCCTGGAAAAAGGGACCTGGAACGAGCTGATTGATTTATATTCAAAATCTGACGGCCAGATTTATTCAAGTCCCGAAATGAGAGACTGGTTCCTTCAGTTTGTTCCTTCAAATCCTGAAACGACTCTGATTCTTGATGGAGATCTTCCTAAGAAAGAATGGTTTAAAGCAGAAAAATCGACCTTGCTTTCAGAATACGACGGTGAAATACATACAGTAGTTCCCGGAAGGCCTATTGGTTTACATCCTCACACTGTAGCTGAATTAGCGGATCAGAAAATTCACGTGCATTTTTATGGCGATTTTACCCACGGACAATGGAAGCAGTGGATTCTAAAAACTCAGTCTATGGCTCCGGGCTATCTTCACATCCATTCAAATGTTACGCAGGAAAACTGGGTGAAGGAGTTTTCCCAGTATGATGCAGGATGGCTGCATTTTTTCCAGAGCGAAAATGGGGGTGAATTAATGCGTGCAAACTGGGATGACCTGAATTATCCTGCCCGTATGGCAACATTAGCTGTAGCTGGTCTTCCTATGCTGCAGCGTGACAATACAGGCCATCTTGTTGCAACACAATCCTTGATCCGCGAATTAGATATGGGAATTTTCTTTAATTCCATGGAAGAATTAAGCATACAGCTACGGGACAAAGAAAAAATGCAGCAGCTTCGGGAAAACGTGTGGAGTAAAAGAGCATTATTCTCGTTTGATTATCATTCAAAAGCTCTGTCCGGCTTTTTTAAAAAGGTGATAGACAGGAAACATTATTCTGAAACTCCCAAAGCTATTGCTTAGTAAGATACTTCCTTCTTTTAAAATTTATTAAACCCCTTAAGCTGCTGGTTGTTTAATTAATACACCTCTTATGTTTAGTGCTATGAAGAACCTTAATAAATTGTTCTTATTACCTTGTATGCTTTTGTTTTTTTCAAAAGTACAAGCTCAACATAATTCAACCGATACAACCGGCAGCAAAAATTCAACTGCTGTAAGTTCTACATCTTCTTCCAATCCTTCTCAAACTAACACAGAAGTAAGTGTTATCTCGCCTGATACTTCAGCTACTCTGTTTGTAGTTAAGGCTGCCATGAGCGGAAAAAAAGAGGTTGCGTTAGGGAAAACAGCTCAGCAAAAAGCTAAGAATCAATTAATAAGAGATTTTGCCTCCCGCATGGTGAAAGATCATACCGACGCTAATAATGAGCTTGAAAAAATAGCTGCAAAAAAAAGTATTAATATTCCCGCTTCTCTTGCCGGAAAGTCTGAAAATTTAATCTCAAAAAAGGGAATAGAGTTTGATAAAGCGTATATAAATGCAATGCTTAGCGATCATGAAAAAGCAGTAGCGCTGTTTCAGCAAGCTGCAAATGAAGTTCAAGACCCTGATTTAAAAGCGTTTGCTACAAAAACTCTTCCTGTCTTAAAAGAACATCTTGATATGGCTAAATCCCTGGCCGAAAGGTTAAAAGAGGGAAACCTTTCGGGAATGTCAATATCTCATTAAAAATTTAATATTAAATCTTTCCAATATCTTTTATGTAGAATCTTTACTCCAAGAAATCTAATTATTTACCATAAAACCTAAAGTATGCAGCAAGTTGTTTTGTTTAGCAGTGACTTTGAAAAGGAGTCGGCTGAAAATCTTAAAAGAGAACTGGAAAAGAACAAAGAAAATCAAGAAAAAGAGAGGAAAACAGTTTATGAGCCTATCGAAGCTGATTTTTCCGAACCGACAACAAAATTAAAAGACATCCTTGAACGCTATAAAGGAATAAATTTAGGATTGCCTGAAGAATGGTTCCACAACAGCGATCGGGTAGAAGTAAATATTATTCAGAAGAATATCCGTATTAAAGGCGACCCTGGGTTGTTGCTGTTGATGCCTAAACAGGGTACGCCACTCAGATTAATTGTTAATGATGATTTTTCCAAAAGTCAGGTGCTTACCCTTTATTTTATCACTAATTTGAATTTTGGTGATCCTGCTAATGTGCACTCCCTGGAACAAATGTGCGATCAGAAGATTGTTCAAATAAAAGGAAACATCGATCTGCTCAATGCTGAATTTGAAAAATATAATCAGCAGCATCAAAATGCAGTTTCACAGGAAAGCTCCAGTAATCCTGTCTATTCATAATATTTTTAATGCTGAATATAAAAGGAGAAGCCGGAGAGGTTTCTCCTTTTTAATTAATAAGTTTAGAATCTAAATTTTACCCGGGACTTTTACTTATGAAGGCAATAGTTATTTCCGAAAAAGGAGGTCCGGAAGTATTAAAATTACAGGAAGTTCCGGTACCGGTTCCGTTAGAAAATGAAGTGTTAATTAAAATAAAAGCGGCTGGCGTTAACAGGAGCGATATTCTTTCAAGAAGCAGTAAATCATACAGTTCAGAGGCTCTGGAAATACCTGGGCTTGAAATTTCTGGTATTGTTACCGCGACTGGTAATGCTGTTAAAAGGTGGAAAACCGGCGATCAAGTGTGCGCCCTGATAGTGGGTGGTGGGTATGCAGAATATAAGGCAATTGATGAACGCCTCTGCCTTCCTGTTCCTGCCGGGCTTAGTTTAGCTGAAGCTGCATCTCTGCCTGAAACAATTTTTACAGTATGGTTTAATGTTTTTAAAATCTGCGGTTTTAAGGCAGGAGAGAACTTTTTAGTTCATGGAGGCAGCAGTGGAATAGGGGTGGCAGCAATCCAGATGGTAGTTGCTATGGGTGGAACAGCTTATGCTACAGCAGGAACAGAAGAAAAATGTACTTTTTGTGAAAAATTAGGAGCCCGCAAAGCGATTAATTATAAGAATAAAGATTTTGAAGAGGAATTAAAGGAAGTAGGTATTGATGTAATACTGGATATGACGGGTGGAGAAAATACACTAAAAAATCTACGGATTATGAAGCAGAATGGCCGGATTTCATTTATTAATGCAATGATAGGAAGTAAGTCTGAAATAGATATCCGTTTTATAATGAGTAAACAATTGCAGATAACAGGAAGCATGCTAAAACCGCAGAAAGCAGACTTTAAAGCCGGGCTTGCTTTTGAAGTTGAAAAATATATCTGGCCATTAATAAGTAATGGTAAGATTAAGCCAATAATATATAAAACCTTTAAACTTGAAGAGGCGGCAGAAGCTCATCAGCTAATGGAAAGCAGTAAACATATCGGCAAAATTTTATTAACAACGGACTAAAAGTGAGTAAAGTTAGTTTTTGATAAGAGAAAAATCAGGCAGCCGTTAAGCAGATTCAGGTTCAATAAATATTTGTTTAATAGAAGGGAAGTGGGTTTTTATTAACTCTTTAATATCATCTGCTGCCTGCGTTATTTCCTTTCCCTGCAAATCCTGTTTGAAAATCACCTTTAAAACCAGAAATATCTCTTCGGGCGAAAGGTACATGGATAAAGGAGGAAAAACTTTTTCTACCGCCGGATTGTGTTCTGTTAATTTTATTACGTCAGCTAGTGTTTGTTTATCAGCGCTTTCACCCATCAGTAAACTTCTGCTTTCCCTGGCCAGCATAATTGCGATAGATGCAAGTATAAAGCCAATTACAATTGATGCAATTCCGTCAAAAAGAGGATCGTTGAAACGATGCCCTAAATAAACACCCAAAAAAGCAACTATTAAACCCAGCACATCAGCTGCATCTTCAAATAAAACAACAAAAGTAGACGGATCTTTACTCTTCTTTACTGCTTTCCAAAAAGGGGTGCTTCCCCGTTGCCTTTTAAATTCTTTTAAAGCCGTAATAAATGAAAATCCATCCAAAACGATTGCAATACCTAAAACAATATAATTCCAATGCGGATCTTCAATTTTCGCAGGATGCTGGATATGCGAAACTCCCTCATAAAAAGAAATACCTCCGCCTATAGCAAAAATTAAAATTGAAACAATAAAAGCCCAGAAATATAATTCTTTGCCATAGCCGAAAGGCCTGTTTTCATCCGCTGTTTTTTTACTCCTTTTTATTCCATATAAAAGCAGGATTTCATTGGCTGAATCAACAACAGAATGTATCCCTTCGGATATCATCGCCGAACTTCCTGTTACACCTGCTGCTATGAATTTTGTAACCGCAATGGCAATATTTGCAAATAGAGCACTATAAAGAGGTATTTTGGAAGCAGGCATAGTAAAAAAATCTTTCTTGTAATAGGTAACTGCTCAACAAAGAAATTGTTGGTATTGCTTTCATATCCTTCATCCGCTTAGTAAAAGCACATTAATAAAAACAGGTTTCTATACAAAAATGTTAACCAATAAAGTAAGAATGCCTTATGGAACAGCAGTATCCTCTTGAGTTTACTTTAGAAGATGGAACTCAGGTTTTAGTAAATAAAACAGGAACGCACACATTCGAATTCACTTTAGAAACAGAAGATACTCCTGTCCGTCACTTTACCTATATACAGGATCAACGATCTAAATCAGAAGTGGAAGAAGGTTTGGATTTTGGCGAACTTGATGTATTGCGCCGTTTCTGGCTTGAAACAGAAGATATTCTTTAAATTATTACTTACAGTTTCAAAAATAAAGAAACCATCGTTCATATAAATTTTAACCTATTTATTACTTTGCACCAAAATTAGAAATCAGTGCATGTATTCAATGAATAGGAAATTAATATTATCAGTTGTTTTTACCGTACTTTCAACAAGTTTTACATTTGCTCAAAAGAAACTAACAGATGCTTCTGCTACTACCGAAACAAAAGCATTGTTTAGAAATTTAGATAAATTATCAGAAAAGCATACCCTGTTTGGGCATCAGCATGCAACAGAATATGGTCATGGATGGACAGGAGATGAAGATCGATCGGATGTAAAATCTGTTACCGGATCTCATCCCGCAGTAATCGGAGTAGATTTTAGCGGTTTTACCGGGAAAACGCCCGAAGCTGTTGAAAAAGCTAAGGAGGAGGTTCGCAAAACGGTTATTGATACCTATAACAGGGGAGGTATAATTA
This sequence comes from Rubrilithobacter danxiaensis, assembly GCF_047272945.1. Lineage (NCBI taxonomy): Bacteria > Pseudomonadati > Bacteroidota > Sphingobacteriia > Sphingobacteriales > Sphingobacteriaceae > Rubrilithobacter > Rubrilithobacter danxiaensis. The sequence continues at coordinate 8,077 of NZ_JBKOPS010000007.1, forward strand.
CTGCTGCATGGCATTTTTCAAATCCTCTTTCAGATGGCGGTTTTTACTGGAAAGACTCTGTTTCTTTTCCTGCTGTAAGGTGTCTTATTCCCGGAGGAGGAGCTCATGAAAAATATAAAGAAATTTTAAAAGAAATAGCGGACTGGGCACATACTGTTAAAGGTGCTGACGGTAAATTAGTTCCGGTAATATTCAGGCCCTTCCATGAGTTTGACGGCGATTGGTTTTGGTGGGGTAAATCTCATTGTACTAAAGAGGAATTTGTTTCTTTATGGCGATTTACCGTTTCTTATCTGCGGGATTCATTGGGCGTTCATAATTTTATATATGCATTTTCTCCGGATAATAGATTTCAGAGCGAGGAAGAATACTTGCAACGGTATCCGGGTAACGAGTGGGTTGATATGGTTGGGATTGATAATTACGGCGATATGGGCAGAGACAATAGTTACAATACAGATGCCGCAATTAAAAAGCTGAAGATAGTATCTGATTATGCAAAAAAAGCTGGAAAGCTGGCCGCATTTACAGAAACAGGCCTGGAATCAATTCCCAATCCTACCTGGTGGACTGAAACTCTTTTAAAAGTGATGAAAACTCCGGGATTGAAACTTTCTTATGTTTTAGTATGGCGAAATGATAGCCAGAGTCCTACTCACTTTTATGCTCCTTTTCCAGGTCAGGCAAGTGTACCCGATTTTATGAAATTTTATCAGGATCCATATACTTTGTTTGAGAAGGATTTACACCATATTTATAAGTAAAATTATAAAAGGGATACTTGAACAAAGCGTCCCTTACTTGTTTTAGTGGGAGTAATTGTAAAACCCCGCTCCTGATTTTACACCTATTTTTCCGGCGTTTACCATATTAACTAAAAGCGGGCAAGGGGCGTATTTGGGATTTTTAAACCCATCATATAAAACATTTAAAATAGAAAGACACACGTCCAGGCCAATAAAGTCAGCTAATTGCAGAGGACCCATTGGGTGGGCCATCCCCAGTTTCATTACCGTGTCGATTTCTTCTGCACCTGCAACTCTTTCGTATAAAGCGTAAATAGCTTCATTGATCATTGGCATCAGAATCCGGTTTGCCACAAAGCCGGGATAATCATTAACCTCAACAGGAACCTTTTCTATTTTTTTAGATAATTCCATTATCGTGTTTGTAACTTCATCGGAAGTTGCAAAACCCCTTATTACTTCTACCAGTTTCATTACCGGAACCGGATTCATAAAGTGCATTCCAATTACTTTATCAGCCCGGTTTGTTACCGCAGCCAGCTGAGTGATAGAAATGGAAGATGTGTTTGAAGCGAGAATCGTTTCTGGTTTGCAAAATGCATTCAGGTTTTTGAATATTTCTGATTTTAGCGCTGCATTTTCCGTGGCCGCTTCAATTACCAAATCTGCGTTTTCAACACCTTTTTTCAAATCAGTATAAGTGCATATTCTCTCTAAAAGCTGTTTTTTCTCATCTTCGTTTAACGTTCCTTTTGAAATTTGCCTGTCGGTATTTTTACTGATGACGAACAGTGCTTTCTGCAGGGCATCTTCTGAAATATCAACTAAAGAAACCGGATGTCCATATTGAGCGAATGTATGAGCAATTCCATTCCCCATAGTACCGGAACCAATAACTGCTATTGTTTTCATGCATTTAGCTTTATTTCTGAGGCCAGCTTTTTTATAGTTTCTTTATTAAAAATATCAATTTCAGGAATATGAATAACTGATTTTACCGGAGAATAGTTTATAATGAAGCTTTCAGAGTATGTGTCTGTGTTTCCGTTAAATAGTAAAGCTTTTATTGGAATATTGTTTCTCTTCAATACTTCTATCGATAATAACGTATGATTAATACTTCCAAGGTAATTTCTTGATACTAAAACCACTTCAGCATCTAATTTTTTAATAAGATCAAGCATCAATTCGGTGTTATTGAGAGGTACCATCAAGCCTCCTGCACCTTCTATAATTAGCTGGTTATCGGTTGGGGGAATTGCAATATTACCGAGGTTAATTTGAATTCCATCCAGATCAGCTGATTTATGCGGAGAAAAGGGTTGAGTTAAGCGGTATGCTTCTGGATAAAACCGAGTTTTAGTATTGCTAACCAGCTCTTTTACTTTGTCAGTATCAGTATATTCGAGGTCGCCGGACTGAACCGGTTTCCAATAATCTGCCTCCAGGCTTTCGGTTAGTATGGCAGAAACGATAGTTTTACCTATGCCGGTATCAATTCCTGTTATAAATATGGGTCTCATAAATTCTCTTTTAAATGGTGGGCAAGCTGTTTTATCTCTTCGTCAGAATTAAAGGTATGAAGACAAATCCTTAACCTTTCTTTTCCTTTGGCAACGGTTGGATGCAGTATCGGTCTGACATTAAAGTTTTTGTGTTGCAAAATTTCTGCCACTCGCCTTGCTTCATTGTTTCCTGGAATTACCAGGCATTGAACAGGGGAGTTGCTTTTAATAAATCGATTTGAAATTGATTGAGTTTGTTCTTTAAATAAATCAATTTTTTCTTTTAAAATTTTCTGATGATTTTGTTGCTGAAGAAACTTGTACGCACACTTTACACTCAGGTAACTGTGAAACGCAGAAGCTGTTGAATAAATAAACGGGCGGGAAAAATTAATGAGGTATTCTCTTAGTGTATCACATCCTAAAACTATTGCCCCATGCACTCCTAAAGCTTTGCCAAAGGTTATAATTCGTGCAAAAACTTTGTCTTGTAAATTATTTGCAGCTACCAGTCCCCGTCCATTTTCTCCGAAAATTCCCGTTGCATGAGCCTCGTCCACAATTAAGGCAGTCTGATATTTATCAGCCAGTTCCGCAATTTCTTGTAAGGGTGCTTCATCGCCATCCATAGAATAAATACTTTCAACAGCGATATAGGTTTTTCCGGCAGCTGCTTTTAATTTTTGTTCCAGACTGTTCAGGTCGTTGTGTTTAAAGGAATAGCGGTTGGCATGACTAAGCCGAATGCCATCAATAACAGAAGCATGAATAAGCTCGTCTGTTATTACTGTATCGCATTTTTGAGGTAAAGAGGAAAATAAACCGAGGTTGGCATCATAACCGGAATTAAAAATCAGGCCGGATTCTGCCTCGTGGAACTGTGCTATTTCTTTTTCAAGGTTTTCCAGGAATATGCTGTTCCCGGATATAAGCCTGGAACCGGTAGATCCGATAGGTGCATCGGGAAATTCTATAAAAGCAGTTTCTATTTGTTCTTTTAATTCTTTTGATCGGGCGAAGCCAAGATAATCATTCGAACAAAAGTCAATGGAGTTGTTTTTTGAAGATAAGGATCGAAAAGAACCTTCAAGTCTCCTTGCATTTAGCCGTTCAGCAATAAAATCCTTACTATTTTTCAAGGGATTGATTTGCCGCTAAAATAAAAAAAGCGACCCGAATATTCGAGCCGCTTCAACCATTAATCACAAAACTTATATTTTATCCCCTTTTTCTTTATGATCTTTACGGAATCCGTCTCTTCTATGTTTAAACTGTTCCTGGCGTTGTTTTTTCATATCTTCGTATTCCTTTTTTTGTTTGTCGTTCAGGATACTATTGATCTTATCTTCATTTTTTTTCATTAGAGCTCTTCGGTCTACCATTTTTTCCCGGGCCTCTTTTGCTTCCTGTCTGAATTGTTCAGCCTGTTTTGCCTGTTCAAGATTGATAGCATATATTTTTTCCTGTTGATCTTTCGTAAGCGATAGTTTTTCTGTCAGCATCTCTGTTTTTTTCTTAGCCCGTTCTTCCGGATTGATTTTTTGTTTCGCTGTAGTATCCTGAGCCATTCCTAAACTTACCAGTCCAAGAAATAAAGTGGCTGTAAATAATAACTTTTTCATTTTCGTTTTATTTTAGAAGATAGACTTCTTCTCAGAGAAGAGGTTTAAACAGGAGACTTGTTAAAAAATGTTAAGATGAAAATAGTTGTTAGGAGAGCAACAGTAATTCCCTCTCCTTAAAAAGAAGAGGGTTAGTGAGAAGTTCAGTCAGAAAAACGCTAATTGTTATTATTCTGTTGAAGTTTTGCTATCGATTTTTGCATTTGCGACATCATGGATGTAAGGCTTTCCATGGTTGGTTCCGGTGAAGGTTCGGGGAAAGACGTTGAAATATATGCTTTGGCTTTCCAAACCTCCAGGAGGTCTTCGGGTGCAATTGTATAAGCTTCGTAAACGGGATTATCTGAGATTAATTTTAAACCCTTATTATCTTTAAAACGATTACCGGCTCTTTTATATACTATACCATCGCTTTTGCTTATAAAAATGTAAGTTTCGCCGGGTTTTATATCATTCCAGCTTTCCATGTATTCTCCGATAACAATAGTTCCAGACTGTAAAGGAAGCATAGAATCTCCTTTTATTTCAAAAGCCCGGTAAGTACCGTGTTTAAACATAGGTAATTGAAACTTGGGTAATTCGCTTACAAATTCAGGGTCAGCATATCCATTCAAATAACCTGCGCTTGCTTTTACCGGAACAAGCTCAATATTTTCACGGTCATCTTTATCTACAGAAATACTTAAAATACGGATATTCGAGCCATCGCTTTTTGGCTTTGGTTTCCAGTTTTCGGTTATCTTTTCATTTACGAATTCATCCATGCTCAGTTCAAAAAAGTCTGCGAACTTTTTTAGTAATTCGTATTTTGGTTCTGCACGGTCTTCTTCATAAGCGCCAATAAGGGAACGCTTAATTTCCATAGCATCAGCAAATTGCTGTTGTGTCAGCCCTTTTTTCTTCCGCAGGGATTTTAAATTAAAAGAGATATTACTCATGATAAAAAAATTTGCATATACTAAAAGTATTAGTAAGTTTGTGCTTATAAAATTAGCAAATAATTTTAAACATATATAAAAAATATTAATTAAAGCTGATACAGTATGAAGAAGTATGTTTTTATAATTACCGATTGCAACCGCAGCACTTTGCAGGTTGGTACCAGTTCTGACCTTCTTGGCACTATGAAGTTTTACAGGAAAATGCCTCACCTGGTTTTTGACAGTACGCAACAATTTACCAGGCTGGTATATTTTGAGGAGCTAAATTCGGAAGAGGCGGTAAGACAACGTTTTAATGTTATCAGTAAATTTACCAGAGCCCAAAAGGAAAAATTAATACGAAGCGTAAATCCGGACTGGGTAGATTTAACGGTAGGGCTTGACTTTGAACAGATAATTCTTAATGGCAATGTGCCTTCTACTATTTCACTTCTGCCTGTGAGATAAAAAAAGCCGTCTGATGTCTCAGACGGCTAAAGCAATTTTTGTTTTATACTACCAGCCTGGAGCAAAAGTTAAACCAAATACACCAAGACTTACATCTTTTCTCTGGAAAGGAATAGCGTAATAAGGTTCAAGAACAAAGTAGCCAAAAACATTTACGCGTAAAGAAATTCCGGCACTCATAGCTGGAACACGTTCGTAAACAGGTTGGGTTCCGAAGGGATTTTCCTGTGTAGGGTCTGTTCCTGGTACAAGTAATCGAGGTTCTGATCTAAATACTACTTTATCGCTGCTATTGTAAGCTAATCCGATGTCAAAAAAGGCATTGAGGTCAGAGAATAAAAATTTTGATTTTATTGAGGCTAATTTTTCAGGGCCTGTAAAAGGAAGCCTGATTTCAAAATTGGCAACAGCTACATTACTTCCAACCAATTGATTAATGTTAAACCCTGGTTGATATAAACCTCCTGTTTTATAAAATGAATTATATTCATAACCGCGTATAAGGGTAGGATAGCCAACAAACTGCTGGGCAAAGTAAGCATCCTGGTCTCTTCCAAAAGAAGTATTGCTGTAAACTCTACCTGCTAATGTAATCGGTTTTATCCGTTGGTATTTCCTTAAATCAACCAGGAAATTACCTATATGAAAGTCTCCCAGTATATTATTTACACCTACACGATACCGGAAACCATTTAAAGGGCTGGTAACTCCAAAAAACGAATTATCGCCAACAAAAGCGGCATCTAATCCTACTATTTTAAATTTTTCAAAATTATATCCGATACGATTATAATATTGGTTCGCCTCTTTAAGAGAAACTTTATTGCGATCTGCACCCTCATAGCCGATAATATTATTAGCTTCGTCTAAAGCGTAGTATTGGCTAAATCGGTCGATTCGATAGGAATACATTGCTGCTGAAGTTCCAACTTCAAAGCGATGGATACGGGAAAAGGGGTAGGCTGCAAATAACTGAACTCTTTCTTCAAAGTTCCTTATTATGTCGTAGCTGTCGCGATACCGGCTTCTCGTATTTCCATTTTCGTCAGTTGGAATCGTTTCTTTCTCGCTGGATAAAAATGCCTGGATATATGGGATGTGAGAAACGCCTATTCCCCAGTTAATTCTGCTTTGCTGATTAATATAAGCTACCTGCCCGCCGAAGTCATAAATTTCTCCATTAATAGCTGCTGCGGCATAAATCTGGTTTCTGCCTAAAATATCACTAAAAATTCCCTGAATTCCGCTTTGAAGGCCCGCTCCAAATCTTCCCACTGAAGCACCTACGCCGTTCCCGGAAAGATAATCCAGCTTAAATTGAGGTTTGTAAGCAACGGTTTTTATAGAATCTGTGGGAATAGTTTCAAATCGTTCAAAATTAGTCAGGTTCGCGTTAATAATATCCACTCCTACAGATACCGGTGGAGGTAACGTAGCCGCGTCAAAATTTACAGCTTCCGGATCAACTTCCTTAGGTATGAACTGATCGGCTTTGGCTTTGTAAATAGTATAACGCTGCGAACGGTAATATGAATACAAAATGTCACCTGTACGTGAAACACTTAAAGCAGGAGAGTATTCAGTAATTCCACTGATTCCTGTAAAATAATCAGTCAGTTGCTCTACTTTTCCCCCGTTAATTGTATAACGGTATAAGTTTCTAAATCCATCCCGGTTAGAAAGAAAGTAAATCTGTGAATTATCAGGTGAGAACTGGGGATTCAGGTTATTAGCTCCATTAAATACCTTAATATCGGTTATGGCTTTGGTGGATAAATCCATAGTAGCCAAATTAAATGGGATATTTACACTTTTTATGGCATTATCGAAGGTAGTGCGGTCAGAACTGAACACTAACTGTTTTCCGTCAGATGAGAAGTAAGGCTGATAGTCTGAATATTTATCGTTCGTGAGCCGGGTAAGGTTTTTTGTTCTGAGATTGTAGAGGTATAAGTCACTTTGTCCTTCTTTCAATCCTGTAAATGCAATATCTTCTCCGTTTGGCGACCAGCTAAGATTACTGAATTCTCCTATATCTTTTACTGCTTCCGTTGTCACTGTACGGCCGTTTGTTACGTCCACAATAAGGAGTTTATTTCTTCCCTTACTGAAGATACTGAAAGCAAACTTCTTACTATCCGGAGACCACGCACCGGCTGATTCAATAAAGCTAAACTCCTCTATATGCGTATTTGTAGCTTTGCTCCCCAGATTTTTCAATACCTTTCCCGTTTGTGCATCAGCCAGGAACAAGTCTATCGAGAAAAGTTCTTTTTCTGAAAGAAAGGCAATATACTTACCATCAGGCGAAATAGCCGGAGCAACATTCATGTCGCCGCCATTTTTGTTATCAATAATTTTTGTACCTATCGGTACTTGCGCCGTATCTTTTAAGTAAGGTCGATAAGCATTTTCAATGCTGGTCTTCCATAAGTTTGAAAGTGTTCTTTCGTCATATCCAAACGTTCTTCTGATGGCCATTTCGTAGCCATATTTCGCGGTAGCCTTAAAAAACGGAACAATGATTGTATCTCCGTACGTAGAACCGATGTACGACCAGAAGGCTTCACCGTACCGGTATGGAAAATATTTGTTACTGGTTGTAAGGTCTTTTAATGACGGAATATCTTTGTTAAGGTAGGCATCACGCATCCACATAGCAGTAAACGCGTCTACTTTACCAATAGACAAGTATTCAGCCATACCTTCTACCATCCATAAAGGAAGATTGCCTATGTTTTCCAGATTGGTTGAATCGCCTTCAATTAAAGAATGGTATTGAAATGCGTGTACTAATTCGTGCCCTAATACGTGTCTTGTTTGCTGAGCTATCTCCATAACGGGCATTATTACACGGTTTTTCATCCCTTCAGTAACACCGCCGGTTCCTACGCTGATGTCTCCCTGAAGAGCTGTGGTTTGCTGGAATTCGGGGTGGTTGGCATACAGAATTATAGGATTTTTTTTGGAAAATGTGTCCCGGAAAACCTGCTGGTGCAGATCATACCAGACTTCGCTTTCTTTTAGAAACCGTTTTATAAAGTCTTCATTCTTCAGATAATAATACAACTCAAAATGTGGGGTCTGATGAACCTTAAACTTAAGGTTCTTGTAGCGTACCTTATTCTGACCGAAGTATTGAGCCTGTGCCGAACTCGGTAATACTGATGTGAGAAGGAGGCAAATGATAAACCCTATCCATTTATTGGCGGATTTTTTATATAGTATAAATTCTTTCATATATATGTCTGAATTATATTTATCTACGTTTTTAGTTTTGAGAATGATACAAACTGGTTTTCATATAAGTGTGAAAAACTATTAATTGTTTTCCTGCTCCCTTCTTCTCCGTCGCTCTTCCCTTCGTTGCTCCCTGCGCAATTTTTTTTCGTTAACTTCTGCGGGCTGTTGATTCTTTTGAGGCTGTGGCACAGCAGTTTTCGGTGCTGTTTTTTGTTCAGGAACCAATATCTCTTCAGGTAATATCATTTCATTTGTTTCAACCGAATCCTGAACGGCTAAAGAATCAATAGCTGTACTGTCAACAGTTGCTGTATCTACTCTGTAACGTGGGGTAGGGCAGTTATACTCTCTGTTAATTTCTACTCCCGGTTTAGGAAATGGGCCGTATGTGTATCCCGATGAAGGATCGTGATATACTTTCTCCATAAACTTTCCAAAAATTGGAAGGGCGGTATGAGCACCTTCACCTGTTCCTGAAGTTCGGAAGTGAATGCTACGGTCATCACAACCAACCCACACGCCTGTAACGAGGTCTTTAGTAATACCCATATACCATCCATCTACGTAATCAGATGATGTACCGGTTTTACCTCCAATCTGATTCCCTTTTTTCCAAAGATCCCATTCCCACAAAGATTGTGAAGTTCCTTCAGGTTCCTCCATGCCGCCTCTGAACATATACAACATCAGCCACGCAATTTCTTCGGAAATTGCCCGCTCTGTTTTTGCCGTAAATGTTTCGATGGTATTGCCATCATGGTCGGTAATTCGTTTAACAAGTATCGGATCTGTTTTAACACCTTTGTTTAAAAAGGTTCCGTATGCTTTAACCATCTCAAAAACGGATACATCGTTTGATCCTAAGCTTACGGAAGGAACAGCCTCTAAATGGCTTTCTATACCGCATTTATGAGCAAATTTAACTACATTATCCCAGCCAACTTTTTCGGTAACCTGCGCTGTTATTGAATTAACGGATTTCGCCATGGCCCACCGTAACGACATTTCTCTTCCCGTAAAATAAAAATCGGCGTTTTTAGGCTCCCATAGTTTGGTCTCACCTTTTTCCTGGTATTCAATTCTTACCGGTTTATCTGTAAACTTATCGCAGGGACTCATGCCGGTCTCTAATGCAGTAAGATACGCGAATGGCTTAAAAGTAGAACCAGCCTGCCGTTTCGCCTGGTTAACATGGTCATATTTAAAATGTTTAAAATCAATACCCCCAACCCAAACTTTTATTTCACCGTTAAACGGATCCAGTGTCATCATACCAGTATTGAGCATTTTAGCATAGTATGCAAGCGAATCCATTGTAGAAAAGGTTACCTCTTTATCGCCGTTCCATGAAAAAACCTTCATTTTTTTAGGTTTGTTCAGGTAATAGTTTATCGAGTCTTCCTCATTGTTGTATTTTTGTTTCAGATAGCTGTAGTAGGGCAAATGCTGCGCTGCCTTTTCTAAAAAGTTCGGAATTATGTTTCCCTCAGAATCTCTCCATGGTTTTTCATTTCCCCAAACATTATTGAAACGTTGCTGCAAAATTTTCATTTGCGAAGCAACAGCCTCTTCTGCATATTTCTGAAGCTTCGAATCAATGGTGGTATAAATCTTCAAGCCGTCTTCGTACAGGTTATATCCGTTCTTTTCGGCCCAGTCGTCTAAATAACGGGCAACTGCAGACCGAATGTAGGAATCGTCCTGGGTTTCTTCCTCTATATTTCCAAGTGTTAATTTTATGGGCCTGGCAGCACTTTCTTTATATTCCTGAGGCGTAATAAAGTTATATTTCTCCATTTGCGAAAGAACTACATTTCTTCTTTCCAGCGCTTTTTGAGGATTTTTTTGAGGATTGTATGTAGTAGTAGCTTTAAGCATACCAACCAGCATGGCAGCCTCCTCCAGCTTTAGCTGATCAGGTTCTTCGTTGAAATATAGTTTTGATGCTGTTTTTATACCAAAAGTGTTATTTCCAAACGGCACTGTGTTCAGGTACATGGTTAAGATATCTTCTTTGCTGTACTGTTTTTCAAGTTTCAGAGCCGTCATCCACTCCTTTAGTTTATATATTATTGTCCGGATACCTGGAATATGTTTTATTAAGCCCTGCGATTTATTGTTTCGGGTGGCATATAAGTTTTTTGCTAATTGTTGTGTTATTGTACTTGCGCCGCGTTTGTCGCCTGTTGCTGTAGATACTGTACTGGAAATCAGAGAAGTTAAATCAATTCCGCTGTGCTTAAAAAATCGAACATCTTCTGTTGCAACCAGGGCATTTATTACTTTGGGCGAAATCTTGTTGTATTCTACCGGACTTCTGTTTTCTTTAAAATATCTCCCAATCAATTTGCCATCAGCGGTATAAACTTCTGATGCGATACGCATGGCCGGTGTTTTAATGTCTTTTATAGTGGGTGAATATCCAAATAATCCTAAGAAATTAATTTCCAGTGCACAGAAGAAAATAATGATGAAATATAGAAGAATGACGAAGTAACGGAGCGGTTTAATTTTGATTTCGTTAAACATATATGAATATCAGCAAAAACAGTTGTATAGGATTTTGTTGTTGTAATTTAAATAAAACTTGTAAAAATAACTTTTAAGATGGAATCAATTCGTAAAATGTTTGAGATTACGGAAAATACTAAAATAGCTGTTTCAGATTATGATAGTGATTATAGCGGACAATATAACAAAGAAAACTCGAAAGAGATTTTGAATGATTTTAAGGAAGAACTGAAAGACCTTCAGGAAAAATTATTTGCCACTAAACCCAACGCCGTTCTTATCATTTTACAGGCTATGGATGCAGCCGGAAAAGACAGTGCTATTGAACATGTAATGGGGGGTATAAACCCGATGGGATGTAAAGTGCATAGTTTTAAACAGCCAACGCAGCTTGAGTTGGAACATGATTTTTTGTGGAGACATTACATAGCTTTACCCGAAAGGGGAATAATTGGAATACATAACCGATCGCATTACGAAAATGTACTGGTTTGTAAAGTGCATCCCGAACTGGTGCTTCAGGAAGCTGTTAATTCCTATAAAACTGTGGAAGACATTCCTGCCGACTTTTGGGAGAAACGCTACGAAAGTATCCGGAACTTTGAAAAACACCTGGTAAACAACGGAACACTGATCCTGAAATTTTTTCTGCATGTTTCTAAAAAAGAGCAGAAGGAGCGTTTCCTGGAAAGAATTGAAGATCCGGCTAAGAACTGGAAATTTTCTGCGGGAGATTTAGAGGAAAGAAAACACTGGAAAGATTACATGGAAGCGTATGAAAAAGCTATTTCAGAAACTGCTACAAAAGATGCTCCCTGGTATATTATTCCTGCTGACAAAAAATGGTTTGCCCGGATTGCCATCATCAGTATTTTAGTGGAGAAAATGAAAACCCTTGATCTTAACTTTCCACGCTTATCTGAAAAAGAAGAAGATGAACTTAAAGAATGTAAAAGATCTTTGCTTGATGATTAAGTCTTTACTTTTTCTGTAATTTTAAAGGTGTCCGCATCGCGTAAAAACGGATAAATTCTCCTGGCTTTAGCTACTTCTTCTTTTGAAATAGAAAAGGTGTAAAGATCTTCATCATTGGGTTTATAATAAACCGTGTTGCCGTTAGGATCAATGCACATAGAATCTCCGGAATGGTAAACCTCATTTCCATCGTGACCCACCCGGTTTACAGCCACTACAAAACATTGATTTTCTACTGCTCTCGCGGGTATAAGTGTTCTCCAGTGCTGCGAGCGGCGTTCGGGCCAGCTTGCAACAACTAATAGCATATCGTAATAAGGTTCTGTATTTCTTAGCCAAACCGGGAAACGGAGGTCATAGCAAATTGCAGGGCATATTTTCCATCCGTTTAATTCAACAATCAGCCGCTTGTTTCCAGCAGTATAGGTTTCATCTTCTTTCCCCAGCCCGAATAAATGTCTCTTATCGTATTTTTCAAAAGTACCGTCAGGCCTCATCCAGATCAGGCGATTATAACAATTGCCTTTTTCTTTAATTATAAGACTCCCGGTAATAACACAATCAAATTTTACAGCCTGGTCATGCATCCATTGCATGGTGGCTTGGTTCATTTCTTCAGCAAGTTCAGAAACGTTCATGGTAAAACCCGTCGAAAACATTTCCGGTAACACAATCAAGTCGGTTTTTTCGCGGATAGAAGAAAGCCTTAACGCGAGGTTTTTAAGATTTTTTTCCCTGTTTTCCCAGAAAAGATATGCTTGAAATGTAGTGATCTTTAAAGTGCTCATATTACAGTTAAAGTAATAATTAAATTATACTCTCATTAATCGCTCAATTGCCCTTTCTAATGTCTCCTGTTTTTTAGCGAAACAAAATCTTATAACTCCAAAATCTGTCCCTTTAGTATAAAAGGCAGAAACCGGAATCGGGGCAATACCAAATTCTTTGGTAAGCCGTTTACAAAAATCGGTGTCATTTTCCTCAGAAATATCCGCATAGCTTACCGTTTGAAAATACGAACCTTCACAAGGTAAAAGATTAAACTTTGTTTCTTTCATTAAATCTCTAAAAAAATCTCTTTTTTGCTGATAAAATGAAGTTATATGCTGGTAGTAAGTGGTATCTTTCAGAAACTCAGCGATGGCATATTGCATCGGAGTATTTACACTGAACACATTAAACTGATGCACTTTTCTAAACTCTTTCATTAAAAAAGAAGGAGCAATGCAATAACCAAGTTTCCAACCCGTGTTATGAAGTAGTTTTCCGAATGAAGCACATATAAAACTACGTTCCCTTAGTTCAGGATATTTTGCCATACTTAAATGAGGTTTATCATCATAAATAAGATGCTCATAAACTTCGTCACTCAGAATAATAATATCTGTTCCTCTTGTTATAGATATCAGCTCTTTAATATCTTCCTCTTTAATAATTGTTCCCGTTGGATTTTTAGGGGAATTTACAATGATCATACGGGTATTAACTGTAATCAGCTTTTTAAGCATTGACCAGTCAATTTTATAATCAGGAGGATTTAGTTCAAAAGGTTTAACAATTCCGCCTAATAAACGAATGGTAGCAGCATAGGAATCGTATGAAGGATCAAAAATGACGACCTCGTCATTGGATTGGATGATTGCTGCCATCGCTGTAAAAAGAGCTTGTGTTCCGCCAGCAGTAATTGTAACATCAGACGCAGCAATATAATCAGACTGATGAGCCACATTTACTTTATCAGCTACAATTTCCTGTAAAGCAGGTAATCCCGCCATAGGAGCGTACTGATTTTTTCCTTCCCGCATAAACCGGTCAACCAGGTCAATCAGCTGCGGATCACAATCAAAATCAGGAAAGCCCTGAGACAAATTTATGGCGTTGGATTTTTCAGCCAACTGTGACATTACGGTAAAAATTGTTGTGGCCGTTTTAGGCAGCTTGGAAGTTAAATTAATCATCAGGGCTAAAATAATATTAAAAGAGACAATTGCCGTTTTATCTTGATATTAAAACAAAGAGAGCAAGGCAGGTTTGCATAAAGGAAATTCTTTGAAAGAGTCCCATTTTTTTCCATTGTGTTTTAAAAGTGAAAAATGGGTAACGGTAAAAGACCGTTTAAATTTCCGGTTCTTAAAATCTTCCCATATTAAAGGAAATACGTGTGGGGGAATATCTCGATAAGCAATAGTTACATGGGGTTTAAAAGTGTTTTTACTTTTAATTTCTTCCTCCTCCATTTTATTTTTTGAGTAAATGTATGTTATCTCTTTTTGAAGTGCCGATAAATGCGTATTTTTTTCTACACGGATAAAAAGTGTTTTAATATCGAAAGAATCAAAATTTTCCAGATTTATATTAAATGGCTCATGATTGCTTGCTGTTTGTCTAAGTATCTTTATAAGTAGTTCTTCCTTTGATGAATCAATATGTAGAGGCTTGAAAAGGGTAATATGAACCGGAGGTTTTAGTCCGGCTTTCAATCCGAATTTTTCGGCGCATTCTTGTCTGATCTCATCAATTTGAATAGCGAGTTGTTCGGGTGGAAGAATAGCTGTAAGATATAAGTTTTTCATGGTTTACTTTTGCTAATAAAATTAGTAATTTTATATTTGCTTTGAAAATGGAAGAAGAAAAAAGGCATATTGTTCACATCGACCTTGACTCATTTTTTGTTTCTGTAGAGCGATTGAAAAATTCATCACTAAATGGAAAACCAGTTTTAATTGGTGGAAGTTCTGACAGGGGAGTAGTTGCATCCTGTAGCTATGAAGCACGTCGGTTTGGTGTACATTCTGCCATGCCTATGAAAAAAGCCCGGCAACTTTGCCCTCAGGCGGTAATTATTGGCGGAGATTATACTTCTTACAGCAAGGCTTCCAAGTCGGTAACTCAGATTATACAAAACACAGTTCCTCTTTTCGAAAAAACCTCTATTGATGAGTTTTATATTGATCTGACAGGAATGGATAAATTTTATGGATGTTATCAGATCGCCTCTGATTTGCGTCAAAAAGTAATTAAAGAAACAGGTCTTCCTATTTCTTTTGGCCTTTCTTCAAACAAAACGGTTTCAAAAGTGGCAACCGGTCAGGCTAAACCAAACGGGCAATTATATATAGAACATGGAAAGGAAAAAAGCTTTTTGGCCCCTTTGTCTGTACGTAAAATACCTATGATTGGCGAAAAAGCCTGTGAGACTTTACTTAGCATGGGAATTCATAAAGTAGGCGATCTGCAAAAGCAAACCTTATCCAACCTGGAACGCGTTTTCGGTAAAATGGGTAAAATGATGTGGGAGAAAGCGAATGGCATCGACCGTTCGCTTGTGATTCCTTACCATGAAAGAAAATCTATTTCGAGCGAAAATACTTTTCATCAGGATACGGCAGATAAGAAAGTGATAGAACAGCTGCTTGTTTCTATGACAGAACAACTGACCTTTCGCCTTCGCCAGGAAGGAAAAGTAGCTACCTGCCTTGCAGTAAAAATCCGCTATTCAAATTTTGATACCTTTACTCAACAGATCACCATTCCGCCAACTCATTCAGATACCGTTTTATTTCCATTGATAAAGGATCTTTTTAATAAAGCGTACAAAGAAGCAAAGCTGATACGGCTCATTGGTGTGCGTTTAAGTAACTTAACCGACGGCCCTTTTCAGGTTGGTTTATTTGATAATTACGAGCGAAATGAAAAACTGTATAAAGCTCTTGATAACTTAAATCTGCGGTTCGGATCCAAAACTATATCAAGGGCCATTTCTATGGATATTAATAGCCGCGATTTTAATCCATTTTCAGGGAAAGATTAAGAACTTTTTACATCAATTTTTGATTTACCGGTAGCAATTTTGTAAAGTACAATCCCCATGATAACAAAGAAAATAAATCCTAATATCTGAAATCCTTCTTCACCTAAAGCTGTTGTTAATCCTTTTTCCATATTAAGTTTATTAACCGGCCCGGCCGTGTTTTCAAAAGCCATCAAAAAAGCATAAATAACGCCCATTAATGCTCCACCGGCCACCAAACCGGTTGCAAACAGCGAACCTTTTCCAAGTTCATCGTCCTCTTTATACTCATTTCTTCTTTTAGCACGGTAATCTACCAAACCTTTAATTGCACCGCCGGCAAAAATAGGAAGCGTAGTAGATAGGGGAAGATATGCTCCAACTGCAAAAGATAAAGCATTTACACTGCATAGTTCAATGGTAACAGCAAGGAAAACTCCCACTAAAACAAACTGCCAGTCTAAATTGAAAGATAAAAGCCCTTTAATTAATGTAGCCATTAAGGTTCCCTGCGGAGCAGGATAAACGGTGCTTCCAATTGCATGTTTAATTCCCTGTGCCTGCAATTCAGGTGTTGGCCTGTCCAAAACTGAAAGTGTAATGCCAATAATTACGGCTGAAACAATAGCGCCGACAAAAAGAGCAAGTTGCTGGTATTTCGGTGTTGCCCCTACAATATATCCTGTTTTTAAGTCCTGAGAAGTTGCACCGGCATTTGCTGCTGCAATACAAATCATACCTCCAACAACCAGAACCATTGGCTCATAATAATTTCCAGTCCAGCCGGCGCTTATAAAAACAAGGCAGGTACCCATAACAGTGGCAATGGTCATACCTGAAATTGGATTGGAAGAAGAACCAATTAGTCCCACTATTCTGCTAGAAACAGTTACGAAAAAGAATCCGAACACAACCACAAGTACCCCAATCAATAATTTATTGATTATGGAATTTCCCGGAATTTGGGGCAGGGCAACCATCAGGATTATAAGCCCAATACTTCCGAAAATTACTGTTTTAAAAGACAGGTCCTGCTCTGTTCTTTTTGCACTTGCTTTTTCAGCTGCAGCACTAACAGAGGATAAGCTGGATTTAAAAGAGGAAACGATTGTCGGAATGGTTTTTAACAAGGTAATAAATCCACCAGCTGCTACAGCTCCTGCACCGATTTGTCGCACATAAGCCCGGTAAATTGCATCTGTATAATCAGTAAAGGTTTTTGTAAGTGGGTTCCAATCTCCGGGGCCGCCTGTAGCAGTAAGGCTTTGTAAATAACCAAGTTTAACTAATTGGGTCGCTATTGTTTCCGCAGGAACAAGTGTGGCAATCAAGGGAATCAATCCGAGCCAGGCAAGGACTCCTCCAGCTACCAGTACACCGGCAATACGTGGGCCTATAATATAACCCACTCCAAGGTACTCTGGCGTAATTTCTCCATTTACAGTTGCTGAAGGGAAATATTTATTTGTTTGGGCTGTAACCCAGGTTGGAGTTTCGGCAATAATATGAAATACTTTTTGCAAAATAGCGTAAGCAAAGGCAAACCCTAATCCCTGGTATGCGGTTTTGGCAAAGTCACCACCTTTTTCTCCCGCGATAAGAACGGAAGCACAAGCTGTTCCTTCCGGATAGGGCAGTGTTCCGTGCTCTTCAACAATAAGCGACTTTCGAAGTGGAACCATCATGAGCGTTCCTAGAATTCCCCCAAGGGCGGCAAGAAAAAATATCGGCCAGTATGAAAAAAAACTTTCGCCCTGGCTTCCCGCAGATAAAAATAAAAATCCCGGTAGTGTAAAAACTACCCCTGCAGCGATTGATTCTCCTGCAGAGCCGGTGGTTTGAATGATGTTGTTTTCCAGAATAGTAGTTTTAAAAATCTTACGTCCGATGGAAATGGCTAAAACAGCAACGGGTATAGAAGCCGATACTGTTAAACCTGCTTTTAATGCTAAATAGACGGTTGCAGCACCAAATATTATCCCGAAGAACGCTCCTAAAAGAACGGATTTGAGGGTAAACTCTGCAATACGGTTTTCAGGAGCAATGTAAGGTTGAAATACTTTTTCGGTTTTTATTTCTGCCATAAGATTTATAATTGAATTGCAAATAAAGATAATACTTAAACAATAGCAATAAAGTTTAAAATTATCAGCAAGGATTGTAGTTTTGCCGCATGCAAAAAAATAAAGCTGTTTTTCTGGACAGGGATGGGGTTTTAAATAAAGAACTGGGCGACTACGTATGTAAGGTGGAAGATTTTATTGTTCTTGAACATAATTTTAAACCTTTAAAAGAGTTGCAGGACAGAGGTTATTTATTGATTGTAGCAACCAATCAGGGTGGTCTTGCAAAAAAATGGTATAGCCAGGAAACGCTGGATGGCATGCACCTCATATTAAGAGAAAAATATGCAGAGCATGGGGTACACTTCTCAGAAATATATTACTGCAATCATCATCCAGAGTATAGCAGTAAATGCCTTTGCCGTAAACCAGGCTCACTGATGCTGGAAAAAGGCGTAGCGAGATTCAATATTGATCCGGCACAATCGTATTTTATCGGCGACAGGGAACGTGACATACTGGCTGGAGAAGGAGCAGGGCTCACAGGAATTCTTATCAATTCTGATCAGCCCATAAGCGAAGTATTACATCTGATCAGGTAGGATTCATAGCGTAAACTTTTAAAAAATAAAGAGTTTTCATATTTAATAAGCTCTTTTAAAACTTTGATTATTTTTACCGAAATCAAAAAATATGCATTATCAACCAAATCCAGCCCGTTATAATAAAATGGGATACCGCCGCTGTGGTAACAGTGGACTAAAGCTTCCGGCTTTGTCCCTGGGCCTTTGGCAAAATTTTGGCGATATAAATATCCTGGAAAACAGTCGCCAGATATTAAGATTAGCTTTTGACAGCGGAATAACTCATTTTGATCTCGCCAACAACTATGGTCAGCCTGCGGGCTCGGCTGAAGAAAATTTTGGAAAGATATTGAAAGACGATTTCAGAGGGTACCGCGATCAGCTGATAATATCGTCAAAAGCAGGATACACGATGTGGGAAGGCCCATACGGGGATTGGGGCTCGAAAAAGTACCTTGTTTCCAGTTTAGACCAGAGCCTTAAAAGGATGGGGCTGGATTATGTGGATATTTTCTATCACCACCGTCCGGATCCCGAAACTCCTTTGGAAGAAACAATGTCGGCACTTGATCTGATAGTAAGACAAGGTAAAGCGCTTTATGTAGGAATTTCTAATTATAATGCAGAGGAATCTGCCAACGCGATTGCTATTTTAAAACGCTTAGGTACTCCCTGTTTAATTCATCAGCCCAAATATTCTATGTTTGTAAGATGGGTTGAAAACGGATTGCTGGATGTTTTAGAAGAAGAAGGAGTAGGATGCATCCCTTTTTCACCTCTGGCCCAGGGACTTTTAACGGATAAATATCTGAAAGGAATTCCTGCAGATTCAAGAGTAGCATTGGCTCCGGGAAATGGAGCGCTGGAAGAAGACCAGGTGACGGAGGCTAATATAAATAAGGTTAAATTGTTGAATGAAATTGCTTTGGAAAGAGGACAAACACTTGCTCAGATGGCATTATCCTGGATTCTTAAAGATAAACGAGTTACTTCTGTTTTAGTTGGAGCAAGTAGACCCCAACAGGTAACAGATTCATTAAAATGCCTTGATAATACTGACTTTACAACAGGTGAATTGGATAGGATAGAGCAAATATTAAAATAATTAAGTTATTGTTTATCAGGAGCATTACTGTGATGTACTGAAAGCGAACGTACAGATAAAACAATACTGATTATTGTTAAGATAGCACCCATTAAAAACGGAGCTCCCGGGAAATAGACCGGAGCCCCGTTTTTTGTAAAATAAGCGAATAAATACGTCATTAGTAAGGGGCCTACAATAGAAGTTACACTCATTAAACTGGTAAGAGCCCCCTGCAATTCTCCCTGTTCATTGGCTGGAACCTGAGATGACATAATTCCCTGGAGTGCGGGGCCTGCAATCCCGCCTAAGGCGTAAGGAATCATGAAGGCGAACATCATCCAGCCCTTAGAGGCAAAGGCAAAGAGAATAAAGCCGATTACATATAAAGCCAGTCCGCAGTATATTGCATTTTTTTGTCCGATCTTAGGAATAATTATTCGTATTAAACCTCCCTGTACAATAGCGATAGTTAGCCCTACAAAACCTAACGAATAACCAACCCAGGATTCATTCCAATTAAATTTAAGCATGGTATAATAAGTCCAGGTTGATTGAGCAGCGTGTCCTGCAATATATAAAAGCACTATTGACCAAACCAGGCTTGCAATGGCAGGGTAACGCTGCAGATGAAGTAAGGAACCTGCAGGGTTAGCACGTTTCCATTCAAATTCCCTCCGGTGATCCTTCGAAAGTGATTCTGGCAGGATAAAGTATCCGTAAATCCAGTTTAATAGGGATAATCCGGCTGCAATAAGAAAAGGGACACGTGTACCATAATGACTAAAAATACCGCCGATTACGGGTCCGATGATAAAGCCCAAACCAAAAGCGGCGCCTACTAAACCAAAGTTTTGTGCTCTTTTTTCAGGAGTACTGATGTCTGCAATGTATGCAGCGGCAGTTGTAAAGCTTGCTCCTGATATGCCTGCTATTATTCTTCCTACAAAGAGCCATGTAATAGAGGGAGCAAAGGCCAGAAATAGATAATCAATGCCAAGTCCGAAAAGTGAAGCAAGTAATACTGGTCGCCGACCACATTTATCACTTAATCCCCCCAGGACAGGAGAGAAGAGAAACTGCATAAAGGCGTAAGCAAACGTCAACCAGCCTCCATATTCAGAGGCAGTGCTCAATCCGCTGCCCGTTAATTCCTCTATTAGTTTTGGAACAACGGGTAGTATAATTCCAATACCGGTGCAGTCAATAAGCAATGTAATGAAAATAAAACTTAAGGCGGCAGTACGTTTATCAGTCATTATAAAAAATTAAGGACGCAAAGAAAATAAAAATTGAATTAAATAAGGATAGCAGAAAATTTTACACATAGTAAGTAAATTTGTTAATTAAAAAGTAATCGTTACTTTTATAGATTATTTAATGATGCAGTATCGTTGAATTTCTTCTTAATTGTACTTACTAAAAGAACGCTCAGTTATGACAATTAATAAAATAAATAAAGCGCTGATTTTATTACTATATTTTTCCCCTTTTTTTACTGTTAAAGCCCAGGAAACTACTTTTGCCGCAAATAATGACAGGCCTGTAAACAGATCATTTATTCAGGAAATTTCATCCTGGACCTTCCGAAAAGAAGAAACGGTCAATAAAAAAATGCTTTCAAAAGCTGACAATCACTTCAAATCTCTCCGGTTTAAAACAGCTATTCCATTGTATTTAAATGCAATTAAAACCGATGCTGAAAATAATTATATCATCAGCCAGCTGGCAGAATGCTATAGAAATATAAAAGACTATCAGAACGCAGAAAAATGGTATGGCAAACTTGTAGCATTCGATAATACCGATTCAGAATCTGTGCTTCATTATGCAGAAGCATTAGCCAGTAACGGAAAATATGAGCAATCTGCTGAATGGTATGAAAAATATCATCAGCTAAACCCAAGCGACGAGAACAGCCAAAAATTTTCTAGAATATATAGCAAAGTAGGAGACCTATATGCGGATTCATTAAGATGGCAGGTAAGTTATTCGTCTTTTAATTCTTCACGTGCAGATTTTTCGCCCGCATTTTTCAAAAGAGGGTTGGTTTTTACTTCTAACAGAAGTCCAGGTTCGGCCAGTAAAAGAATATTCGGATGGGATGGAACTCCTTTTACTGATATTTACGAAATTCCTGACACTGCGAACATTAATGTCAGCAATAAAATCAATGAAATAAAAGTGAAGCCTGTAAAGCATCATTTTTCTAATCCTGACGATACTGCACCTACCAGCAACGATAGCAGAACTCTGGGTAATATCAGTTTAATTAAGGAAGAGGTGAGTGGAAGTGCTGTTAATTTCAGTACCGAAATTAATTCAAAGTATCATGATGGTCCTATCAGTTTCGCACAAAATGGAAGTTTTGCAGTGTTTAACAGGAATGGTAAAAAGAGTAAAGATGGAACCAACCGCTTGAAACTATTTTCGGCTCAATATGCCGGAGGGCAATGGTTCAATCTTCAATCTTTTCAGTATAACAGCGACAGTTATTCGGTGGGGCATCCTGCTTTATCAGAAGATGGAAATACTTTATATTTTATTTCTGATATGCCCGGTGGATTTGGAGGAACAGATCTTTATTATTCTACTCGTACCACTTCCGGATGGAGCCAGCCTGTAAATCTGGGTGATGCTGTTAATACCACTGGAAACGAAATGTTTCCTTTCCTGGATAACCAGGGGAATTTGTATTTTTCTTCAACCGGCCTGCCTGGGTTAGGCGGATTGGATATCTTTTCTGTTCCGGTAAAAAATTATCTGCCTGCAGGTAATCCTAAAAATATCGGTTATCCTGTAAATTCTTCTAAAGATGATTTTGGTATAATTAAAAGTGCAGCAAATTTATCCGGTTATTTTAGTTCAAACCGCCTTGGGAACGATGATATTTTCAAATTTGCTTTTAATCCTTTAAATATCCGCTTAAAAGGTTTCGTCTTTGCTAAGAACGAAAATACTTCAATGGGACTTGAAGGAGCAAAAATTATTGTAAAAACTAACAATGTAAGCGATACCTTGAATACCAATAATATCGGAACGTTTCAGTCTGATCTTGAACCAAATAAACAATACCAGATAGAGGTGATGAAAGATGGATATATTACCAGCACAGCCTCTGTTAATACGGAGGGTATAAATCAGAACAAAACATTTGAACTTAATTTGGATCTTGCCAAAATCAATATTTCAAAACCGGTACCGGTTCTTTCTGAAACTGACCTGGCTGTACACACCATTTATTATAATTTTAATAAATCAGCACTAAATAATACCTCTATTGAAGAGCTTGACAAGATGGTTGAGATTATGAAGAATCATAAGGATGTTAATATTCTTGCCACTTCATTTACCGATAGCCGCGGTAGCAATTCATATAACTTGGAATTATCTAAAAAACGTTCTAACTCAGTAAAAGCTTATTTAATTGAAAACGGAATTGCTGAAGACAGAATAATCACCAGTTACAAAGGTGAAGCTGAATTAGTAACCCGTTGTGCAAACGGAATTAAGTGTACAGAGAAGGAACAGATGCTTAACAGACGGACAGAGTTCAGGATTGTAATTATGAAATAGTCCTTTTAAAAGAGAAAATAATAAAAGCAGAAAGAGTAAACTAAATACAGTTTACTCTTTCTGCTTTTCAGATATATATAAAGTTTATAACATTTATTATAAACTTTAAGATTCATAGTAGTTATAACTTTTCTTCAAATACTATCGTTTTGTCCACTTTTATTTTTGTCCTATAATTAATATTATGTTAAATATAAAAATTACTACCCTTGCCTTTCTATTTACTGGAAGGGAATTTATGGATTACATATTTATTTATTGTTGACATCATTACAATTGTTAATATCATGGCGGCGATAACAACATACCCCAAAATATCATAATTTAATAAATCTCCGTTAGCGCTTTGGCCCACAATTAGCCCGGCTATTACAGATGCGATTCCTCCGGAAATTTGCTGCACAGATGAATTTATTCCCATAAATGCCCCGCGGTCCTGTGCATCCGGTACTGCTGACATTAAGGCGGAAGCAGAAATCATTCTGGATGAGATTCCTATAAATAAAAGTACGCTGAGACCTATTACAAGCCATAAAGGTGTTATACCAAGATTTGTATAAATCGCTATAATGATCATGCTTAGTACAGATCCGATACAAAAGACTTTAAATTTCCCAATTTTATCACTTATTTTTCCTGTAATTGGCCCGAAAATGATAGCGAAAACTCCCGTAACTGCGTAAACTAAAGGTAAGTCTGCTAATGAAATTCCTAAATTATGAATGCTGAATGCGCTGCCAAAAGGCATTAACATAAAACCGCCTGTTGCTAATAAAGTTGTTGCCGCAAATCCCCGTAAATAATCTCGTTTTGATAGTGTTTTAAGTAAGTGCTGCACCGCATTTCGTTCCGATTTAAGCTTCAGATGTTCGTTTACAGGTTTCATTTTAAGAACAATTATCACTCCGACAATTGCGCTTAAGCCCACTATCATTAAAAATGGAGAATGCCAGCCAAAATGGTTTGCTAAATATAATCCGATTGGAATTCCTAAAACCTGGCTTGCAGCAAAAGCCATTTGTACAACACCCATTACTCGTCCCCTAACCTCAAGTGCAAACAGATCGGTAATAATAGCGAATGAAACTGATGAAATAACTCCGCCGAATATTCCGGTGATAATGCGTGCAATAAGTAAATAATGATAATCTGGCGCTATTCCGCATAAAAAAGTTCCTATCAGAAATCCCGAGTAGAAAAAAAGCAATAATTTCTTACGGTCATACTTATCTGCAAATCCAGCAGCAAGCAATCCGGAAATACCTGCACTAAAAGCGTAAGCTGATACAACCCATCCGAATTGTTTAGGCGTAATGCTAAGTTCGCTCATTAGCTGTGCTCCCAAAGGAGATAAAACCATGAAATCCAGAACTACCGTAAACTGCAGGATTGCAAGTATTGCAATAATAAAGGTCTGATAGCTTGTAAATACTTTTTCTTTTGTTTTCGTTGATGATTCCATCTTTAATTTTAGTAGTTAATCTTCCAGTTCCTGACACTGGAATCCTGCATTTAGTATTAATTGTGTAATCTGACAAGCGTTTAAAGTTTTGGTTTCTATCCGTAATACTTTATCGCAATCCATAAGATCTATATTCCAGTTGATTATTTCGGTCTGGTTTTTTAAAATAGATTTTATCGCACTAACATCCCGCTTTCTATAAATATTGGTCTTAAATACCAAAATGCTTGTTATTGTTGTCATAGTTAGGGTTTTAAAGCTTTTAACACCAACTGGAGCGTTTGCATCATTAACTCCTCAGTTAGTGAAAAATTGGTTTTACCATTTATACTTCTCCCCTGCCTGTTAAATTTTAAAAGCTGGTATAAAGGTGCAAAAGCAACAGACCAATAAACTTCTACAGGCACGCGGATTAGTTCGTTTCTTGTAATTGCGTTAGAAACAAACTTTCCCATAGTTTGCATAAAGGTTTTATCAATCAGTTCAAATGCTTTTATGTATAAAGGAGAATGCCTAATCTGTTCAATAAAATCAATATGCATAGGATTTTCAAGACAATACTTTGCTCTGTTCAGCCATTGTATTTTTAATCCCTCATCAAAGTGCATATCCGGCGAGAAATTTTGGAGAGTTGCATCAGACATTTTTTTAGTTTCTTCTATACAAATCTGAATGAGAAGATCCTCCCTGTCCTGAAAATAGATGTAAATGGTAGCTGGTGATACACCTGCTGATCGGGCCAATTTTTGCATACTAAGCCCATCAATGCCGTTACTAACAACCATTTCCATGGCTTTTTGTCGTATCATCTGCTCTTTATGCTCGTCCCGTATTCGCATCCGACAAATATAAATGAATGTTCGTTTACTTATGTGAAAAAATTTCAATTTCCTAAAAACATCCTGTCAAACTATTTTAAATGAAGAGCGTTTTTAAAGTATCTACCCGAAAAATTATGGAACAATACCCGGAAAATTATACTAAACAACTTCAGCGTATATTACTAATTATAAATGACGGAAAAGAAGGTTATGCAAAAGCAGCTGAGCAAGCTACATCCAATCATTTAAGAGAATTATTTATAAGTTATTCAAACCAGCGCCGGGATATGGCTCTGGAATTAAAAGAAAAGATTGAAAAGATGGGAGGAAAAGCTGAAAATAATGAAGGAGATAAGGCAGGAAGTGTTCATCGGGCTATGATGTCTTTCAAAACAGCTTTTACATCCGATAAGAAAGACGATCAGGCTATACTGGAAACCTGCCGAACAGGTGAACAGGCCGCCCTGGATGTATTTGATGATATTTTACAGGGAAGTATTCTTGAAACGGATTTGAAAGGATTTATAACAGGCTTAAGAATGCAAGTTTCGCAGGCTTACTATGAGATGGATAAATTGTACTTTGAGCGGTTTAATTCCAGCCCTGAAGTTTAACTGATTGTTTATGAGATCAATATGGAAAGGCTCAATAGGTTTTGGATTAGTAAACATTCCAATTAAACTGTATTCTGCAGTACAAAGCAGTTCACTGGGCCTTGATATGCTTGACAGCAGGGATCAGTCACGTATCCGTTATCAGCGAATTAATGAAAAAACAAGAAAAGAAGTTCCTTACGATAAAATTGTAAAAGGGTATCCGATAAATGACGGATATGTAATTCTGGAAGATAAAGACTTTGAAGATGCTAGTCCGGAAAAAAGTAAAATGATAGAAATTGAAAGTTTTGTAGACATCGAGGAAGTAAACCCAATGTATTATGAAACATCCTATTATTCAGAACCGGAAACGCAAGGCCGAAAAGCATATGCCCTGTTAATAAAAGCGTTGCAAAAATCTAAAAAAGCGGGACTGGCACGTTTTGTTCTGCGAAGCACAGAAAATCTGTGCATAATTCATCCGGTAGACAAAGTAATTGTGGTAACAAAAATTCGCTTTGCGGAAGAGATAAGAAGCAGTGACGAAATTTTAACACCGGATGATGTGAATATCAGTAAAAAGGAACTGGATGTTGGGATGGCACTTATTAACCAGTATACAACAACATTCGAGATAGATAAATTTAAAGATGAATACCACAGCCAGCTCTTAAAGATTATTGAAGCAAAAGCAAAAGGTAAACGTCCGACTATCAAAAAACTTAAACCTCAAAAAGCTGCTAGTAACGATTTGTATGACCAATTAATGCAAAGCTTAAATTCAAGGAAAGGGGCTTAACTCATTAAAAATAAGTACAATCTGTTCAAATTCAACTTTTCATCTTAATTAGAAGCCGTCTATGACTCTTCAAAAGTACCTTGAGAAACGCGATTTTACACAAACAAATGAACCTATATCCGGTAAAAAAAAAGGAAAAGAATTAAGGTTTGTAGTACAGCGTCATCATGCTTCTCATCTGCATTATGATTTTAGGCTTGAAATGGAAGGAGTATTAAAAAGCTGGGCTGTTCCTAAAGGTCCTTCGCTGAATCCGAAAGATAAGCGGCTGGCAATGATGGTAGAAGATCACCCCTATGATTACAGAACATTTGAAGGTGTTATTCCTGAAGGTAATTACGGAGCCGGTGTAGTAACTATATTCGATGAAGGTACTTATGAAAGTTTAGAAGGAAAGAACGATGAAAAAGCTCTTTTAAAAGGTTTGTACAGTGGGAATTTAAAATTCCGGTTAAAGGGCAAGGTTCTGAAAGGTGAGTTTGCGCTGGTTAAACTTAAAGATGCTGAACCTAATTCATGGCTGTTGATTAAACATAAGGATGAATTTGCCGTAGATAAAAAGTTTAACAGTGAAGATCTTGTGCCGGAAACAGTAAAGAAAAAAGGGGTTGAACGAAAGAAAAAAGCAGGTAAAAAGAACCTTTTAAACATCTCTAAACCGGCAGAAATTGAAGAGAAACCTGAGTTAAAAACGGAAGCAGCAGCTTATAAACCGATGCTTGCAAAACTATCGTCAGATGTGTTTGATAATGACGAATGGATTTACGAAAAAAAGCTTGATGGCTACCGTGCGATTGCCGTTACAGAGAAAAGTGTAAAACTGATTTCCAGAAACGGTATTGATTTTAGTGAGAAGTATGAGCCGGTAACAAAAGCCTTATCTAAGATAAATAATGAGGCGGTAATTGACGGGGAATTGGTTGTGGAAGATAAAAACGGCATCAGCTATTTTCAGGAAATACAAAATTATAATTCCGGAAATAAAAACTTCAGCTTAAAATACTATGTATTTGACCTCCTTGCATTAGATAAGCACGATTTGCGGAGCATGGAGCTTGTAAAGAGAAAAGAGTTATTAAAGGCCCTGATCGAACAATTGAACGATCCTGTAATTATTTTCAATGAACATATTAAGGGAAAGGGAATAAAACTTTTTGCTGAAGCAGAAGAAAAAAAATGGGAAGGGATTATTGCAAAAAAAGCGTCGAGTTTATATGAATCTGGAAAAAGGTCGGATAGCTGGCTGAAGTTTAAATTGCAATCCTCACAGGAAGCTGTGATAATAGGATTTACTAAACCTGCAGGAAGCAGGAAATACTTTGGTTCTCTGGTATTGGGGATGTATGAGGGCGAGCAATTAATTTATATCGGCAATTGCGGTACAGGTTTTAATGAAACTTCACTTAAGGAGTTATACAATCTGATGTTGAAACTTAAAACCGATAGAAAGCCTGTTTCGCAAAAAGTTCATCAGGAGAAGACTACTACCTGGCTAAAGCCTGAACTGGTTTGTGAAGTTACCTTTACAGAATGGACGGCCGATAATCATTTGCGGCATCCGGTATTTAAAGGACTCAGAACAGACAAAGAATCGGAAGAAATACATAAAGAAAATAATATTTTCATAAATAAAACTGAGAAAACACAGAAAGAAACTCCAAAAGAAATGCCGGGTGAATTGGAAGAAAACTTTGGAAAAAAGAAATTAAAGCTTACAAATTTAAATAAGCTGTACTGGAAAAAAGAAGGAATAACAAAGGGACAGCTGATTGATTATTACAGGCAGGTATCACCTTATATTCTCCCCTATCTGAAAGACCGGGCGCTTTCCTTAAACAGGCATCCTAACGGGATTGATGCTCCCGGATTTTTTCAAAAAGATCTGGATACAGAGCAAATTCCTTCCTGGATAAAATATGCTCCGCTTTATTCAGAAAGCAATGATAAAGACATTGATTATTTAGTGTGTAATGATGAACCTACTTTGCTCTGGATGGCTAACCTGGGATGTATCGAAATTAATCCCTGGCTTAGCACATACAAAAAACCCGATAATCCGATTTTTGCTGTAATGGATCTGGATCCGCAGGATGTTGATTTTAGGGAGGTAGTACGGGTTGCCCTTACAATAAAAGAAATATTGAACGAAATGGGCATTAAACCTTTTATTAAAACTTCCGGTTCAAGGGGCTTACATATTTTTATTCATATCGGAGCTAAATATGATTATGAGCAATCTAAAAATTTTATTCAGTATCTCGGCCATTTAGTTATGGCCCAGCATCCGGATACAACCAGCCTTGAACGCAGTCCTTCAAAGAGAAAAAATAAAATTTATCTCGATTTTCTTCAAAATCGCCGCGGTCAAACAATAGCAGCCCCCTACTCTGCCCGTCCAAAACCAGGTGCAACTGTTTCTACTCCAATAGAATGGGACGAAGTAAATGAAGATCTTGATATTAAAAACTTTACCATATTTAATACCTTAGATCGTTTAAAAGAAAAAGGTGATCTATGGAAAGACATCACCGAGTGTAAAAATGATTTGAAAAAAGCTTTGGAGAAGTTGAAATAAAAAAACCGGATTATTGGAATCCGGTTTTTTCTTGTTGATTTGTTACTGCTTATTGTAAAGCATCTATTTTCTTTTTGATCTCAGCCACTTTACCTGTATCATTTTTAAGCAGATAATACGTTTTTAAATTTTCAAGTGCTAAAACAGATTTTGGATTTAATTCGTTTGCTTTTTGAATATAAGGCAAAGCACGGTCAGCCTCAACATTTGCTTTTTTCAGCATTGCATTGTATTCCGTTTGCTTATTTGTGGGAATATTTCTTGCCTTATTATAAATATCAATTGCATTATTTAAAATAACACCGCCAAGGTTGAGGTTTGCATCTGCAAAGTTCGGATCAATAGCTAATGCTTTTTTGTAAGCTTCTTCGGCTTTCTGATAGTCTTTTAAAGAGTTGTAAGCTACTCCTAAATAAAAAGGATATGTTTTATTTGAAGGATCTTTTTCAGCTTGCGCAGATATTTTACTTACTATTTCTTTTTGCTTACCTGCAACTAAACCAAGTTCAATTTCCTGTGTAGCCAGTTTTGCATCTTTAGGATATTTCTGAGTACCCTCAGAAGCTACACGGATAGCAGAAGTGGTATCGCCTTTTAAAGCATACAAACGTGAAAGGTCTAAATAAACTTGGTTGCCAATTGAAAAATTTGTTTTGGTAAGCTGATTGTATTTCTCAATAGCCTTATCATAGTCCTTTAAATTAATTGCAGCTAAACCGGCATAATAATTAAAAGTGGAATCAGTAGGCATAAAAACCAATCCTTCATTAAAAGAATTATATGCTCCTTCATAATTTTTTGCCTGGAACTCTCTTACTCCTTTATTTAACGCACTCTGAGCAATTAATTTTCCGGCAAGATCAATGTTCGCTTTATTCTGGCCTTCTTTATCCAGTTCTGACGCTTTTTTCAGCGAGCTTGCAGCTTCTTTAACTAATGGATCTGTTTTTGATTGAACAGTATCTAATAAAGCCAGGTCGGCATAAATCAGAGCACGATAAGTCCATGTAGCCGGATCGCCGGAGGTTTTAGCATTGGCAGAAGCTTTGTCAATAGATTCTTTGGCCGAATTTAAACTCGAAACACCAAGCGCAGCTGTATTTGCATTTTTTAGCTGCGTGTATTTTTCGTAATCACTTTTTGCACTGTTCAATACACCTTTTTGTGCATAGGTGCTTACAGAAAGTGCAAGAAATGAACATGCAAGTATGAAAGATTTAATTTTCATGATATTAGTTTATAATTATTTGATTCAATTTATTATTCACATCTTTTAACCGAATGTTATCTGATGTTGTTTCGTACAAAATAGCTAATGACTTTAAAACGTTTACCGCATTCGGGTTTATTTCGTATGCTTTATTTAAAAATTTTCGAGATTTCGCAAAATTCTCATCTTTAACTTCTTTTATATGCAACGCAGCATCCAGATAAAGTAATCCTAACGAATAATTTGCATCATAATTATTCGGATTTAAAGAAATTACTTTTTTGTAATATTCTTCGGCAATTGTTTTTACGCCTGTTACATCAAACGCAAAACCCGCTAAATAGTTTAGATCTATATTATCAGGATCTAAGTTAATAGCGTCTCTGATAACAGAAGTTATAGCAGGGTAATCTCCTGCTTCCAGAAAGATGTTCAGTTCTTTAAATGCGAAGTCTGTGTTTTCCGGGAAAGCTGATTTGCCCTGCTGAATTATTTCAAGAGATTGTTGAGTGTCCCCCATATTTTCGTATAGTTCGGATAGAACGAGATAATATTCAGGAATTTTCTTGGGGGAAGCTGAAATAAGTTGTTCATAATAACCTATTGCCCTACTTCTATAACCCAATCTCTGGCTTAGAACTGCTAAATTGTGTTTAATTAAAATATTATTACCTGAACTCAGGGAATCAACCCAGCGAAAAGAATCGTACGCTTCCTCATAATTGTAAGAATTTAATGCATTATTTGCCCGTCTTACAAATGCAGTTGCTAATTCTCTTTTTATAAAACTTATTTTGCCTTCGTGTTCAATTGCAAAGGGCCCAATCCGTTCGAAAGAATAGAGTGCCTCTTCAATCGGATCTTTAGTATAAGTCAATGTCCGGTTGGAGTCAACACTGGCAAGTGCTGAATAGATAAGGCTCCGCACAAAGTTATTTTTATAGGATAAGGAATCCTTCTTGTTTTTATATCCCTCATCTATAAACTTTTTTGCCTGCTCCAAGCTAGAAAATTCCTTTTTTTTGACGAAAAGGGCAAAGCTATTGAAAGCGTTCTTTGCAGGTGTCTGTGCTGTAACAACGCCGGTAGAAAAGATCAGCAGGAAAAAAACTGATAGTATTCTTTTTAGCATATCTCTTTAAGAACAGTTTTTTGATTACTCCTCTAACGATTCTGTTCCTCCAGTATTGTCTGCCTCAGAACTGCTATCTGAATGGTTTCCTCCTTCAAGTGTTTCTATATCTTCTTCCAGCTCTTCCTCTCTTTCAACTTGTGCGATAGAAGCGATTTCGTCATCTCCCTTAAGTGTAATCAATCGAACTCCTTGTGTAGCACGGCCCATTACCCTTAATTCGGATACAGCAATGCGAATAACAATACCTGATTTGTTAATAATCATCAGATCATCATTGTCAGTAACATCTTTTATCGCAACAAGTTCGCCTGTTTTATCCGTTACATTGATGGTTTTAACACCTTTACCTCCCCGATTGGTTACCCGATAGTCTTCAATGTCAGTACGTTTTCCGTAACCTTTTTCGGAAACTACTAAAACAGTAACTTCCGGATTATTTATACTGATCATTCCGACAACTTCATCTCTTTCGCTGGCGAGCGTAACTCCTCTTACTCCTGTGGCTGTGCGACCCATGGGACGAACTGTAGATTCGTTAAAACGGATTGCCCGGCCAGAACGTAATGCCATAACAATTTCGCTATTTCCGTCTGTAAGACAAGCTGCCAGTAACTGGTCGCCTTCATTAATATTTATGGCATTAATTCCGTTAGCTCTGGGGCGGGAATATGCTTCAAGCGAAGTTTTCTTAATAGTACCTTTCCTGGTACACATAATGATAAAGTTATTTTCAAGGTATTCCTGATCTTTAAGATTTTTAACCTTGATGTATGCTTTAATCTTTTCCTCTTTTGGTACGTTAATGATATTTTGGATAGCACGTCCCTTACTTGTTCGGGTTCCTTCCGGAATTTCGAAGACACGCAACCAGAAACATTGTCCCATTTCAGTGAAGAACAACATGTAATTGTGGTTGGATGCAATAATAATGTGTTCGATAAAATCTTCATCCCTGGAGTTAGATCCCAATGAACCTTTACCTCCCCTGCCTTGCCTGCGGTATTCTGTCAGGGCCGTCCTCTTAATGTAGCCCTCATGCGATATGGTGATAACAACGGCCTCATCTTCAATGAAGTCTTCCATTGTCATATCTTCTGCCGAATGAACAACCTGGGTTTTACGTGCATCACCGTATTTATCTTTTATTTCCAGAAGCTCATCTTTTATAATTTGCATACGCAGGCTTTCGTCTGCTAATACAGATTTCAAATATTCGATCGTCTTCATTAATTCGGCATACTCTTCCTTAATCTTATCACGCTCAAGACCTGTTAAGCGGCGAAGCGTCATATCCAGAATTGCCCGGGCCTGAATTTCGGAAAGTGAGAATTGCTGCATTAATCCGTCACGAGCCTCTTCGGGAGTAGATGAATTACGAATAAGCTTGATTACTTCGTCCAGGTGATCAAGTGCAATTAATAAGCCTTCAAGTATATGTGCACGCTTTTCTGCTTCAGCAAGTTCAAACCTGGTACGGCGTATAATAACCTCGTGACGGTGATCGACAAAATGACGAATCATGTCTTTCAGGTTCAGCATCATCGGTCGCCCATGAACGAGAGCGATATTATTAACGCTGAATGAGGTTTGAAGAGCGGTATATTTATATAGGTTATTTAAAACTATCGATGCATTGCCGTCGCGTTTAATCTCATAAACAATGCGCATACCCTCTCTGTCAGATTCGTCACGAATCTCTGAGATACCTTCAAGTTTCTTCTCGTTAATCAGCTCTGCTGTTCGCTCAATCATTTGAGCTTTGTTGATCTGATAGGGAATTTCAGTTACAATTATACGTTCCCTGTCATTTCCATATGTTTCAATCTCAGCTTTAGCCCGCATAATAACACGGCCACGACCGGTTTCAAATGCTTCCTGAACGCCTGCATAGCCGTATATGATACCACCAGTTGGAAAATCAGGAGCCTTTATATACTGCATCAAACCTGAAACTTCAATGTCATTATTATCGATATAAGCAATGGTACCGTCAATAACCTCGCTTAAATTGTGAGGGGCCATATTTGTAGCCATTCCCACCGCAATTCCCGACGCTCCGTTTACCAGCAAATTGGGTATTTTTGTAGGCAAAACGGTAGGTTCCTGAAGCGAATCATCAAAGTTTAACTGGTAGTCAATGGTATCTTTATTGATATCAGCCAGCATTTCTTCAGCAATTTTTTTCAGCCTCGCTTCAGTATAACGCATCGCTGCCGGACTATCACCATCAATAGAACCAAAGTTACCCTGCCCATCTACAAGAGGATAACGCAAACTCCAATCCTGCGCCATACGCACCATAGTGTCGTAAACAGAGGCATCACCATGGGGGTGATACTTTCCTAATACATCCCCTACTATACGTGCAGATTTTTTATAAGGTTTATTACTCGTAACACCTAAGTCGAGCATGCCATACAGAACCCGGCGATGTACCGGCTTTAGGCCGTCTCGAACATCCGGCAAGGCACGTGAAACGATTACCGACATCGAATAATCGATATAGGCAGCTTTCATTTCTTCTTCTATGTTTATGGGAATAATCCGATCGTTGGTAGGTAGTGATGAATTTTCGTTTTCTGTTTCTTCAGCCATCTTAAGATTGGTCCTTTTTTTTAATTAACGCCATTCAGCGACCTGCGAAGTTAGTAAAATTAGTTGTTTTAAGGAGTGCTGTTGAAAAGTTTTACCCTGTATACAGTCAGGCTGAAAAGTATATCTAATTCATTGAAAAATCCCTTAGTGGGTGTTAATTATCTGGCAAGCCAGCCTGAAGGATTTAGTGGAGTCGCTCCTTTTCGTACTTCGAAATGTAACTGAGTTGTATTGTCACTTGGATCTGTTACTACAGTTCCTATCGCTTGTTTTGTGCTGACTTTCTGTCCACGGCTAACACTCGCTGAGCGTAAATTGGAATAAACGGTAAAATATTCTCCGTGGCGGATAAGCACCACGAAATTACCACCAATATTAGCTACGGTAGACACTTCTCCTGAAAAAACAGCACGTACCGTAGCTCCTGGGGCTGTTTTTATATCTACTCCATTATTTTCAAGGGTAACATTTACCCCATAGCTGTGGTTGCCAAACCCTTCAACAATGCTACCTGAAGCAACCGGCCATGGTAAAGAACCCCTGTTACTTAAAAAATTTGAAGATAACTTAGCAGATTCGGGCGTTGCAGATAACACGCTCGAGCCTTTGGCTTCTTTAACAGAAGATTTAGCAGTAGTGGATGAGCTGCTTTTGTTAGCAGCAGCCATTTTTGCTGCCTGCGCCTTAGCTGCTGCGGCTCTTGCAGCTGCCTGGGCTGCCGCCTTCCGGCGGGCAGCTTCAATTTCTTTTTCAATTGCAGAACGTATAGCCCGGTTAAGTCGTGCAGATTCCTTTTTCTTTGTGACAAGCTGTTTTTGCAGCTTTTTCTCCTGTGAACTTAACTTATTAAGTACCTGCGACTGGTGATTTTTTTCCTTTCCTAATGTTTGCTTCTCCTCCTGTTCATCCTCAAGTAAAGAGCTTTTTTCTTTTTTATTCTGATCAAGCTCTACTATTTTAACATGCAGCCCATGTTGAGTTTGCTCTATATAACCAGCTTGTTTTTTTCTGTATTTGCTAAACTGGTTCAGGTATTTCAATCGCTTATAAGCCTGGTTAAAATCTTTCGCAGAAAAAATAAACATCAGTTTGTTGTATGCACTGCGATTTTTGAATGCAAATAAAATCATAGCCGCATACTCTTTTTTCAAATCGCTGAGCTGGGCCTGCAAGTTTTTCACAGTAGACGTATTATCGGAAATCTGATCATCCAGTAGCCTTATCTCTGAGTTAATTGTGCTGATTTTTTCCTCTCTGAGTCTGATCTGGGTATTAAGGACGTTAATTTGTTTTAATGAAAGCTGTTTGTTGCTGGAGGTTTTTTTTAAGCTTCTGTTTAATAATTCTATTTCTTTTGTCAGTGCTTTTTTCCTTCGTTTTAATTCTGCACTACTCTGGCTAAAGGCTGGTCCTGTTAAAAATAAAACAATGATAAAAGTAAGGATCGGCCTGAGAAATTTCATTAGTTACTGTCTTTTTTGCGACTGCAAAACTACAATAAGCTGTAAACTTCTTTAATATTCATTTTATTTTTATCGCAAATCAATTTTAAATAAAAAAGTTTAAACAAATCAACGCGTATCAGGTTACTTCTAAATCGCATTTGACATAACAACTGCAAATAATAAGAACCTGCCCTACACCTATCTATAAAACTGGCTCCCATTTGGGGGCCGGTTTCATTTCTACTACTTTCAATATTTTTTGCAATTCTCACATTATGTGAAAAATTATGAATAGTGTGAAATTTTTTGAGAACAAACATTTCATTTACTGATAGTGTTGATTTCACATAATGTTAATACTATTACTTTTTAAAACTGACTTATGAAAAGAATTATTTTACTATCAATGATTGCCGCTACAGTTGCTTTTACGTCATGCAAAAAAGAAAAGAAAAAAATTGAAATTAAATCAGCTTCTGATGCTATTGTAAATCAAAAACATTGGAATACAATTACGCAGCAGCATGAATACTTTGATGAAAGTAATACTAAAGTATATGAAACAACAGTTAATGGAGGTCCCAAATACTTGTTCAATACAAATGACTCTGTTCGGATAACAGATACGGGACTAAAAGTATATAAAAAGTACTCCTTTTCGGTGACAAATGGAAAAGAATTTATTTCTTTGGTCTCAAATAATTCTATAGAGACATATGAAGTACTTTCGGCAGCTTTAAAAACAATGACCTGGCAAATTCAAAGAACGAATGTTCAATATAAAGATGCCAACAATGCCGACAAGGTTGCTGCAAAAGAAGTTTTAACAATCAATTTCCATTGCCCTTGTGCTGATTAGTTAATTTAGAAGACAAAGCAATAAAAAAAGCTGTTTCATTGAAACAGCTTTTTTTATTGCTTTGTCTATCGGCGCCTATTGTAACTCATCTAAAGATTTTTTACTATAAATACTTTGGCTGGCATCTTCAATAGTGATAAAGGTGTAGGTGTCTAGTATCTCTTCAAACTCATCATCATCATCCCACAAAGGAATTATATTTTTATTGTGATTAATGGTAAGAAACGCATTTAGGGCTTCTATTCTCTCTTTTTGTACTTCCGGAATTCCCCCAATACTTCTTCCTACTTGAACAGCCGATTTGGTTTCATGGCAAATCAGAAACAGATCTTTACTCATAGCAATCGTTTTTATTAATTTTATTTTTGAAGTATTCTCGCGTTCGTATTCCAAAATCCATACCATCTTTTCTTTAAAACCAAATTTTTAAGAACAATTTCCATAAGGCAAACAGTGAACGCACTTTAACGTTATAACTATAATTCTTGCATGTGATTTAAATGCATTCATCGTACTACTACCTTAAAATTTATAAATAAAAATTTAGAATTATGTTAGATACAACTGTTAACAAAATAACCGACACCTTAAATAATTCATTCTTAAACAGCAATCAAAATATTAATGTTAATCCAACAGAACGGATATTATCGATTGCAGCAGGTTCCTTCATATTTTACAAAGGACTTAGTCAGATTATTAAGCACCCTTTAATTGCTGTTCAGGAAGCGTTGGTAGGAGGGTTTTTATTATATCGGGGTGCTACCGGTCACTGCCCAGCTTATTCACGCTTAGGAAAAGATACTACTGACCTGGAAGCCATACGCATAACCGAACGTTTTATTGTCAACAGCCCAAAGGAGCAGGTTTTTGCTTTCTGGCGTAAGCTTGAAAATCTGCCCCGTTTTATGAAACATCTGGCTTCGGTGGAAGAAATAGATGCAAAAACATCACACTGGAAAGCAAAGGTACCCGGACAATTAATAGAAGTTTCCTGGAATGCACAGATTACAAAAGAAGAAGAAAATGAATATATCGGATGGCAATCTGTTTCGGGATCGAAAATTGATAATGCCGGAAAAGTTGAATTTAAGGAAGCATTGAACGGTACGGGAACAGAGCTTTATGTTGAAATAAGCTACTTCCCACCTGCCGGAGCAATTGGCCACGGTTTGGCTAAATTATTTAATGGCGTTTTTGAAAATATGGTGCGTGAAGATGTGATTAATTTCAAACGTTATGCTGAAGGAGAAGAGTATCAAACCTATTCTTCTTCCGGTAAATATTCTTAGTAATTGAAATATTTCGGTGCCAACCGTAATTATTCGTTATATCATATTTTAACTGTGCAAGTCAAAGAAAAACTTGCACAGTTTTCTTTTTTATAGACCTAGGGTTTAATATTATAAGCTTATCGCTTAATTATAATCCTGGTATAGCATTTTGCTACCCATGTTTTTTTCATCATTTTTAACAACTGAATTTTAATCTAAATCTTTATTACTCTCTAAATATTAATTCTATGTCTACTCTTCATCTTGTAAATTGGAATGTAAATGGGATCCGGTCCATCATGAAAAAGGATTTTGTAAAGGATATTCAATCTATCAATCCGGAGGTGCTTTGTTTACAGGAAACAAAAGCTTCGTACGAGGAAGTTAAATCTTTATGTGAGTTATTACCCGAGTATAAGGTTTATGTTAATTCATCTAAAGCCCGCAAAGGATATTCTGGAACAGCGATTCTTAGTAAAACTGAACCCCTCAATGTTACATGTGATATGGATATTGAAGAACATGACCAGGAAGGCAGGGTTATAACAGCCGAGTATGAACAGTTTTTTTTGGTGACCATTTATGTTCCAAATTCTGGCGATGGTTTAAAACGTCTGGATTACCGGGAAAAATGGGATGCAGATTTTACGGCTTATGTTACCAATCTGAGTTTAAAAAAACCTGTTATTATATGCGGAGATCTAAATGTAGCTCATCGACCCATTGACATTGCGAGAGATAAACAGAATTACAATAAATCTGCAGGATATACTCAGCGAGAGATAGATGGCTTTAACAGGTTACTTGATGCAGGTTTTACCGATACTTTCCGATACTTCTATCCTGATGAGGTTAAATATACTTATTGGAATGTAATGTTTAACGCCCGCTCACGAAACATTGGCTGGAGAATTGATTATTTTCTGGTAAGTAATTCTATGATGGAGCAGGTGAAGGATTCACTGATTTATAATGAGTACCTGGGATCAGACCACTGCCCCATTGGATTGATGATAGAGATTTGATTTTTAGTGGAAGTTCATCTTCGTCTGTCTATCATTCCCTGAGAAATTTTAAAGGGTAAAAACCAGGCACGAGAAAATAGGTTGTTTTATCAGGTACACTGAAAAACATACTCGTCATGAATGAAGAAATAAAAATAAGCAGACGAAAAGCGCTGGGTGGATTGGGAACGGGTTTAGCTGCAGTTGCAGTAGGACCAAATTTTGCAGATGCAGAAACAATAAATTCGGGATTGGACTGGGAAAAGCTGGAAGATCCTACTACCAAGTATCCCAAACCTCCCTTCAAAGGTCAATCTCAACCCTGGCCCGGTTTAGCAGGTAAGATGGA
The DNA here is from genome assembly GCF_047272945.1 of Rubrilithobacter danxiaensis. Classification (NCBI taxonomy): domain Bacteria; kingdom Pseudomonadati; phylum Bacteroidota; class Sphingobacteriia; order Sphingobacteriales; family Sphingobacteriaceae; genus Rubrilithobacter; species Rubrilithobacter danxiaensis. Next base: position 47,288 of record NZ_JBKOPS010000007.1, read on the forward strand.
TCCGCAACCTGATCACGGAGAGAAAAGTTATCGCGGCTCCGGACGTTTAAAAGGCAGGAAAGCATTAATTACCGGAGGCGATTCTGGAATGGGGCGGGCAGCAGCGATTGCTTATGCACGGGAAGGTGCAGATGTGGCCATAAATTACCTTCCCGATGAGGAGCCTGATGCTCGTGAGGTAATTGCACTGATTAAAGCAGAGGGTTGTAAGGCAATAGCTATTCCCGGAGATTTAAGAGACGAGGCATTTTGTCAGCGATTAGTTTCAGAAGCAGTAAAAGGTTTAGGAGGTCTGGATATACTGGTAAGTAATGCTGCAAGACAGCAGGCAAATCAATCCATTCTGGACATTTCGACTGAGCAATTTGACTGGACGATGAAAACCAATATTTATGCTCCTTTTTGGATTATTAAAGCGGCCTTACCTCATTTGAAACCAGGTTCAGTTATTATTGGCACCTCTTCAGAACAGGCTACAGATCCTTCAGCAGATCTTTATGATTATGCCCAAACCAAAGCTGCCACAACAAATTATGTCAGATCATTGGCTAAACAGCTTGGACCGAAAGGCATTCGAGTTAATGGAGTAGCACCGGGACCGATATGGACACCCTTGCAGGTTAGCGGAGGTGCATCCCAGGAAAAACTTAAAAGCTTTGGAGGACAAACACCTTTAGGCAGGCCAGGACAACCGGCAGAACTTGCTTCAATCTATGTGCAGCTGGCGGCAAATGATGCAAGCTATGCTACCGGACAAGTGTATGGTGCTGCGGGAGGAAGCGGACATCCGTAATGTTTGTTAGTAATATAATGGCAGTTTATAAACCCTGTAAAGAACGGTTATGGGTATTTTTTGTTACTCTTGATAAAACTTAAAGTCCTTATAAAAAAACTATAAGGACTTGTTAGTGAAGAGAACTTTGCTGTCGTCATTTCTTATCATGCTTAACCCATATAAGCTTCTTTGTATCGTAGCCAATACTTTCAGCTTTTTGAATATATTCTTCCCTTACATTGTCCGGGATAGTTGTTTCACGTGAAAGAATCCAGAGATAATCAAGATTATCGCCGGCAATTAAGGCATATCGATATTTAGGATCTAATGCAATAACATTATATCCCGAATAAAAAGGGCCGAAAAAAGAGACTTTTAATCGTCCGGTATTTGAATCGTTAACAAATTTTGCTTTGCCTGTACTTTCTTTCCATTTATTTTTTACATAGTCAAATCCACGGTTCAGTACACGAATAGTACCGTCAGGATTTAAAGAATAATCAGCAGTAACATTATTCAGATTGCGTTCAAATCGATAGTCAAAGCGTGCGATCTCATACCATCGGCCCAAATATTTTTCTACATTAAAAGGGCTAACTGCTGTTGCTCCTGCAGGAATAGACGGGCCAGATGAACATGTCAAACCTATTGTACCAACGGTTACTGCAGCTGCTAATAAGTACCATTTATTTATTCTCATATTAAATGTCCTGATTTATATTCTTTTAATTTTATAACAGCAGCATTTTAAGGATGTTTAGTTTCCGGAGAATTAGGTTGTTTCTCTAAATTATACGATGGCTTCGAATTTTTACTGTGGTAAATCTGAATTAAACCGAGTTCAACACATCATTGTATTTAATTCTACTTAAATTTGTTCTTCTGATTTTACTTCAGCATCAGTATTTATAAAAACGAGTGGAACATATATTGGATAATCCCATCTGGAATGGCTTACTTACCGGAAATAAAAGCATTGCTCATGGAAGTGAAAAGGCAAAATATTTTGCAAAGGAAATAGCAGCCTTTGCGGGGATGAAAGATAATAATGAAGACGACTTTAACTGTCTATACAACTTTACCCCATTCAATTCTCCCATTGTTCTTTTTGCAGCTAAAGAATTGATTATTCCTAAAGATTGGAAAGTTCTGGTAAAAAAAGATCTTTTACAGATGGTATATCAACAGCGGAATGTGCCTACAGTGGATGATCATAGTTTTGTGCCCTTACAGGAAAAAGATATACCTGCCATGATTGAACTGACAACCAAAACTAATCCCGGCCCATTTTTATCAAGGACAATTGATTTTGGTAATTATGAGGGTGTTTTTGACAAAGGCATATTAGTTGCTATGGCCGGACAACGTTTTCAGCCTGATCCATATGTGGAAATAAGTGCTGTATGCACGCATCCTGATTATTCAGGAAAGGGACATGCCAGTAATCTTATACGCAGCCAGATAAGTAAAATACTGATGTCGTCAAAAATTCCTTTCCTGCACGTTTTGCCTGATAACACTAGTGCATCAAACTTATACCAGAAATTAGGGTTTGAAATCAGGAAAAAAATGATGGTCTATGTGATTGAAAAAAATTATAAATTTATTTAATTGCTTTTTACAACTCGTCTTTATCGGTAAAGCCGGTATTTCCTGATGTCAGTACTTCATCAATCATTCCAAATTCTTTAGCTTCCTGTGCTATCATCCAGTGGTCCCGATCGGCAGCATTGTGAATCAGCTGGTAATCCTGTCCACTGTGGCGTGAAATAATCTGGTAAAGCTCTTGTTTAAGTTTGAGTACTTCCCTGGCAGTGATTTCAATGTCTGAAGCCTGCCCCTGTACTCCACCTAATGGTTGATGGATCATCACTCTTGAATGCTCCAGTGCTGCCCTCTTTCCAGCGGCTCCTGCACATAGCAATACAGAAGCCATGCTTAGTGCCATTCCTGTACAAATGGTTGCAACATCCGGACTAATATATTGCATAGTATCATATATGCCGAGTCCGGCATATACTACTCCTCCAGGACAATTGATATAGATCTGAATATCCCGTTTCGAGTCGGTAGATTGCAGAAATAGCAACTGCGCCTGTATAATATTTGCAATCCGGTCATCAATTGCTTCACCGAGGAAAATAATGCGATCCATCATTAAACGTGAGAAGACATCCATCTGGGCTACGTTTAGCTGACGTTCTTCGATAATGTGGGGCGTCATCGCAATGGGAAGAACGTATTTTTCGGTGCGGGAAATAGCACTATCAACTGTAAGACTGCTAATACGATGATGCTTAACAGCGTAATTTCGAAATTCATTTTTAAGATTTTTCATTTATTTAATAATAAGAAATTAGACATAGCGATTCCATACAACAGGATAGCAGTTAGTTTTACATTTAACTAAGAATATTCCGGAGCAGAAAACGAGATCTCGAGCGGCGATAAAAAGTGGCGATGTTGGTTTTATATATTGAACAGGGCCAGTATTTTTTGCCGAAAGTGTTTATATCGTTTTTCTGAAAAGAGTTTTAGATGTACGCCTTCGAGTTCTTGCTTTAATTGCTTACGCCCAAAAGCATTAATAAGCTGATAGCTTTTTTGCTGTGCCTGCTTGTTCTCTTCCAAGGTTGTATTGATGAGCAGATTGGCCTGAAATAATAATTCCTCCTCTCCGCTCAGTTGCCCAAACAGGTGATTTTCGATGTGTTGTATCTCATTCAAGGAAGTCCTCATAGCAAATTGATTTTTCTTTTACCGTTTCTCTTATTTTTTCAAGGCATTTGTATTTCTGCACTGTTGCTGAACGTACGCTTCGATAACCAAATCTTTGGGCAAGTTCTGCCATGCTGAGTTTATCATAGTAAAAAGATTTTAACAGATCCAGGCATTTCTTCCCACTTCTTTCGAGCAGGTTTAGCAGTTTATTGATTGAAAGCTGCTCTCTAACTGCCGCTTCGATGACCGAATGTTGCACGGCATCCAATGAGATTATTTGAGATTCTTTGGAAAAGTTCCGGTACCAAAGGTGTTTTGCAATTCCGAAAATATATTGCCTTTCGGTTTGAGTAATAAGTTGTTCAATTACTTGCTGCTTTTCGTACCAAATGATGATGGCATCATGAAAAATATCTTTTGCCTGCTCAAGAGTCCCTCCTTTCCTGCTGATAAATCTGGCTATGTCAGGAAAGATGCTTGTGTATAGTTCTACAAGCTTGCTTTCTCTCAATTTTGCTGATTGTTCCTGTATTAAAATCTCAGCCATTTGCTGTCTGTTTTAAACTAAGTGCAAATTAATGGAAAGGTATCACCCTTAAAAATAACATTTTTTTAGGTGTGATTTTGAACGCACTTATTTAGTGCTGAATGTATTCCCTTGAAAATTATTCTTGAATAGTTCGAAAATTTTTCATTACTTTGTTATTCAAAGTTCTTTTAGGTTTTCATGATTGGTCTTTAGTCTCAGCTATGTTCATATTTAACAAAAACTATTTTTTCTTTGCTGTTCTGTTGTTGTTAACAGAAATATTTATAGCGATATACATAAAAGATACAATTGTACGTCCGTATGGTGGAGATTTTCTGGTCGTTATACTTTTATATTGTTTTATTCAGAGCTTTATAAATTCACCGGCTATAATTACGGCATTGGTGGTGCTTCTTTTTTCTTATATAGTTGAAACACTGCAATATTTCCATTTTATACAATTTATCGGACTTGCTGATTCTGAAATTGCAAGAATACTTATCGGTAATTCATTTGCCTGGATGGATATGCTTGCTTATACATTAGGGACACTTACACTGGTAATTGCAGAAAAAATTAGAATAAAAGGACAAAAGGACGGTAAGCTTAACCAATTAATAGTGCTTCTGAAACGTTAAAAGAATATGGAGTTTTTTGTGGAGAGAGATTCAATTGTGAGAAAGATCTGGGGGAATGGTGATACTATTCTTTTTATTTTTGCCGGCGCTTCTGCCGAGTTCGCTTTAAATAAAGCCGTTGATTGGCTTTACTTTACGGGACGTCTTCCTGCCGATCCGCTCGGAAGATTATTTTCCACTGTTTCTTACGCCCGTAAAATCGTTTTTTCTGAATATCCGGCCGCTCTTCGAGCTATCGATACTATTACGGCTATACACAAAGGAGTAGAACAACAGCGGGGAAAAGAAATTCCGGACTGGGCCTACCGGGATGTACTCTTTATGCTGATTGATTATTCTATACGTGCATTTGAAGTACTGGAACGTAAACTTACTGAATCAGAAAAAACCGAAGTGTTTACCGTTTTTTATCGCGTTGGATTGAGAATGGAAATTAAAGAATTACCTGATATTTTCCCAGAATGGCTGGTAAAACGCGAAGAGCACATTCAGGAAAATTTGGTTTACAGTCAATTTACAGCCGACTTGTACAAACAATATAAAAAACATCTCGGCTGGTTCAGATATCAGCTCTTAAAGCAGGCACAGGTATTGGTAGTTCCAAAACGAGTAAATAGCTTTCTCTCACTTGGCAAATTACAGCTTTTAACACCAGTATTATCGATATATAAACTCAGCAGGAGGATTAAATTGGAAGGATTATTGAAAAACATCGTACTTCCAAAACAATATAAGGCCCAGATTGCAGAGCTGGATGTTGAGTGACTATTCAGCATCAGCAATATCCCAATAGCTTGTACACTATAAAGCCGGTAAGTTCATGAATCAGTAATGCTGATTTCGCCAAAGCAAACTCAGAAGGGATCAGATATTGGTCAAAAGTATAATCACGGGGCCCTGAATAATAATCTACCGGAAAAATAGCCGCCTCCAATCCTGCTTTTACAAAACAGCCTTCTGCCCTGCGCATATGAAAAGCAGAAGTAATAAGTAAATAATCAGGCTGTAAATGCAAATCGGCTATCATCTTTTTTGAAAAACGGGCATTCTCAACCGTATTTCTTGACTTGTTTTCTATAATAATATCCTTTTCCGGTACACCACAGTAAACAAATACATTCTTCAATGCATCCGATTCACCGATTCCTTCTTTAAATACGTAACCTGAGCCTCCGGTTATCAGGATCTTTTTTATTTTACCGGCTTTATACAGTTGTACAGTATGAAGAAGGCGATCTGCTCCTTTATCAAAAAATACACGATCGTTGTATTGGGGCATTCGATGTGTCATGCCGGTTAGAACAATTCCAGTTTGATATACGGGCATACTTGCTATAGTAACAGGTTTTTTCTCCCATAATAAAAAAGCCTCATTTACCAGGAAATCATTGCTAAAAATAAAGAGGATAAGCAGACCTGTAACAGCACTGGCTTTTTTCCTCCTTTTATTTTTTGAAAAGAAGGAATATATAAATAAAACAAGCACCCAAACCAGCGGCATTACCAAATAAAAGAGCGTTTTAGAAAGAATAAAGAACATCCGTAAATATAACCGCGTTTTTATTTAATGAATAATACCATCTGTTCTTCGGTAAGATATTTGTTTCCGTCTTTCATTGCCCGCTCTTCAACAGAAAAGGTTTTGAAATTGAATTTGTGATACAGATTTTTAGCTATTGTATTGGAAGATACTACTGTAAGATTTACCTGTTCAATGTCTGTTTTTTTGGCACGTTCTATTGTTTCCTGTACCAGCCGTTTACCTATTCCCTGTCCTGCGAAATCTGCCGATACATACATGCGGAATAAAAGGCCTTTATGTCTTAGTTTTTCGCGTTTAGCTCCTTCCCGTTCAAAGCTTACAACTCCTGCAAGTTCTCCTTCAGCAGTTACACATGCAAGCGTAAAACTATCGGAAGTACCCTTTGTAGGAAATGCTTCTTGCTCCTCATCGTTTGCACTCATTCTGAAATTATCTTTATGTTCCAGTAAACCTCGGATAAAAAAACGTTTGTATTTTTCCTGGTCATTTATTGTAAGTTCGATCAATTCCATGCACAAGTAAATAATGTAAACGCAAAGCTATTAACCTGCGTTCGATTTAAAAATCAAATCTTGATTTCATTCTAAAAACAAGTTAAGTTTTGTTGATTCATTGCCAACGAAACAAAAGCGACTTTATAATAGAGAAATTTTAACGGTAATAAAGGAATATGTTTGAATGATTTAACTTAAAAAATGAGAGGGCAAGATCTGTTCATGCAATGCAACAAATTATTTACGCTGTGTCTAAGCAGCTATTAAAGTTTTATTCTTATTATGTAGCGTTAAAATATTTGAACCATCTATTTTAATATAACCAATAAAACCATGAATAAATCAAGAAGAACTTTTGTTAAAAACAGTGCTTTGGCTGTTGCAGGTGCAACGTTGTTTAGCAACAGGCTGTTTGCTGCCATTAAATCAGGCGAAATAGTTGGCGTACAATTGTATTCTGTGCGGGATGATATGAAAAAAGATCCCCTCGGTACATTAAAACTCATTGCCGAAATGGGATATAAAGACGTAGAACATGCAAATTACATCGACCGGAAGTTTTACGGATACTCTGCAACAGAATTTAAAAAGATCTTATCCGACCTGGGATTAAAAATGACCAGCGGTCATACTGTAATGGGTAAAGATCACTGGGATGCCTCTAAAAATGATTTTACCGACGCCTGGAAATACACAGTAGAGGACGCGGCCACCGTAGGACAGAAATATGTAATAAGCCCCTGGCTTGATGAAAGTTTACGGAAAACATACGACGACACCCTGCGGTATATGGAAGTTTTCAACAAAAGCGGCGAGCTGTGTCAGAAATCAGGAATGAAATTCGGCTATCATAACCACGATTTTGAATTCAGTGTAAAATTGAATGATAAAACATTGTACGATATCATCCTGCAAAATACTGATCCGAAATTAGTTGTTCAGCAATTAGATATTGGAAATATGGTAGGCGGCGGAGGATATGCGATGGAAATCCTGAAGAAATATCCGGGTCGATTTGAATCGATGCACGTTAAGGATGAGATAAAAAGCCAGACCGAGCATAATGGCTATGAAAGTACTATTTTAGGTAAAGGTATTGTAGGTACCAAGCAGGTTTTAGACTGGGGAAGAAAATCAGGAGGGACTACTCATTTTGTAGTTGAACAGGAATCTTATCAGGGAAAAACCCCTATTGAATCAGTAAAAGAAGACTTAAAGATCATGAAGAAATGGGGCTATGCCTGATAAAGCTTCCATGACTGGCGAATTAGTTTTTGTATAATTGTTGTTTATTCCCGCCCTACAGGGCGGGATTTTTTATTATTACTATTTAACTTTGTTTCTTCTTTCCATGAGCTCACGCCAGGTAGTAAGAATTATTCCTTCCTTTTCAATGTATTTTTTCAATTCAGGATCGGTCATAGCAAGCCAGTCACCTTCACGTGTAATTCCGGAGTCGGAAATAGATGAGAATACTTCTGTAGGATTGGTACAGTGCATAATCACCATGGTTAATCCGGGTTTCACCTCTTCTAAGGCCTGTTTGTAATATGCTGTTTTGCTTTGACGAATTGCTTCTTTAACAGGTTTTATGCCCAACGGCAATTTCCAATCGTACGATTCGTTATGCAGGTCATCCAAAACTGGCAAGCCGGCGTTCCACAACATTTTCCCCACCGCCTGCGCCCTATTTAATGCTTCATTCCCTGCACCCATCTGCTTTTTTATCAGTGTATTATGCCCCCCGGGAAACATAAGCGGAATTTTATACTCCACTCCTACTTTTATGTATCTTTCTGTAAAGGCTTCAGTTGCAAACAAAGTACCCATATGAGAATCAAGGTGAGTAGGCTTAAAACCCGCTGTTAAAGCTCTGTCGAGCTGTGCCCTGATTTCTGTTTCCACTTCATCTGCTGAAGCATGTTTTACCGCTTCTTCCACCGAAGGCCACATTGCACCTTCCTTATCAACCAGACCGGGTACTTTTGCTTTCCCGCTTAAAGGGCCCCATCTGTAAGCATTCCATTCTGAGGTAAGTGTTAGGTGTAGTCCCGCATCAATTTGAGGATGATCTTTAAGAAAATGAAGAAAGCCAGGAACCCATGGGCACGGCATCATTACACTACACGATGATGAAACTCCTTTCGTTAATGCATCCATAGCACCGTTGTTTGAATCGAAAGACATTCCTGCATCGTCAACATGCAGGATAACTACTTTTTTCCCTTTCGGAAAACCTAAACGTTCTGCAAATGTGCCTTCTGTCTGAGCAGAAGAAACATAAGCGGTGAGGCAGAAAAAAGATAAGAAGAAAAGGCTGTTTATATTTTTCATTGCATTGTTAGTTTTAGCTAATATATTTAAAAAAATTAAGCATAAATTAGATTTGCGCCTGAACTCAGAAAACGAGATTGTCAGGATTAATTGTATCAACCTTGAGCAGACACTATTTAGGAATTGAAATAGGCGGCACCAAACTGCAGCTTGTAGCAGGTGATGAAGATGCCCGCATTTTACAAAAAATCCGTTTTGATATAAAAAAGGAAAAAGGAGCGGAAGGAATTCAGAATCAGCTTAAAGAAGGAATAAAAAGTTTAAGAAACGACTTTACTTTTTCAGCAGCAGGGATAGGCTTTGGCGGACCGGTAGAATGGCAAACGGGTAAAATTTGTGTAAGTCATCAAATTGAAGGATGGTCTGGTTTTGATCTGGCATCTTTTATAAATTCTCTCACATCATGCCCCGTTTATATGGATAATGATGCGAATGTTGCTGCGCTTGGAGAATCTGTTAAAGGTGCGGGAAAAGATTGCCCAACCTGTTTTTACATTACACTGGGAAGCGGAGTTGGCGGTGGCTTAATTTACAATGGTCAGATTTATCATGGTGCAAATCCCGGAGAGGTTGAAATTGGCCATGTTCGGCTCGACAAAAAAGGCAGAACGGTAGAATCAAGCTGTTCGGGCTGGGCGGTTGATAAAAAAATCAGAGAGGCAATTTTAACAGGATCGGCAGATATATTGAAAAATCTCGTTGGAGCAAAAAAGGGAGGTGAAGCTAAATTTCTTGTACAGGCCATTGAGCAGGATGGCAACTGTGCAAAAGAAATTTTAAATACTACTGCAGATGACCTTGCTTTTGGCCTGTCGCATGTAATACATCTTTTTCATCCGGAAATTATTATAATCGGAGGCGGGCTATCTATGTTAGGTGAAATATTAATACAGCAGGTAGAACAAGCTATATCACAATATATTATGAAAGCGTTTCTTCCACCGCCGTCTATTCGACTGGCCGTTTTAGGAGAAGACGCAGTTCCTGTAGGAGCATTGCTGCTGGCAAAACAATGTTTACGTTTACAAAACCAATTATAGCACTAAAACTATTATTAAAATTATGGAAGCTTTTGTTTCAAACTATATACAGGCTCAAAAATCAGCAACCGATTCAATCCCTGTGAAAGAAGTTGCAGAAATCATTGAACAATTCAGGCTGGCTTTAAAAAATGATCAACAAATTTTTGTTTTTGGAAACGGGGGAAGCGCAGCCAATGCCTCTCATTTTGTAACTGATCTTGGAAAAGGTTCATCTGATAAAACTTACAGGCGGTTTCGCTGCCTTTCATTAAACGATAATGTAAGCTGGCTTACGGCAATAGGAAATGACTATTCGTATGATGATGTGTTTGTAAGGCAGCTTGAAAATTATGCCCGTCCCGGCGATCTTATCTTTGTAATGAGTGTAAGCGGAAACTCTCCTAACCTGGTAAAAGCAGTAGACTGGGCAAAGAAAAATGAAGTAAGCTCAATAGCGTTATTGGGTGGTAAAAGAGGGCAACTGGTTCAAAAGGCAGATAAAGCAATTGTAATTGATTCTGAACATTACGGCCGTGTTGAAGACGCCCACATGCATATCTGCCATATTATTTGCTATGCTTTTATGGAAACAGAAGAATTGCAGAAGTAAAATTAACATGCTGTTTTTTTCGTATATTTAATTAAATCAATAAGTAACATTCAACACATTTTACTGTCTAACAACCAAATTATTAACTAATGAAACGATTATTTTTAGCCGCAGCGGTAACATTAACAAGTTTATGCGCTGTAGCACAAAACAAGATTGATGAAGGATCCATCTCTTATACAGTAGAATGGAAATTACCACCGCAGGCTCCGGCCCAGATGGCAAGCATGCTTCCTACGGAAATGACCGTGTATTTTAAAGGGGACTCATCTGCTACTACATCTAAAACTTCAATGTCATCTACAAAAAGTATCATGAACAGTAAAACTGAATACCAGCGCTTATTGCTTGATATCCCAATGATGAACAAAAAATTCTCTATCATCTTCACCCCTGCCGATATGGAGCAAATGGAAGATCAAAAACCGGACTTTGAACTAACAGTGGGAACAGAAACAAAAGCAATAGCTGGTTACAATGCGCAGAAATATTCAGTAAAAGAAAAAAGAAGCGGCCAAACCTTTGATGGCTGGTTTAGTAAAGACGCAGATATTGTTCCAAATTCGTTAACCCAGTTCTTTGATAAATCATACGGTTTGCCTTTGGAGTTTGTAACATTCCACAATGGTATGGGATTGAAGGCTACCGTAAAAGAAATTAAAAAAGAAGCTGTTCCGGCCGGTACTTTTGGCGGATCTAAAGATTACCAGGAAATTACCTTTGATGAACTTAAAGGAATGATGGGCGGTGCCGGTAGACAATAATAGTTTAATATCTTTTTAAAGGCTTTTTAACATGCTGCATTTTTAACAATTTCGCACTATGTTAAAAAGCCTTTTTATTTTAATACGCTATTTCCTGTTCTGGCTGCTGTTTTTCTTTATTGACAGGCTGGTTTTTCTTTTATATTTCACCGAAAAGCTTAAAAACGTACGCTTTGGGGAAATATCAAAAACGTTTTTATACGGGTTAAGGCTTGATACATCAATGGCAGGATACATCTCCATTTTGCCGTTGTTGATGTATATATTCCTCATACTGGTGCCCCGTGTACATATTTCTGCTCTTGTTCCGAAAATCTATACCCGGGTACTTATCATTTTATTTTCTTTTATTTCTATCGTTAACTTTAATATTTACCGCGAATGGGGTTCAAAAGTAAATTTCAGGGCTTTAGATTTTGCCTTTAATGCACCAAATGAAGCGATAGCTTCCAGCGCTTCATCTCCTGTTTTTTCATCACTTCTTATATTTTTCTTCCTTGTTGTTATCAGTCTTTTTTTAGAAAAATGGATTGTAAACTACCGCATGGTAAGGGAAAAATCCCTCATTAAAAGAATTGTATTTAGTATTCTTATTCCTGGTATAACTTTTCTATTGATACGCGGTGGCTGGCAGCTCTCACCGGTAAATGAGAGTATGGCCTATTTTTCACAAAATATTTTCCTTAATCATGCCGGTATTAATACCGAATGGAGTTTATTTCGTGATGTTTTGCGAAACAAATACGGGCATAAAAATCCATATCAGTATTTTAAAACTGCTGAAGCGAAAGCGATCACTAATACGCTGTACGAAAAACCTGCAGCTGCAAGTATTGAAATACTCCAGACTACGAGACCAAATGTGGTTCTTATAATAATGGAAAGTTTTACAGCGAGCGTTGTTGAAAGCTTGGGCGGCGAAATAGGTGTGACACCACGCATGGAAGAACTTATTAAAGACGGATTGTTATTTACCAATATCTATGCCTCCGGCGACCGTACTGATAAGGGCCTGGTTGCCGTGTTGAGTGCCTTTCCTTCACAAGCTGTACGCTCTGTGATTAAAGAAAACAACAAACAGGAAAAGTTACCTTCCATTGCAGGAAGTTTACGAAAAAAAGGATATGCTACTTCGTTTTATTATGGCGGAGAAAGCGAATTTTTTAATATGAAATCGTACATTTTAAGTCATTCATATGAGAAAATTATAGATAAACATTACTTTGACAAGAAGGACATGAACTCCAAATGGGGCGCTTACGACGAAGTCGTTTATAAAAAGCAGCTTGCAGGGTTGAAAAATGAACAAACTCCTTTTTTCAGCACACTTCTTACTTTAACCAATCACGAACCGTTTGAACTTCCTGTGAACGCTCATTTTAAAGGAAACAGTCTGCCGGATAAATTTCGCAGTACAGCTTACTATGCTGATTCCTGTTTATATGCTTATTTAACTAATGCGAAGAAGGAAAAATGGTATGACAATACGCTTTTTATTGTTGTTGCCGACCACGGACACCGTTTGCCGGGAGAAAAATACGACAGCTACCACCCTTTGCGATATAAAATTCCATTATTGCTTTTTGGAAATGCAATCAAGCCCGAATACAGGGGAAAAAGGATTGAAACGATTGGAAGTCAAACCGATATTGCCGCTACCCTGCTTTCACAACTAAAAATAGACGATCCGTCTTTTAACTGGAGCAGGAATTTGTTAAATCCAAAAGCTATAGACTTCGCCTTTTTTGATTGGGATAATGGTTTTGGAGTAGTTACAGATAAGCAAACAGTAACGTTTGATAATGTTGGGAAGAACATAATTTATCGGAAAAATGCGGAAAAGAAAAGTAATGATGAGAGTATATTAAAGATCGGTAAAGCGTATATGCAAACTGTTTTTGAGCAATATCTGAATTTGTAAAAGCTGTTTTAATAACAAACAGAACAGTTAATCTGCTGTTAAAATCTGAAATAACCGACTATGAGAATCCATACAGACCAGGAAATTATTGAGAAAGCTGCTTCTAAAGTTCAGAATTGTTCCCTTGCTGAAAATAATACGGCAGATATAACGGTTAATTTTGAGGATGACAAAGGACTGACACACTCCTATGTAGTAACTTTTATTAAATCTGAAAATGGCTCCACACAACAATGGAAGGCTTCAGAGATCAATGAAATAAGCTCTTTATAAAATAAATTCAACTCTGAACACTAGCAGATTTAATCCTTTTCTTTAAGAAACTCTGAATACCACAATCCTGAATTCTTTACAGTTCTTTTTTGAGTTTCAAAGTCTACATAAATTAATCCAAACCGGGGTTTGTAGCCCTCGGCCCATTCGAAATTATCTGTTAGGGTCCAAACAAAATAACCTTCAACCGGGCATCCCTCCTGTTTAGCTCTTAAAACCTGTTGCAGATTTTTCTTTAAAAAATCAATTCTGAGCGGATCATCAATAGTATTCTTTACTACTGTATCCGGAAATGCTGCCCCGTTTTCTGTTATTATTATTCGTTTGATAGCCTTGTACGATGAAATTTTTTTAAGTACGTGATACATAGCCGGAGGATAAACTTCCCAACCCATTGCCGTTAGTGGTACTTTCCGCTTTTCCGCTTTAATAAGTTTTGCCTGGAGATAAGGAGTGAAAAAAGAGTGTTTAATAATTTCGCGTGTGTAATTTTGAATACCGACAAAATCGAGGTCGAACTTTATCTTCTGTTCATCACCTGGGTGCATGTATTTTTCAATCCTTTTTAAAAAAGGAAGTTCCTTAAACGGATATCCTAACCCCAAAGCCGGCTCAATAGACAGCCGGTTTAGCAATGCATCAACTCTTACAGCGGCATTGTAATCACGTGAGCTTTTTGAATGTGGTTCAATATGCGAACAGGAAAAGGTGCTTCCTATAGTGGTATCCGAGGGTAATAATTCTTTTAGCATCCTTCCTCCTTCGGCCATACTTAAAGCAACATGATGAATAGCAGGAATAAAATTTTTAAGCCCTGTTCTCCCTGGTGCATGTATACCTAAAAAGTATCCAGCACCGGTAAAAACCATCGGTTCGTTCATTATCATCCAGTTCTTTACTCTGTCGCCGAAACTTGCCGCACATACATTTACATAGTTAGAAAACCAGGAAATAATATCCCGGTTAGTCCAGCCGCCTTTCAATTCAAGCGCCTTTGGCAAATCCCAATGGTACAGAGTTATCCAGGGTGTTATCCCTGATGCAAGGCAATAATCAATAACGCGGTTGTAAAAATCAATTCCAGCCTGGTTTACAGAACCTATTCCCTCCGGAAAAATTCTTGGCCACGATATGGAGAACCGAAAATTTGGAATATTTAACGATTTTATAAGTTGTATGTCCTTTTTATACTGATTATAAAAATCACAGGCTATGCAGGCATGATCTCCGTTTAAAATCTTTCCTTTTTTACTCGCAAATTCATCCCATATGGAAGGGCCCTTTCCATCAGTATTATGCGCTCCTTCAATCTGAGAGGCCGCAACCGATACACCCCAATGAAAATTTCTGCCAAAATTACTTTTATTAAACTCTTCGTAACTTAAATCGCTCATATAAAGTAGTTAACGATTAGTTCCGTAAGGAATATGTTTAAAGGCTGAAAAGAAAGAGCGCATGCTGTTTATTACAATCCGGTCTTTTAATGCGGCAATTACTGATACTAAAAATTTCATGTTTTTTATCAAGATCAGTATTTTATATTAAGTTAATATTTCCGGCGAATTAAATTTAGTTGTTAAGAGTTATTTACCCTGCCACCATTTATTTTATAGCCTGTTAAATCCCTCATAATTTTTGTAAATCCACGATGATTATCGTGCTCGTCTTTTAAAGGAAATACCAAACCGAATCCCCAGAACTTTTCACCGCTTTTCTTTACATGAAAGCGTTCGTCTTTTGCACGGCCTTTAGAAAGTGCTGTTTCCAGTTCTTTTTCAGGTTCACCTTTCCGGATATCTTCTTCAGTAAAAAACACCTTCGAGCTTCTGCCAATTATTTCTTTTTCCATATAGCCAAGCACTCTTTCTGCACCCGTATTCCAGCTGGTTACATCGCCGTTCTTGTCGGTTGTAATAACTGCGTAATCTTCGAGACTTTCCAGCACCTGTCTGAAAAAATCCTCACTCATCCGAAAATAACTGTCGCTTAAAACTTCTTCAGGAGTAGTAGCAAATTCACTATGCGATTGCAGATCCACCTGTATTTTTGTGTCTTCAATGCCACATAGCATGGCAAGCGGTTCCTGAGTTATTTTGTAATACGTGTCGAAACCAGGAGGAAGTTGCTCAAGTTGGGGTTTTCCCCTTACTGGTTTCAGAGTTATTATTTCGGTATTTAATTCGCTACTTGTAGAAACTAAAAAATGGGAATACCCTTTTTCAATCAGGTCTCCTAATAATTGCGGACTTAATGGGAGTATCATTGTGTGTGTTTTAACTGTCAGATAACAGCTTAATCCGTTTAAAGTTTTATTGCCAGGCATAGATAAACTATAACTCCTGAATTATGTTATCTTATAAAATCTACTGGGATGGAAGATCATTATAATAAATTAATGGAGGTAATTGACAGAATTAACAAGGCATCAACCTTGTTGCTTCGTTCTCTATCTAAAGAGCAGATGATAGAAGTTGCAAAAGAAATGTCGTTAACAGAACTGAATGAAATTCTGTATTACTACGAAAGTTTAGAAGAATTTGAGATTTGCAATGCCGTAAAGGCTGGAATTGATGCTAAAGCTGCTTGATATTCCTTATTGATGATTGAATTTTGATAAGGCCATTTTTCTTTATATTAGCGTAATCTATTAACAATCTAAACTTAAAAAAATGAAGTTATCTCTGGTATTAATTTTAAGCTTTTTGGTTTCGGGCTTAAAGGCACAGGAGCACAGCCTTGAAAAAATCTGGGAGAGTGATTCTCTTGCTGTTCCCGAATCCGTTCTGCATCATGCAAAAACAGGAATTTTGTATGTTTCTTTAATTGATGGCAAAGCTGATGAAAAGGATGGCAAGGGTGGTATTGCTAAACTGGATGCAAACGGAAAAATTATTAGCAGCGACTGGGTTAAAGGCCTAAACGCACCTAAAGGATTAGGAATTTATAAAAACAAACTATATGCAGCAGATATTGACGAAGTAGCAGTTATTGATCTTGCTAGTGGTAAAGTAATGCAAAAAATACCTGTTGAGGGAGCTGTATTTTTAAACGATATAACAGTAGACGGAAAGGGCATTGTTTATGTGTCTGATTCGGGAACAGGAATTGTACATCGTATTGAAAATGGAAAAGTAAGTACCTATTTAACTGATATAAAAGGTGTAAACGGACTTTTAGCGGCAAAAAATGACTTATACATTTTATCAAGCGATAAAGTACAAAAAGCCGATGCATCTAAAAAACTGACAGAAGTTACAAAACTTGATCAGGGCGGAGATGGAATAGAACCAGTTGGAAACGGAGATTTTATTGTTTCTGCGTGGGTTGGATATATAAACTATGTTTCTGCAGATGGAAAGAAACAATTATTGTTAGATACGCACGATAAAAATAAGAATACAGCAGATATTGGATTTGATGCTGCTAAGAAAATTGTATATGTACCTACTTTTTTAGGAAAAAGTGTAGTAGCATACCAGCTTAAATAATACAAATAAGCCAGAGATATATTCCAAATCTCTGGCTTATTATCTGCATATTAAAATAGAGAAGTTTGAAAATAAGCGGAAGTAGCAGCTGAATATAAATTATGCTTACTTACATTTCCTACCCGATAAACAGCAGTTTCCTTAAAACGCGAAGCAATTATAATTTCCGTATCTCCCGCATGATGCCGGAATAAATTCTCTACCAAATTGGGGCAATTATTATCTTTTGAAAGATGGGATAGCAACAAGTGACTCATGAAGGCAGGTTTGCAGGATTTAAAAATCTCAAGCGCCTGTGTATTGGATAAGTGCCCTTTTCCACCTCTTATTCTTCGTTTTAAATAATAAGGATATTTGCCCTGTTCCAGCAATTCTTCGTCGTAGTTTGCTTCCAGAAAGGCTGCATGACACTGACTGAAGTGTTTAATTACATGATCGCAGGGAGCACCAATATCTGTAAACACTCCTATTTTTATATCATCATAATGAACCAGAAAACTATGAGGATCGGCAGCGTCGTGATGTTTTGGAAAAGGTATGATGGTAAATCCGCCCACCTGTACAGTTTGGTAAGCGGTAAAAGATTTTAAAAGGTAGTTTTCTAACTGTAAGCCGCTGTTACGATAAGTATTATCAGTAATGTAAACAGGAAGTTTGTATTTTTTTGAGAGTACAGTTATTCCACTGATATGATCTGAATGTTCGTGCGATACAAAGATGGCCTTTACGCTGTTCATTGATAGTCCCAGCCTTTTCATCCGTTTTTCTGTTTCCCGGCAGGAAATTCCAGCATCGACCAAAACGGCCTCCTGTTCGTTCCCGATATAATAACAATTTCCGTTGCTGCCCGAATTTATTGATGAAATGTAGAGTGACATGTATATACAAAGCACGGATATTTTTTTCTTATTAAGAACTTGTTTTTAGATTTTAATCAGAATCAAAAACAGTTAGACATTTTTAATACAAGGCTTGAACCTTTATAAAGTTGTAATTTAGCCAGCAAGCAGTTATGCATTATTTTCCTATGGGAACTAATCTTACATAGTTTTGTTAGTAATATAAATAAAAGCAAGTAATGGACACATCTTATTTACCGGTACCCTGGACCTACAGGGAATTGATTGAAGAGGCGATTGCAAAACAAACTAGGGGCAAAATATTCTATTTCGCAGCTGAGAAAGTTATTGACGAAGCACAGGGAAAGATACTTGAGATGACAGAAATTGACGGAAAAGGAATATTTATTAAATTAGATAGCAAAGCTCAAATAAGGATTGACCGGATTATAACGCTTTTTGGCAAGCCAGGCGCCGCTTACGATGAATACGATGCTTACGCAAATGCCTGTATGGATTGTATGGGGGGATACGAAAAAGAAGACCTGGACAAAATGTAGATTAATTAGCTAAAAAATAAAGGGAGTGACTGTCTGCTTGCCGATACAGTTGATAATCACTCCCAGTTATTTACCGATCAATCATTTCTCCAAGAATTTTCAGGGCACTTTTCATTAAATCTCCTTCAACATTCGAATAATTTAAGCGAAGTGTTTGCGTATCTGGGTTAGATGCGTAAAAAGAATCCCCAGGAACAAAAATGATATTTTTTTCAAGTGCCTGCTTCAATAAATCTCTGGAAGTTAGACCCCTTGGTAAAGTAAGCCAGGTAAACATTCCTCCTTCAGGTTTAGTATAATTTACTGAAGCAGGAAAGTATTTTTCGATGGAATCCACCATCATATCGCGTTGTTTTTTGTACTGAGTTTTTAATTTTTCAATATGTTTTTCCAGGTTGTAATTACTCAAAAACTCGAATAAAATATATTGCGATAAATTACCGGAATGAAGATCAGATGCCTGTTTCATAATGGCTGCCTTTTTGATAATTTCCTTGTTGGCAATCATCCATCCTAAACGCAAACCAGGAGCGATAATTTTAGAAAATGATCCTAAAAGAATACTTTGTTCAGGCACATAAGAATATATGGGCGGCAGTATTTCTTCAGTAAAAGAAATATCGCCATAAGGGTCATCCTCAATAAGAATCACTTCCTTCCCTTTTATTATTTCTGCTGCTTTTATCCGTTTCTCCTTGCTATAACGAATGCCTGAAGGGTTCTGAAAATTTGGAATAGTATAAAATAGGTTACAACCATACAGGCTTAAAATCTGCTCCAATTCATCTGGCTCTATACCATCCTGTTGCAATGTTGCTTCTTTAAAATGCGGCTCAAACATAGAGAAACTTTGTAAGGCTCCGAGATAGCTCGGGCGTTCAACTGCAATGTTATCTCCTGGTTGAATAAATAGCTTTCCGATCAGGTCAAGTGCCTGCTGCGACCCGTTAGTAATAAGTATCTGCTCAGCCGGAATATTAAGCCCGAAACGATCTCTGTATCTTCCTGAAACATATTCACGTAAGGGATAGTAACCTTCTGTAGCGGCATATTGCAAAGCTTGCATTCCATGTTTTTGAAATACCCGGATTGCACATTCTTCCAGTTCTTTTACCGGAAACAACTGTGGGTTTGGCAAACCTCCGGCAAAAGAAACAATGCCGGGATTAGCAGCTACTTTTAAAATTTCACGAATAAATGACTGAGGAACGTTGTGCACTCTTTGTGCAAATAAATCTGTTAGTGTTTCTGTATTCATATATTTAAAATTTAAGACAATAAAAAAGCCTCCCGGTATTTGCGGGAGGCTGAACTGTAGTTTAACTAGTAACCATATCAATCCATCCCGCAGAAATGTGTTATCACTGCGACCATTGCATAAATCACTGAAAGATTGATTGACCTACTTGTTCTCATTGTGATGTAAATAAAAAAAGCCCGACCTTTTTGAGGACGGGCTTACATTTTTATTTTAATATATAATATTCCCGTCAGTACGCAAGCTTTGCGACCGCAACGACAGAAATAATATATAGGTTTTGTTTCATACTTTGAACAAATATACGCGACAACATGAAATTACAAAATGAAATTTATAATTTTTATTAGCTACGTCTGGAAGATGATCGTTTATTCCGGTAAACCAATAGTGCAATCAGCGCCGATGTAATTACGACCCCTGCAGCTGCTTTTTTTATAAATGACTGCCTGTTATACTTCCATTCTGCAGTCCAACCTCGCTCGGCAAAAATGTTGGGGATGTGTCCATGCTTCAGATCATCAATAATACCTTCCACTACGTTGATCCTGTCGGCCAGTACTAAGGGAAGCCAGTGCCCATAGCTCGATTCACTGTACTTGAAGGCATACCGGCGTATCTTTCCGCTTAATCCCGAAGGGGGCGATGAAGTTCCGAAGACAGCAGTTACGTTTGGACGTTCATTCGAATGAAGGACTTCGACCGTTACAGGTTGCTGAGGCGGTCTTTCCCAACTGTACCCATCGTGTTCCTCGTTAGTTCGTTTTTTCATAGGGTATGTCGGGTCATTCTCCGGGTTGGCATCTATACCCCAGCCTTTAATGTTTTTAAAATCTGTACCCCTGATATTTTTAAAATCTGTATTGTTTTCCATAATAACAGTGATTAAGCGGTAGCTGATGGTGGTATAAGAACTGTTTTTATACAATTATCCCTTTTAGCAGAAAAAATATGATAGCCTTCTGCTACTTCCTCTAATGGGATGCGGTGAGTAATAATTTCTTTTGGATTAATAATTCCGTCGCGGATATGTTCAATAAGCTTTGGCAATACCCGTTTAACCGACGCCTGATTCGCCCGAATAGTTATTCCCTTATTTACTACATTTCCGATTGGAATGAGTGTGTCAATTGGCCCGTACACGCCTACAATAGATACTATCCCTCCTTTTTTAACAGAATTGATAGCCCAGTGAAGTGCTGTAGCAGAACCGCCCTGCAGCAGCATCTTTCTGCCCATAATTGTTTGCATGGTGCTTCCTGCAGCCTCGCATCCTACTGCATCAATACACACATCGGCGCCGAGAGAATCTGTCGTTTTCTTGATAAAAAGTACCGGATCGCCCAGTGATTTGAAATTATAGGCTTCGCACTGCGCATAGCTTCTAACAAAATCCAGCCGGTAATCCAGTTGGTCAATAACAATAACGCGGCCTGCACCAAACAACCAGGAACATTTTGCCGCCATAATTCCTATTGGTCCTGCACCAAAAATCACTACCGTGTCTCCCGGTTGAATGCCTCCCATTTCTGCAGCCTGGTAACCGGTAGGGACTACGTCGGTTAAAAGAGCCGCATCGTCAGGGTCCATCCAGTCCGGAATTACAGTTGGGCCGACATCTGCATAAGGAACGCGAACATATTCTGCTTGCCCACCTTCATATCCACCGGCGGTATGTGAATAACCAAAGATTCCTCCAACTGCAGTTGCTTCCGGATTTGACTCGTGACAATTTCCATAAAGTTCTTGTCGGCAGAAGGCACAGGTTCCGCAGGCAATATTAAATGGCACCATGACGTGGTCGCCAACCTTCAGTTTTTGAACAGATGAGCCAATTTCTTCTACAACTCCTATAAATTCATGCCCAAAAGTCATTCCCACCCGGGTATCAGGAACCAGTCCATGGTATAAATGCAAGTCGGAACCGCAGATACACGAACGCGTAACGCGGACAATAGCATCATTTGGGTGTTTTATTTCAGGATAAGGTTTGTCCCGGTCGGCACGTACTCTGAATGGCCCCCGGAAATTCATTGCTAACATAAAAAATCCTTTCTTTTAATGAGACATGTTTTTAATAGTAGATTCTTAACATGAGCAATTAACATTCCAAAGGTTATACTAATTTGAAAATTACTTTAAAAGGAGAAATTTAAGCGACTTGTTGTGAACGAATTATACAAATAGATTTTCTTCTTCTTATTAAGCTGTCTGTGCCTAATCACTTGTGATAGTAAATTCCTAATAGTTAAATGCGATGATGGAATCATATTGGCATGGGCTTTGAACGAAGATGTTATCTATATATGTTAAACTTAAAAAAGGTACTATGAGATTTATTAGCAGAAAGTTCCACGCCGTATTGGATTATATGACGGGAATACTATTAATTGTGGCTCCGTGGTTATTTAATTTTGCCGATGTAGATGCAGCTAAATGGGTAGCCATTGGTGTTGGTGTATTAATTTTGATCATGTCTTTTGTCACTGACTATGAGGGTGGCGGAGCGAAGATCTTATCCATGAGCACACACCTTACAATGGATGTTTTAGCAGGCTTGTTCCTGGCAGCTTCGCCCTGGCTGTTTAATTTTGATGAACAGGTCTATTTACCTCATTTAATCGTAGGTATTTTAGAAATGGGCGTGGGCTTGTTCACAGAAAGAAGTTCACAACATGCACCTGATCATGGAATAGATCATGCTATCAGGCATGCACATTAACACTAAGGATAAACTGATTAGATAAGGGGCTTTGGGCCCCTTTTTATTTACTGCAAATACTCACACTTTAAAGTCCGTAACGTAACAGAATAGCGTGTTTTTTTAACAGGACTAATGCTATGCTGCCAGTTCGTTCTTGAGTTACCTTGTATTATGTAAAGCGAACGCCTGTTTACGGGAAAGGAGACAAGGGATTTACGGTTTTGATTTCCCTTTTCATGCGGACGCAACCGGAATGTACAATCTGCAAGAAGAGATATGCCGGCGATAAGATTAAAGGGAAGAGCATCACGATGCCAGTTGATAACAGAACCTGGGGGATATTTTGTAATTAACAATTCTGCAAAATGACTTTCAGGTATTAACACCTTTGTGGCAACTTTTTTTATTAGTGTGTTAAATACCGGCGGAATTTCTTTTCCTTTAGATAGCGATCTTTGATCAAAATTATAATGATAGCCGAAACTTGCCACCCTTCGTTTGGCTTCAAATCCCTAGAAATTAAAAGTATGAAGGTCGAATTTTAAAATTTCTTCACATAATTCCAGCTCTTCGGTTTCAGTTAAAAAATCGGGGAAATAAAGAAATCCTTCAGGAAATACTGGCGGCACAGGAAATAATGTATGCATATAATAAAAAAACAGCTCTTAGGGAGAGCTGTTTCAATGAATAACACTAATATAGGTATCCGGCAGGGAATTAATACCTCACAGATATAAATTATATAAGCAAATGCGGCTTTTCTTTATAAGTCTTCCATAAAAACTCACCAAAAATAGTATTGGCCCATGCAAACCATTTTCGTGTAAATTTTTCAGGATTATCTTTATGGAAAGATTCATGCATAAAACCGGTGCCTCCATGTGTATTTTGTAAGGTTCGGATACAATAGCGAATCTCGTTATCATCTGTACTGGTTAGGCCGCGGGCAACGAGGCTCATAGGCCAAATCATGTCCATACCAATATGGGGGCCTCCTATTCCTTCTGCAGCTTTACCTTTGAAGAAGAATGGATTCTCTTTCGATAACAGAAATTTCCGGGTATTCTGATAAACCGGATCTGTTACAGGAACAGCATCCAAATAAGGCAGGGCCAGTAAACTTGGAATGTTGGCATCATCCATCAGATTATGGCTGCCCATTCCGTTCACTTCATACGCGAACACTTGTCCAAACTCCGGATGATTAACAACTGCGTATTTTTTAAGTGCTTCCGATACTTCGTCAGATAAGGCAATCAGCTCTGCTGCCGTTTTTTGGTCTCCTTTAATTTCTTTCACCATTTCTGCGGCCTGTTTCAGGCTTACTACCGCAAAAAAGTTCGAAGGGATCAGAAAGGAGAATATAGTGGCATCATCGCTTGGACGAAATGCAGAACAGATCAATCCTACCGGCTTTACAGGATAACCGTATCCGTTCATGGGAACGCCGTCTGTAGCCCAGGAAGTTCTACGCTGAAAATGATAGGGGCCATCATTTTCTTTACGCTGTTGTTCTTTGAATGTTTTGAGTATATTTTTTACGGATGCCTCCCATTGTTCATCAAATGGTTTGGTATCCTTTGTATCTTTCCAGTAATGATAAGCCAGACGAATGGGGTAGCATAAGGAATCAATTTCCCATTTACGCTCATGCAAGCCCGGTTTCATATCAGTAAGATCATCTTTCCACTCTCCTACTTTTGTTTCATCGTCATAAAAAGCATTTGCATAAGGATCTTTCAGAATGCACTGTACCTGTCTGTTTATTACACCCGCTACCAGATTCTGTAAAGGTTTATCCTGTTTCATAAAAGGCAGATAAGGCCACACCTGGGCGGTGCTGTCACGAAGCCACATTGCATCAATATCACCAGTTATCACGTAGGTATCCGGGCGATCATCTTTTACTTTATAAGTAACGGTAGTATCCAGGGTATTCGGAAAACAATTTTCCATCAACCAACACAGTTCCGGATTTTTTACATTTCTTTTAAACTCAGCTATTGCCTGCTCTACTGCTTTACTGGTAAAGTGTCTTTTAGATGCTGGTGTCCGAACAACGGGATAATCAGGATTGGCTGCCAAGGCGAAGGCTTTGCTGAATAACAAGCTTCCGCCGGCTATTCCGGTGGTTTTAATAAATGTTCTTCTTTTCAAAATTCAAATATTAGCTAATACGTATTAATTTATAAAAGGAAAATGCATTTCCTTTGTGTCTCAGCAAATGTAAAACTATTGTTTTATCAGGTCAAATCAACTTTTTTCCCTGTTTTAACGGCAGCATAAATAGCGTCAATAATTTTTAAATCTTTCAACCCCTCTTCGCCATCTACAGGGACTACCGGTTTTTTATCTTCTAATATGATGGCCGCCATTTCCTCCATTTGAACGGTTTGATGTGTTACGTGTGGTTGTGTCAGTTCGCCTTTATTTGTACGACCCTGAATAGGGCCATAACCGGTAGCTGGCTGCAATTCAGCAAAACCTTTTTCAGCGTTCAAGAAAAATTTGTCCAGATTGTTCATGTTATAAGTTGACAGGCAAGAAGCCACAGCTCCGCCAGGAAAGCCTAACTGGAATAAAATAGTTTCATCTACTCCTTCTTTAAATTTTTGCTTGTCTGTTTTCGTTTCCTGTGCTGTAACCCATACAGGTTCTTCTCCTATCATATAGCGGGCACCGTTTATTGAATAAATACCAATATCCATCATTGAGCCACCGCCTGCAAGTTCACGGTTTAAACGCCATTGATTAGGGTCGCCTATTTTAAAGCCGCTTAATCCCTGAAAAAACAAAACTTTTCCGAATTCTCCAGCTTTGCGCATCCGGATCACTTCGAGGGTTTTCGGCTCGAAATGCATTCTGTATCCAACCAGCAGTTTTACATTCGCTTTTTTGCAGGCATTCACCATCTCCTGCCCTTCTTTTGCATTTATAGCCATAGGTTTCTCACAAATTACATGCTTTCCGGCTTTAGCAACCCGTATAACCTGGTCATGATGTAAGGCGTTGGGTGTAATCACGTACACAGCATCAATATCTTTATTGTCCTTTACCCGGTCGAAATTTTCATAGTTATAACAGTTTTTGTCAGGAATACCGTATTTACTTTGCCAGTCTTTAATCTTGGAAGGAGTTCCGCTTATAACGCCAACCAATTTCGCCCTTTTACAGCTTTGCATAGCTTCGGCAACACGTGTTCCGTAACTTCCCAAACCCATAATAGCAACCCTTAGCACAGGGCCTTCATAGGGCTGATCATAAAAATCTGTAATATTAGCTTTGCTTAAATACGGTAAAAAGGGCAGTGCAAGTGCCGAAACTGAAATTTTTTGCAAAAAGTCGCGACGAGAATTCATAGTAAGAGTGATTTATAAATGATTCAGGCAATTATTGATTGTTCACAATATAAGAAGAGTGTACTAAAGCCCGAAAATTAAATTAGAATTTCCAGATTCTGTAGAAGGATTAAGAAACCAGCTACCTAAAATTCTCAGTTAGTTATCTGTAAAGTTTACGGTTCAAAACAAGAGACTCGTAAAGGAGAAATTTATTAAAACTATTCCGTTAGTTTTTTACCCGTTGTTGTTCTTCATCCGCCCCGCCAGTGTTTTGTTTACTTTTTGCAGCCGTACCCTTGCTAAAGCTGTAGGTGAACGAAGCAATTACAACACGGGTATCCAGGTAATTATGGAAAGTAGCCTCTGCATTTGGAATATTTGTAATTTTTCCACTTGGTTCTATAGTGTGAAAAATATCACGTGCTGAAAGTTTAAGCGTTCCTTTGTTAGATAATATTTTCTTTTGAATACCGGCATCTACTGCCCATCTTGAACCAATTTCAAATTGACCATATGTGCTTTTGGAGTTATAAAAACCTGTCAGTTCAGCGCTCCAGCCATGCTTGAAGGTAAATTGATTATTAGGTCTGATACTGAAATAGGTAGAGCCGGAATTTAAAGTGCTTGAAGGAAGGTCTCCTCTGAATTTGTTATTCATCAGTTCTGCATAAATATTGCACATCCACCAGCTTCCCTTTTTAAGTGTTGTGTTTACCGAAACTCCCGCATTAATCCGTTTTCCAATATTTCCGGTGCTGCTTACAAAAACGTTTCCTTTCTGTTCAATGCTCTCTGTAAATACATCGGTAGCATAATTATACAACAAGCTGAGTGTGAATCTATTATTCTGGTTAAATGACAATTCGAAATTATTGCTGAACTCCGGTTTAAGAAAGGGATTGCCGCTAAAGTAAGAGAACTTGTCGAGCAGAAAGACAAAAGGGTTTAAATCCTGGTAGTAGGGCCTGCCAATGCGCCTGCCGTATGAAAAATTTAAAAGCTTCTTCCCTCCTGTATCCAGTTTGTAAGATAAATAGGCGGTTGGGAAAAGGCTGGTATAATTATTTCTGAAAGAGGAATCGGGTTTCGCAGCATTTCCTAACTGGTGTCCGTCTCCGATTGTATTTTCCAGCCTCAATCCGGTTTGTAGAGATAAACGTCGAAAATCTTTATTAAAATTCAGATAAGCCGCATTGATGTTTTCTTTATACCTGAACCGGTTTGTCTTATTATAATCCACAGAGGGAACATTATTAATATAGTTGAAATAATTAGCCGCATTATCGGTAGAAACATAACTTGTTTTTACTCCGGCTGCAATTTTAGCTTTTCCTTTTATGGGAAGGGTATAATCTGCCTTAGCAGAATAAATATTAATTACGGAAGGAAGATCTGCTTTTAATATTTCGGAACTTTTTAAGGTGTTATCCGGGAAGAAAATATTATTACGAAATGACTGATCGGTGCCGGAGTTGTATTTTACATAATCCAGGTCAAAACTTAAGGATTTGCCTGTACTGTCGTATTGGTGGTTGAAATTAAGATTTATACTGCCGTTTTTGAAAACATTGTCCTCGCCGTTAGTAGCATATATTAATGAATCTATAGAACCTGTTCCGTTAAAGAGCTCACTATTTACCGGCCTGGATTCGTCATTGGTATTGTATGAACCGTTTAATACAATCCCGATAGTAGTTTTATCGCTCAAATAGTAATCTATTCCTGCTTTCAAGGTGGGAGTTCTTTCTTCAGGATAAAAGAAGGAGGTTGAAGCAAACACAGAATTCAACGTTCCGTCTGGCTGAAAATAACGTCTCTCCAGATCTAACTGTCTCCATGAATCCTGCATATTAAAACTTGCATTGGTAAAGAAGTTAAATTTATTAATGCGATAATTCAGGTTAATACTTTCATTATTTCTCCAGTAAACACCTTTTCCGATGCTGGCGGAAAAGCTGCCGTTTATGCCGTTAATTTTTGACTTTTTTGTTTTAATATTAATAACCCCGGCATTACCTGCTGCGTCGTACTTTGCGGGAGGATTTGTTATAAGTTCAATCTGATTGATTGTACCCGAAGGAAGAGACTTCAGGTAGGCCGCAAGGTCAGCGGCTGAAAGATAGGTTGGACGATCATCTATTAATACAAGTACTCCTGATTTGCCTTTCAGACTTATTGACCCGTTTTGATCTACTGTAACACCCGGTGTTTTCTCTAAAAGTTCAAGCGCATTGGTGCCGGTATTTGAAATGAGTGCATCTACATTTACTACCGTACGATCAGTTTTCTGCTCAATAAGTGATTTTTGCCCCAGTACAGCAACTTCTTTCAGCATATTAGGATTAGTTTGCAAAGTAATTACAGGCAGTTCTATATGTGGATTTGCAGCATCTATTACAATATTTTTACTTCTGAAAGATGTATATCCCATCATGGAAACTTTTAAACTATAGCTTCCTTCTTTCAAGTTTTCAAACACGAATTTACCGTCAGTGCCTGAAAGGCTTGTTTTAACGAGAGAGGAGTCGGGTAATTTCAAAAGAAGTATGGTGGCTGATTCTAAAGGCTGATTGGTGTTATCGTCGATCGAACCACTTATTTTTCCTGCTGATTGTGCACATAAGAGGGGGCTGGCAATAAAAAAAAGAACAGGAACGAGCAGTAAAATTTTGGATCTCATGGTTGCGAATTTAAATTCTCTTTTTGTTGTAAATTATTCGTCTACCATAAGACGCATTAAACTTATGTTTCGTTACAATCTGCTACGATACTTTTTAGACGCAAATAGATTTATATGAGAAAATCAATGATAAGCAATATGAAGGTTCCCGGAAGTATGTTGTATGTTAAATTATTTTCAGTTTTCCTGAATTTTTTCAGGAATTTCGAAATAGAAGGTTGAGCCTTTGCCGGGTGAACTTTCTACCCACATCCTTCCCTTGTGCCGATTGATGATCTCATGTGAAATATACAAACCTATTCCCAGGCCTGATATATGCGAAGCAAGGTCATCTACGCGGTAGAATCTGGTAAAAATACGGTCCAGGTATTCTGGCTTTATACCGATGCCAAAATCCTGTACGGCAAATGTTATTCGCTCATTTGATTTTCGCACACTTACTATTACCCTATTTGCTTGCGGAGAATATTTCATGGCATTTGAGATCAGGTTGATAATTACCTGTTCAATCCGGTTCCTGTCGGCATATACTTCGATATATGAGTCAATCGAGTTAAATTCTATTGAATGGGTTTTGCTTTCATGGCGCATCATTTCCAATATTTCCTCTGTCAGGCTAACAATATTGAAGCTGCTAAACATAAATGGCAGTTTACCTGCTTCTATTTTAGAGATATCCAGTAAGTCGGAAATGAGATTAGATAATTTAGCAGTTTGTTGCAATGCTTTTACTATAAAAGCATTATAAGTTCCTTCATTTAATAAACTTTTTTGTAATATTTGTAAATAACCTTTTATGCTTGTAACGGGAGTTTTTAGTTCGTGGCTTGCAAGGCCTATAAATTCATCTTTCTTGGAATTCAGCTTTTGTACTTCGTCCAGTAACTTTGCATTCTCTAAAGCTATGGCTGCCTGCGATACTACACCTACAAGCAGTTTTTCATGGTCGTCTGTAAATTTTGCAGGCTGAGAGTGTCCAAAAAATAGCCCTCCTATCACAGTGCCGTCTTTGGCAATAACCGGGATAGCCAGGTAACTTACTACAGGTAAGTGCCCTTTCGGCATACCATAAAAAGGTGGGTTTTTGCCATATCTTGGATCTTTTTTAATATCATCTGAGCGTAAAACTCCTTCTCCGCTAAAGGTAGTATGAAAAACAGCAGAGTTTCGGGGCATGCCAAATTCTTCAAATGCTTCTTTTGGAGCTCCTGATAAGGTATATAGCACGTACGACTCGCTATTCTCATTTACCGTATTGTAAAAAAACGCTCCAAACTCTGCTCCCATTAAGCGGGTTGTTGAATCTGTTACCTTCTGTAAAATACTTTGGGTATCCAGATCCTCCGATATAGCTTTACCAATTGAGTTTAAAATTTCCAGATTTTCTGAATGTTCTCTCAGTTTTTCCTCTGATAATTTTCGCTCAGAAATATCCCGGGCTATTTTAGAGGCACCTATAATTTTGCCATTTTTATCCTTTACTGCCGATACGGTTAAAGAAAGAGGAACCCTCTTTCCATGTTTCGTTACCCGCACTGTTTCAAAATGGTCCACTTTTTCACCCACACTTACTTTACTGATAATCAAATCTTCTTCGGCTATTCTCTCAGGCGGAATAAGCATTCTGATATTCATTCTAACAGCTTCCTGCTCAGTGTAGCCAAACAGTTTTTCCGCTGCCTGATTCCAGCTTGTAATTACCCCTTGCAGTGTTTTGCTGATTATAACATCATCAGAAGATTCAACAATAGCAGCCAGCCTTCCCTGCTTTTCTTCAACCTGTTTTTGCTCAGTAATATCCAGTAAGGTATTAACAGCGCCTGTCAGTTCGCCGAAAGAATCAAAAACAGGGACCGGATGGGGAAGAATATTACGCCGAACCCCATCGGGCCGCTCAACGATAATCTCCTCGCCGGTAACAGAAACTTTTTCTTGTAACGCTTTGGCCATTGGGCTCGAAGCCAGTGAAATAGGATTTCCTTCAGGAGTAAATATTTTCCAGGAACCCGACCACATATCTTTACCTATTACCGGTTCTTTACCCCATAATGTGGCAGCAGCACGATTATATGAAGTGATAAAGCCATTTTTATCGCAGGTATAAATTGCTATCGGAACATGATCAATGCAATTGGAAGGAAAACCTTCGGACGGACTTTTAACTCCTCCAAAAATTGCAGATGTATCCTGATATGATGTTGACATTCCTGATAAAGATAAACAAAGGTAGAGGATTATACGGCTAATGGAAAAACAATAGGTATAAATGCAAGTACACACATAAAAGTATCAGCAATAATACATGGCGATACTTGCTGTCAAATTAATTGTTCCTGATATACAATTCTTAGTCAACAAAATTTCCCTTTCCCAAAAATTGAGTATAATTTATAGTTTTGTTACTCATTCGTGGGTAGTGCCTTCTTCTGAATCAGATTCCATCTTTTCTGATTCGCCACCATGTGTCAGTACTAATGTCACTACCATAATAAAGGCAAGTAAAGAAGTCCAGGCCCAGGGCTGGAGATATAATGGCAAACCATGAGTATGTCTGAATCCGTCAGTTGCTATATTCCATATCCGGTCACTTGTAAATGTGAAATAAAACACAACGGCCAGGGCAATCAAAAAAACGTCAAGAAATATAAAAAAGTTTTTTGGAGATACGTGACTTTTCATAGCAGGATTATTTAGATACCTTTAAAACAAGAAAAGAGGCGTTTAAGTTTAACTTTTCTTAATATTAAGAATTACTTCATAAACAAAGCATTTTATTTAGCTATTACATTTTCATTACCTGCTTTTTCCGATAACATGCAGACTTACTAAACTGGTATGGGGTAGACCCAGGGTATTTCCCGGAGTAATTTCTAATAAGTTTTGTAGATATACTTCCATTATCCCTTTTGATACTCTTTTCTTTGATTCTTCAAATTCGGGCATTATAAATTCCAAAGGCTTGCCATAATGCATTATTCCTTTGTTATCCACCAGAACTAAAAATGAATGATTAAAATCTTTGTATGCTTTGTTTATGGTAATGTAAAATGTAGGATGAATGTAAGCGTCTGAAAGGCTGATGTTATTCAACGGATCTTTTTCAACCTGCAGTTTTTTTACTTCAATAACAGGGCTTTTACTTTTTAAAACTACAGGATTTCGTGCTGCAAAAGCGCTGTCAATATTTCCAGGATTTCTGTTTGCCTTTTCGGCAAGAGAGCGGATAAACAAGGTATCTCTTTTTTTTGGTTTTCTTAGACTATCCAGGTTACCATGAAAAACTTTATTAATGTATGCATCAGAATAGAATTTCATTAATACGTTCGACATTTCTTTAGACACAACACGTGATTCTACTTTCAAAAGTTGTAATAGCAAGCTATCCTGGCCTAGCTGTTTGAAGCGGAACCATTCGCCGGCAAAGTTGAAAACGGAATCGTGACTAAAAGTAACTGGAAAATGAAAAAAACGTTTCCTTTCCGGACTATAAACCTTTACAGAATCATCTGATAAAAATTCCATTACCCATTCGGGTTCCTGCTGAAAGCCAATTTCATTAAAAGCAAGTCCGTTTTCAAAAGACCTGCGCACCTCTGTAAACCTGATCCCCTTAATGCTTTGAAATGACGGCTTTTTTATCCCTCGGGTGTTAGCACTTCCTTCAGATGAATTGCAGGAATAAAAAGCAAGGGAACTGATTAAAAGGAATCCTATACAAATTACAGATCTCATCAAAAATTGAATTGCGCTAAATATACCACTCTGTGTTCTACTTTTCTTGTGTGTATATAAAAAGCATTTATGGAAATAAAATTGCATCACTGCGGCAATTTCTTTTTAATTATTTTAGCTGAAATCAATAAATCTGAATTTTTAATGTCTGAATTACCTGTTTCCCGTCGTACGCTTTTGAAAGGCCTTGGTGCTGCCGGCGCCGTTTCTTTTCTTCCTGAAATAAATTATGCTGCTCCAATTCGTAAACCTCAGTTTGAATACTGCCTGAATATGAGTACGATACGAGGGCATAATTTAGGATTTATCAAAGAACTAGAAACAGCCGCTAAAGCGGGATTTCGATCAGTAGAGATTTGGATAGACACCTTGCAAACTTATTTAAAAACCGGAGGGACATTAAAAGACGCAAAAAAACTTATAGATGATTTAGAAATAACTGTGCAAAATGCAATAGGCTTTGCTGAATGGATTACAGATGATAACGCTGCGAGAAAC
The DNA here is from genome assembly GCF_047272945.1 of Rubrilithobacter danxiaensis. Classification (NCBI taxonomy): domain Bacteria; kingdom Pseudomonadati; phylum Bacteroidota; class Sphingobacteriia; order Sphingobacteriales; family Sphingobacteriaceae; genus Rubrilithobacter; species Rubrilithobacter danxiaensis. The sequence continues at coordinate 80,012 of NZ_JBKOPS010000007.1, forward strand.
AAAGGCCTTGAACAGATGAAACGGGAGATGGATATGCTTGCACAGATTGGTTGTAAGCGTACTGCTGCTCCGCCCGTTGGAGCAACACAGCTGCCTCAATTGGATCTTAAAAAAGTAGCTGAACGTTATCGAACTATTTTGGAAACAGGCGAACAAACAGGTGTCATGCCGCATTTAGAACTTTGGGGATTTTCAAAAAACCTGGGGAGTGTAAGCGAAGTTATGTATGTTGCTTTAGAAAGCAATCACCCATCCGCTAAAATCCTGTTGGATGTATTTCACCTGTATAAAGGTAATTCGGGTTTAAATACGCTGCATTTAGTAAGCCCTTCAGCCGTGGAAATTCTGCATGTTAATGATTATCCGGCAAACGTATCTCCTGAAAAGATTACAGACGCTGACAGGATTTATCCCGGTGATGGAGTTGCACCTGTGAGGCAAATTTTAAAAACCTTGACTAGCCCAGGTAAGCCGCTGATTATTTCCCTTGAAGTGTTTAATAAAACTTATTATTCGCAGGATGCATTGCAAGTAGCACAAACAGGACTTGAAAAAATGAAAGCAATTACCAGAGATATAGAATTATAAGCTCAAATAATGGATAAAAAATATCGTACTGCATCTGGTGCCGTCACGGCCGGATTTGGCAGAAACAATGACCGAAAATGAGCGGAATATTATGCTTCAACATGTTAGCTACTGGACCGAATATATGAATCGAGGTGTTGCTCTTGTTTTTGGACCTGTGTTTGATCCTAAGGGTACATACGGTCTTGGTATAATTGCTGTTGATTCTGAAGAGCAATTAACTGCCTTTATTGAAAATGATCCTGCAGGAAAAATTAACAGGTACGAATACTATCCTATGAGGGCAGTTTTACCATCAAATACAACGGATTTATTATAAATACATTCCAATCAGAAACTTTCTATTAAATTGTTTAAACGCCGGAATACGGCATTTTTTACCCTAAAAATTGGAAAAAGCTTATTTCGCATTAACGCAGCTTTTCCAAACCGGAATTTCATTCCTTCTTCAATAGAATATTTGCAGGGGTTACATATTCCGCAGGGATGGTTTGCAATAGGCTGGTGACAAAACCAGGTGCTCATCATTATATCTAACACCTCTTTTTCCTCTGCATATTTCATCATTTGAACTTTTGACCAGTTTAGTATCGGAAAACGAAAATAGGAAAAAATAGAGGCGTTACTTTCGTCCGGTTTATCTTCATCCATTTCAAAATATTCCCCAATAAGAGGACTTTGCTTTTTAACAACCTTATTTTTAATAAAATAGTGTGCCTTGTCGTCTACGTGAATAGCAAGCTCCAAACCTGAAATTTGCTGTGTATAAGCAAGACGTGAAAGAAAATCGTACTGTCGTCCTATAAATGATTCCTGTTTCAAAGCTTTAAGTTTGTTAGACAATTCCGGAACCTCGGGAATATCAAGCCTGGAATAATAATTATGAGGAAGAATACGGTTACCTGTACCGGGAAACTTTTCTTCAATTTTATGGCGAATCTTATTCATTGTTGTTATTTCCATTAACGTGGAAGCTCGTTCCGGATCGATAATATATACAGGCTGAATAATTGCGTCTGTTTCTATTATTAACTGGATTAACCGGAAGGTAGAATCCCATCCTCCTGTCCACAGTAAATTTACCGGAGAAGTTTGAGGCTTTACGGCAGAAGAGTTCATGGAGTAGATTATTGAAATTTGAATAGCTTTAAAAACACCTTCGGACAGATAAAGTTTACGTTATTTAACGTTGGCTAACTTTTAATTCTTAATTCAAGAAAAAACAGTAAAATCTTAGATACTAAAATACATTTAAAAACATCTATCTTTAATTTCGTCATCTCCTAACCTTTTATAATTCGAGTTTATATGGATAATTTCAACATCAGTCGTCGTCGTTTTCTTCAGGGCACTACCGCCACCCTTGCCCTTTCTGCACTTGGCGCCAGCGGAATGGATATTATTAATCCTGCAAAACAGTATCGTGTAGGACTGATAGGAACCGGCTGGTATGGAAAAAGCGACTTATTTCGCTTAATACAGGTAGCGCCGGTTAATGTAGTTGCGCTATGTGATGCTGATAAAAATATGCTGGCAAATGCGGCAAAAATGGTTAGCCAACGGCAAAAATCCGGAAAAACTCCGCGTCTTTATGGTGACTACCATAAAATGCTTGCTGAAAATGAATTCGATATTGTTCTTATTGGCACTCCCGATCATTGGCATGCCCTGCAAACAATTGAAGCTCTTAAGTCCGGGGCGAATGTGTATGTTCAAAAGCCAATAAGTGTGGACGTGATGGAAGGAGAAGCGATGGTTGCCGCTGCACGTAAATATAACAAGGTTGTTCAGGTTGGAACACAGCGTAAAAGTACGCCCCACCTGATCGATGCAAAGAAAAATATTGTGGATGCAGGGTTACTTGGTAAAATATCTCATGTAGAAATGTGCTGCTATTATCATATGCGAAACAACGGAAATCCACCTGTGCAGCCTGTGCCTGATTTTCTGGATTATGAAATGTGGACCGGCCCCGCTCCTCTCCGTCCCTATGACGGAATTCCGCATGTAAGATGGTGGCGAACTTTTATGGAATATGGAAACGGCATTATGGGAGATATGTGCATTCACATGTTCGATACTGTGCGTTGGATGCTTAAACTGGGCTGGCCCAAAAAGATCAGTTCTACCGGGGGTATTTTTGTTGATAAGGAAGGAAAGTCAACTATTTCAGATACACAAACAGCCATTTTCGAATACGAGAACCTGAATTGCGTATGGCAGCACCGCAGTTGGGGGACTTCTGCCGATCCGGAATATCCCTGGGCTTTTACTTTATACGGAGAAAAGGGAACACTAAAGGCAAGTACTATGCAATATGATTTTATCCCTGAAGGAAAAGGTGAAAAGATTCACAAAGATGTGGTTTACGAAAAAGAAAAGTATCCTGAAGATCTTACTGAACCGCAAATAGAATTAAATGCAGCTCCTGCCACCCGCTTGCACATGATAAATTTCCTGGAAGCTATAAAAAATGGAAACCGGCCTGTAGCGGATATAGAAGAAGGACACATTTCAACAGCCAGCTGCATTTTAGCTAACTTGTCTATGAAAACCGGACGCCCTTTAGTTTACGATCCTAAAACCAGACAAATTATAAACGATCCGGAAGCAAATGCACTTCTTCAGCGGCCTTATCGTCAACCATGGATTCATCCGCATCCCGATAAGGTATAAAGAAGATTTAAACGCTCTCTTTTATCTGTCAAGCTTTTCATCAGGTATAGATTATATTAAAAGACACTAACTATTCAAGTGGCAAAATAATTTCAAAAACAGAACCTTTTCCAACTTCACTTTGCACAGTAATTTCTCCGTGATGTTGTTTTATTATTTCGCTGGAAATGTACAAGCCCATACCCAAGCCCGAAAGAATTGGAGAAAGCTCCTTTGCTCTGAAAAACTTCTCAAAAATCTGTTTCTGATTTTCTTTTGAAATGCCTATTCCTTTGTCCTTTACCTTTATTATAACCTTTTTCTTCAAAAGTTCTACTTCTACAAAAACTTTATCCTGCCCCGGTGAATATTTAATGGCATTTACCAGGAAGTTTGAAAGGGCTTGTTCCAGTCTGAACTTGTCGCCTTTTAGTGTTATATCCGGAATTATTGCAGGTTTTATTATTTCATGACTTGCAAACATGTGTCCAACGTTTTCTACACTATCAGCAATAAGGTCTTTAAGCAAAAATGTACTGATATTTAACTGCAGTTTTCCCGACTGGATTTTCGAAACGTCCAGCAGGTCGGCTATTAAGTTATTTAACTTTTGAATCTGCGTATTGGCTTTAGCTGCAAAAACACGTTCCTTTTCTTTTAATTCTGCCCTTTCAAGAAGTTGAAAATAGGCTTTTATACTTGTTAAAGGTGTTTTAAGTTCATGGCTTGCGATCCCGATAAACTCATCTTTTTTATTTTCCAGTTCTTTTGTGAGAACTAATTCTTTATCAACATCCTTTTTCCGTTTAATAAAACCTAAACTTATCATAAATAATAAGGAAGAGATTGCTAAGCCAAAAAATAAAACCAGTATTGGCTGACGCTTTTCTATTGCAGACCCGAAATTTGGCCGGGTGGTAACATGTATGTGCCATGGAGTACCAATATTATTAATAACGGTGTCGGCATAGATGTCTTTTTCATAATTTTTATACTTACGGGCAGCATGTAAAACAGAATCTGAGTTATAGAGAAGGCTTTCTTCTTCAACTGTATTACCATCATAAATCTCTATATCAACATCGTCAAACTGTTTTAATACCGCATTCATCAAATCATACGCCCTGAAGGCGTTATATACAAACCCAATAATGTTCTTTTTACGGTCTGCCACAGATTTGATGATTTCGTTATTCTTGTACACGGGCAGGTATAATAAAAACCCCGGTTGTACATTCTGATTGGTTTCCTGGACAAGTTTAACTTTACGGCTCAATGCCGCTTTGCCTGTTATAATTGCCCTGTCCATAGCTTCACGGCGTATCGTTTCGCTATACATATCAAAGCCAAGTGCCCGCAGATTGCGAAAATCCAACGGTTCAATAAAGATTATTGGAGAAAGGTAATTATTCTTAAATGTAGATCTGATTTTGAAATTTGGAAACCCCGTTTTTCTTAGCGACTGTTCGACCTGTCTGCTTTCAGGTTTAGGAATGTAGCGTGCATATGCAATAGCCTGAATCCCGGGATAGTTAGAAGAAACCTTTAAATTTTCCGTATACGATTTCCAATCTTTTGCGGTAACACTATCGGAGGCATAAAAAACAGCCTTACATCCCTGTAAAATCTGTACATAATCTATTATCCGGGTTCGTACAGTTTCGGTTATACGCTGAATCCTGATTTCAAAAAGCTTCGCCCTTTGTGTTTTAAAAGAAACAGTGGATTCATAAAATGCGTAAAAAGAAAAAGCAATTAAAGATACCAGAATAAGAAAAGCAGGATAATAAGTACGTAAAAAACTCTTTATTTTCATAAGCACCAAGGAAAATATCCTGTTAAATGCGTTTTAATTCTTCCTGTATTAATAACCGGAAGTGCTGATATATTTTAAATATTCAGATAGCCGTTACTTTATTAATAGTAAAAAAAACAGATAGTTTTTAAAAATAAACAGTGTTATAAAAGCACAGGAAATATACAATATCGTTATTATTAACTTTTTATTTTTAACAATTTCTATTAGTTATACCAAATCCAGAGTTATTAATGATTGTAAAAAACAAATAACGCAAAATTAATCTAACATCAAAGTGTCGTTATCATCTATTAAATTCATCTGAATCGTATCACTTCCGGCAATGCCTTCAATAGAACCACGAATATGAGCAGCATTCAGTAAAACTTTTTCCAACTGCTTTTCACGTGCTTTCCATAACTTCTCCATTGCTTCGCGTTCTTTTTGAATAGATAAGCGCATGCTCATAAAACCCTCCCTGATGGCTTTCCATTGTTCGGAAAATTCAGAACTTGTTAAATAATCGTACAGCATTTGCATCTTTTCACCCTTATTTTCCTGTGATACGGAAACACTATAAAGTTTGATTATACTGTCTCGCAGGATAAAGGCTACCGCTTTTGCTTCTTCAAAAGAACAGATCCAAACACCATCTTTTTGTCCGAAACAATCCATTCCCTTTGGATAGCATTGCGAAACAATAACGGCTACATCAACACCCATGCTGCGCATATCTTTTTTCAGTTTCTCTATCCAGTCTCCCGAAAAATCTTTAGTGCGCTTACTTTCATAAATTATTTTGCCGCATTCCTGTCCAAACTGGTTGCGTACGGTTTGAACGCAATCAGCACCTCTTACGCCCTTGCCTACTTCGGTTATTATATCAAAAGGGAACGAAGTACGAAGCAGCTCTTCCAGAATTAATTCCTGTACTTCTCCCTGCAATTGCATCGATCCCTGTTCTGCTTTGCGTTTCATCTCGTCCGCCAGTTTTTTCTGATCTTCAAGCTGTTTTTCAAGTTCACGCAAGCGTAATTGAAATTCAGTTTCTTTAATCTGATTCTTTTCAAACTCCTGCTTTTTTATCTGCTCGGCAAGCTGATTCCTTTCTTCCTGTAGTTTACGCTGCAAATTAATTTCAAATTCCTCTTCCTTATTTTTAAGTTCCTGCATTTTTTTGAGAAACTCAAGTTCTTTCAGCCTCGATTCCTTTAGCTTTTCTTCGGCTTCCTTATTGGAGTATTCCAGCAGATGGAGTTTGTTTTCATAATCGGAGGAAATGGTTTTACGCAGATTCTCTTCCAGTTCCTTTTGTACTCTGCTTTTTTCCTCAGCTATTTTTTTATCAAATTCCTCCTGCTGCTGCAGCGCTTTCCTGTTAAATTCTTCTAATTTTCGTTGAAACTCATCTTCCTTTTCCTTTTTAAAAGAGTTCATTTTCTCGCGAAGCTCTTTCTTATATTCCTCAGTCATAACCTCTTCTATCGGGAAAAGATAACCGCAGCCCGGACACTTTACTTCTGTTGCCATACTTAAAATTTGAAAGCTGAATTTAGGGAAAATATAGATTCAATCCTTTTATTTCAAACACAGATTAAAAAAAGAAAGAGGACAAATGCCCTCTTTAGTGAATCAGTAAGTATTTATTAAATTCTTCTTTTGGATTGAAGCGCAATCTATATAACAACACCACATTCGTTCAGTGCTGCTTTTAATTTTTCCGAAGAAATAAAATGAATCGTATTGATGCCCATTTTTTCTGCTCCTTCAAGATTTCGCTGGTTATCATCGATAAAAATTGAATTGGCAGGAACTATAGAATACCTGTCTATAATAAGCTGATAAAATTCGGGAAAGGGCTTTCTTGATTTTTCGGTTCCGGATACTACAATTCCGTCAAACCAATGCAGAAATTCGTACCGGCTTTGGGCAACAGGAAAAGTCTCATGCGACCAATTTGTTAAACCGTAGAGTTTATACTTGCCGCTTTCTTTCAGTTTTTTCAAAATTTCAACAGTTCCTTCAAAAACGCCTCCAAGCATTTCTTCCCACCTGTCATAATAAGCCCGGATATTTATTTCATGATCAGGATATTTTTCTATTAAAAACTCGGTAGCTTCTTTTAAAGATCTTCCGGCATCCTGTTCCTCATTCCAATCGGGAGTGCAAATTGTTCCAAGAAACTCGTTCATTTCATCTTCATCCTTGAATATCTTTTTATATAAATACTTAGGATTCCAGTCAATTAATACTCCGCCAAAATCGAATATAATGGTATCAATCATATTTTAAAATTTGCTGTAAGATTAAAAAAATAGTCCGAAATACCTATTTCAGACTATTAATCATGTTACAGAAACATTAAACAGAATCGTTTAAATCCTCCATATCCGAATTTTGTTCAGTCATTCCTGGAAACAATCGTTTAACTTCATCTTCATCCAGGTCATTTTCCGGATCTTCCATTTTGTCATTATCGTTTGTACTATCGCTGTTATTTTCTATGTTCTCACTATTTACAATATCTTCTTCGGGCTCCAGATCTTCTTCATTTAATTCATTAGGGCCTGTAAGCGATAAATCTTCATTTTCTTCCGGAAATTCTTCTTCATGTAATTTCATAGTTGTTGGTTTTGATGTTACGATATAACAACAGAAGAGAGATTGTGTTGACTTTCAGTATCTCATTAAACTTTATTTCGATAAGAGGATATGTTTACCAGAACTACTCCTGCCAGGATTATTACTAATGCAATCAGCATACTACCGGAAATATTCTCATGTAATATTAACCAGCCGAGCAACACCGCTACAGCCGGATTTACATAAGCATACGTACTTACCTGCGAGGCAGGGCGAATGTTTAACAGCCATATATAAGAAAGATAACCAATCAGTGAGCCAAAAAGAATGAGGTACGCAAGTCCGAGAATTGAACCGGTGGTTATAGCTGAAAAATGCAACTCTTTCCACTCACCAAGAGCAATACCAAGTATCATACAGGCAATTCCACCAGCAATCATTTGAATACTTACCCTTTTAAAAAAAGAAATTGAAGGTGATTTATTCCTTGAATACAAAGAACCTAAAGCCCAGCAGATATTTCCAGCTATTAAAATAAAAAAGCTAAATAGCACGGATGAATTGATAGTATCTCCGTCCTGTCGCACGGAGATGAGGAGAATGACCCCTGAAAATCCGATCAGCAACCCTGCAACAGATTTAATATCCCTAAGCGTGTTTTTCCAGTTCCGGAAATCAAAAAGTGTGATCCAGATTGGCATTGATGCTACAAATATGGAAACCACACTTGTTGAAAGAGTTTGCTGAACCCATAAAATAGATCCCAGGCCGCCGAATATTAATAATAAGCCGGCAAAGACATTTTGCATCCAGTCATTTTTGGTAATACTGCTTTTTTCTTTAATACTGGTCCACAAAAAAAGTAAGAAGCCGGCGGTTATAAAACGTGTGCCTCCCATAAGCAACGGCGGTATTGTTTTCATAGCCACGGCATTCGCCAGGTAGGTAGATCCCCAAATAATGTATATAGCAGCAAAAGCAAGAATAATACGTAAGCCGGATGCTGAATGAGAAGTGTTTTCCAATTTATAATTCTTATAACAATTCGGTAGCCAGGTTTGCAAGTTCGCTTCTCTCCCCTTTTTGTAAGGTTACATGAGCATACAGAGGATGATTTTTTGCTTTATCTATCAGATAAGACAAGCCGTTACTTTCCGAGTCAAGGTAAGGCGTATCAATCTGGTAAATATCTCCTGTAAAAACAATTTTAGTATGTTCGCCTGCTCTTGAAATAATGGTTTTCACTTCATGAGGGGTTAAATTCTGAGCTTCGTCCACAATAAAGAAAATTTTAGTGAGCGTTCGTCCCCTGATAAATGCTAAAGGAGCAATTGCTATTTTTTCCGTTTCAACCAGTTCGTCAATTTTAGCCTGTATCTTCGTATCATCATTAAACTGTTCTCGGATAAATTTCAGATTATCCCAAACAGGTGCCATATACGGATCAACTTTCGATTTAACATCCCCGGGTAAAAAACCTATTTCTTTATTGCTTAAAGGCACAATTGGCCTGGTTATAAAAATTTGTCGGTAGTTTTTCCTTTGTTCAAGCGCAGAAGCTAAGGCCAAAAGTGTTTTTCCGGTTCCGGCATTTCCCTGAAGGGTAACCAGTTTTATTTCCGGATTAAGTAAGGCATGTATAGCGCAGGCCTGTTCAGGATTTTTAGGATAAATATTAAAAACAGCTTTTTGAGGCACTTTCTCGTAGCTTTTGTTTCGTAAGCTGTAAAATACTATTTCCGACTTTTCCTTACCCTGTAACAAAATAAACTGGTTGGATGAAGGGACATTGATTTTTATACCTTTCAATGCGCTCATTCCCTTTTCACTAACCTGCTGTAGTATTTTTTCGGATACGTTGACAGTGGTAGTGCCGGAATATAATTCTTCTACATTTTTTACTTTTCCTGTTTCGTAGTCTTCTGCCGGAAGATTCAGGGCTTTTGCTTTTAAACGTAGGCAAATATCTTTCGAAACCAGTATTACTTTTTTGTCAGGATGTTCCTTTTGCAGGCTTAATGCTGCATTCAATATTCTGTGATCAAACTTTCCTTCTCCAAAAACTTTTTCAGCATCATATGTTCCCGATTTGTGGTCCATTATAACTTTAAAGCTTCCCAGCCGGTTGCCGTGTAAGGGAATCCAATTATTTAACCTGTGGTTCTGAGAAATATTCTCAATAAGCCGGATAAAACTTCGTGCTTCAAAATTGCGTGTTTCATTGCCATTTTTCAGGTTATCCAATTCTTCTAAAACCTGAATTGGAATGGCAACATCGTGCTCCTGGAAATTTAAAAAGGCATCGTGATTATATAATATTACGGATGTGTCAAGAACGAATATTTTACGGGTGTCAATTTTATTGTTTTGCCTGGACATAATGCAAATTACAAAAATTGACAATGAAAACAGGCTAAAAAGAAAAACGGGAATCTGCCTCTGTTCGATTAAGATTCCCGTTTATACTTTCCAAAACCGTAGTTTTAAGAAAGTAAAAGTTCTGTATCCCTGACCAGTCATCTTTTGGTGCCGATATGCTTATCAGCAATGACCTTCGCTTGTTTTCAGATCCGTAGATCTTTATACAAGCTTACCTGATTTTCATATATCTAACGACATAGTGTTAAGTTTCAGAACCTGGTTCCGAAACTTTCTTTTCAGGCTGTCAAAGTACTTTTGTTGAACTTTGATACTAAGTTAGATGAATATCTTAATAAAGCAAACAAAAATATTTTGTTTTTTTAAACACCTTACTAACAGTAATTAACATGTTGTTAACAGCAGTAAAAGTTAAATAAAAAAGGGAAACCTGCTGGCCTGCAGAATTTCCCTTTTAACTCTAAAAAAAGCCATAGCTTATTCTAAAGCTTCAAGTTTTAATTTGACAGATCCGATAATCTCATGTTCTTTCGAAACTATGAATTCAGCGATCTATTGTTTCAGATTTCAGTTTCCGTAGATCTTGAAATCTGCCACCTGCCTTTTTATCTCTTTACGCATGGTTACCAGACTTTAGCTGAAAAGAGATAAAACTCCTTTGAACTGATGATTTTCTTAAAAATTTCGTTCTTCTCGGTAGATCAGGCTGCCAAAATTATGGTTACTTGATGTTATACTAAGTTAGTAAATTGAATTGAAAATCCAAAAAAGAAATAAAATTATTTTCAACCCAAAAAATAAAGAGAACTAACTTTTAATATAAATTCTTGTTAAAAGAAAATGGAGCTTATTTATCAGGCAGAAGTACAGGTTACAGGCGGACGGGACGGACTTGCACAGAGTACCGATGGCCTGTTAAACTTAGCAATTCAAAAACCAAAGGAATTAAACGGCTTGGGAATCCAACCAAATCCTGAACAATTATTTGCTGCTGCATGGGGGGCATCTTTACTAAGTACAATTAAAATGTTTGCTGCATCTTCAAATATTGATACAGAAAAGGCAACTGTTACAGTTCGGACAAGTTTAAACAGAAATGCTTCCGGTTATTTACTTGCAGCTGATATTGAGGTACATATTCCCGGGCTTTCTGTAGAAGAAACAGCAGAGATTGTTGAAGAAGCCTATTTATTCTGTCCGTATTATAAGGCAATCCGGGGTAATATAGATGTAAAAATCTTGGCTGTATAAACTGCACACGGATACGCTTTACCTTTTAAGTACAAAAGGTTTTATCTTCGCAACTACATTCCGGTCCAAAACGCTTCAATAATGAATCAACCCAGAGAAATAAAAAGTTTTATACACAGCCTTTATTTTTCTGATGGCATCCGTATTACACTTGGAGTACTTTTACCATCACTCATTCTGGCCCAATTCGGGCAACTTATTACGGGTATAACAATTTCGCTCGGCGCTTTTTCTGCCAGTTTAGGCGATAACCCCGGGCCCTGGATCCATAAACGAAACGGCATGTTAGGCTGCATTTTTGCAGTTATTTTTACGGGTTTTGTTACAGGGTTATTAAACAGCTATCCAGCGTTAATGATGGTAGGCTTGTTTATTTTCTGTTTTTTTTTCTCCATGTTATCCATTTATGGAGACCGGGCAGCAAATGTGGGGACAGCTGCCCTGCTGGTTGTAGTGTTAACTATTGATGACAGCCTGACGCTTGGGCAAAATCTTTTTCACGCAGTTTATTTGTTTATAGGCGGTATCTGGTATCTGGGATTAAGTATGTCGGTTTTGCAGATACGGCCTTACAGGATGGCGCAGCAAACACTTGCAAATTGTATTGAAGAAGTTGCGAGTTATTTACAGGTAAAGGCCAGTTTTTATGATATAAATGAAGATTATGATGAAACATACCAGAAACTGATAGCCCAGCAGGTAGTAGTAAACCAGCAGCAATATCATGTAAGGGAGTTGTTGTTTAAAACAAGGCAAATCGTTAAAGAATCTACCAGTATGGGCCGCAAGCTGGTTCTGGTATTTGTTGATATTGTTGACTTGTTTGAACAGACAATGGCCACCCATTATGAGTATGGAAGTATTCGTAAAACATTCGGACAAACAGGAGTTCTTATTCACTTTAAAGAAATCATTCTAAAAGTTGCGGAAGAGCTGAATCATCTGAGCTTAAAATTATTAAGCAACGAAATTCCCGAGCCTTTGAACAATTTTCAATCCGATCTGGAAAAACTAAAAACAGAAATAGACAAAGTGGAATCTGAATTTGGTTTGAACAACCTGGTACTGAAAAAAATCCTTATAAATGTTCGTAACATAGTTAACCGAATTCAAAAGATTTATAGCTATTTCCAGTTAAAACTTTTAAGTGCCGACCAAACTAAAAACCTTGAACTCAGTCAGTTCGTTTCTCACAACGAGTTTGATTATAAGCTGTTCAGAGAAAACCTGACTTTTGAGTCGGGTATTTTCAGGCATTCTGTTCGCGTTGCAATTGTATCCGTAATTGGTTATCTTTTTTCAATAGCACTGCCTTTAGGACACCATAGTTATTGGATACTTTTAACTATTTTAACCATTCTTAAACCCGGATTCAGCCTTACCAAACAACGAAATTTTCAGCGTTTAACCGGGACTTTTTTTGGTGGGATTGTTGGGGCACTGATTGTTATTTTTATTAAAGACGACATCGCACGATTTATTTTGCTGCTCGTTTTTATGGTAGGTGCTTATACTTTTATTCGTCAGAATTATATAGTAGGCATACTTTTTCTAACTCCTTATATTATTATTTTATTCAGCTTCTTAGGTCTTGGCGGATTAAGTGTTGCCCGTGAAAGAATATTTGATACCATTGTAGGCTCTGTAATTGCTTTTACTGCCAGTTATTATATATTCCCCTCGTGGGAATACCGGCAATTAAAAGGTTTAATGAAACAGATTCTGATGGCCAATTACAAATATCTTTATAAGGCCGGAGAAAAACTGGCAGGAAGAGAATTAGATGTAACAGAATATAAATTGGTAAGAAAAGAAGTGTATGTAAGCTCGGCCAACATTTCATCGGCTTTTCAACGAATGCTGTCTGAACCAAAGAGTAAACAGAAAAACGGACAGGATCTGCATAAATTTGTAGTTCTTAACCACAAACTTTCTTCTTATATAGCTTCTCTTTTGGCCAGCCTGCAGCGAAATGAAAATCATCCGGTAAATACAGCTCATATTAAATCTATTAAAAAGGCATTATACCTGCTGGCTGAAGCTGTAAATAAACTAAATCCAGAAGATAAAAGCTTTAAAGAAACTGATCTTTCCATACCAGAGAATTCAATTCAGCTTATTGAAGATACTCCCGACAATAAATTGCTGAACGAAGAGCTGGAATATGTACTTAAAGTAAGTAAGGATATTAACAGAATTTGCGAAAAGTTAAGCTGATCTTATTTCTGATAATACATTCTGAATACGCAGTTCCAGAGTTTCCAGGTCAGTATAACCTCTGGCAATGAGATAAAAATGAGTATCGCTATTCTGAATCAAAACTGAAGGATAGCCATTTACTTCGAGTTGTCTTGCCAGAGCAAAATCATAATAAGCATCCTGCTTAAATTGTTCAAGCTGCATTTTATAAATAAACTCGTCGGGATCGAGGCCAAAATTTACAGCAATATAACGATAAAGCTCCTCTTCATTCAGGTCTCTTCCATTGAAATAAAATTCATTTTGTAAAGCATGGGCAAATAATACTGCCTTTTCGGGATGAGTAGATTTAAAAACACTTAATGCAATTGAAGGCTTTTCTGAATCAAGTATCAGTTCGCCTCTTTCCAAAACTTTTAAAAAAGCTTCCCCGAAAGTGGTACCGCTTGTTTCTTCAACTGTTCTGTATGCTGTTTTAATGTAGGGAGCGACTACTCCTATTGGTCCTGTACGTTCACCTGTTATCATTCCTCCGCTAATCACTTCAAAATCTGTTTGCGCTGAATATTTTTCGTAAACAGCTTTTATGACCGGACTAAAGCCATAACACCAACCGCAAAGAGCGTCATAAACATATATTACTTTGATATTCTTCATTCTAAAAGAAGGCGAAACCGATCAAATTGTTTAGTAGTGAAAAAGCGGGCTGTCCGAACATTTTTTTCTGAAGATGACCAAAAAAAGATACACTTAAAAAATGTCATACTATCGTCAGCCAACAGAAAAGCTTATTCTACTGTTTGGCATTAAAATAGAAAGATAAAGGCATAACCTAAAACTAAAAAAATGAAAGTTTCAAAAAAGTCATCACTTGAAAAATTGCTGGAACGTTTTGATAAAGAACTTAAACAGTCTTTAAAACAGGATCTGCAGTTATTTAAAATAAGTAAGGATTCTTTTTTTAGTAAATCAGCCAAAGACGTGATAAATAATGATGGTCTTTTGGTCGCTTAAATCCTGATATAATTTTTTTCCTGATACTAAAATCTTCGAAAAAAAGTTTATCTTAGAAGTATAAGCCTTACGGTTTATCTAAACCAATATAAATTACTATCGTCCATGTTTAATGTAAAACTCTTTCTGTGTGTTTTGGCTGTCATGGTTTTGCCTTTCTTATTTACGGGATGTGCTTCAGTAAATAAAACACAGAAAAGTACTTTCCTCGGATCAGCAGCCGGCGGTGCAATTGGAGCGATCATTGGGAAACGGGCAGGAAACACGGTTGTAGGAGCCACAGTTGGAGCAGCTTTAGGAGCTACGACCGGAGCTTTTATAGGCAAAAAGCTAGATGGAATATCCGGCAGTCAGAAGAATAAAAACAATCAGTTATACGTCATTGACGGAGTTCCCTACAAAGGAAAAGAAGCCCAAGCCCGATTAACAACTATTACAACAGATAAAATTGCGAGTGTAAAGTTTTTGAAAGATGCAGAAGCGATTGAAATGTTTGGGAGTATGGGAGCAAATGGAGCTGTTTTAATAAATCTGCATAAAATATGAAAAGAGTAAACGTTAGTTTACATTGCTTATCTGATTCATAATCTCCCGGTAATTTTCATATTTATAAATCATCATTTTAAAGCCTTCAATCAGCTCTTCAAGTTCTGATACGGATTCTGTTATATTAACGCAGCTAACTCTTCCACTTATAATTTCATTGATCAGTTTGTAGCAATACTCATGTAACTTATAAACCCTGTCATTATATAAATCTGTTGATCGTAAAGCAATGCTTAACAACTTTATTTTTTCTTCTGCCGATAATTCAATCATCCTCTTTTTTTATAAAGAACTTTTCAACTGCCTGATTGTTTTTTTGTTAGTGTTTTTTTAGCGTGGTACCTTTCCAATAATCAATTAATGCAATACCAAAACCCAGCCTTTTTTAATACCCAGTGTCCCTTCTTTAAGATCCAGTGTATAATAATAAGTTCCTGAAGGTAAAACCTGTCCATTTCTATTGCCATCCCAGGGTTTTGAATATCCAATACTTCTGTAAACAATTTCTCCAAAACGGTTATATACCGTTAACCATGCATTAGAGTAAGTATTAAGAGCTACAATATTCCAATTATCATTTATCCCATCACCATTAGGAGTGAAAGTATTTGGAATTTGGAGATCTTTGTAAACCTTTACAAAAATCTTATCGCTCGAAACAAAGTTACATCCAACATCAGAAAGAAAGGTTAAAGTGTACTCGGTATCTTCCAGGGGCTGGGCCGTTGTACTCAAAGTGGCTGGCGAATCAGTAGCCGGATACCACGTGTATCTTCCGTTAGTTGCTCCTGTTATTTTGCCTTCTAATTTAACGGGCCTTCCCTGTACTGTAAAAATTGTATCAGGGCCGGCATCAACCACAGGTTTCTCTAACACCTGCACGAGAATAGAATCTGAATATATTCTGCAAGCGGATGAACTGATATTTCCGGCTGCAGAAACAGACAACCGGAATTTATACCCTTTTTTATCAGGGGAGGAAACGGGAAAAACAGCTGGTGTACTTGTTGCTCCTGCAATGTCTTTCCAGCCTTCAGTATCATTCGTGTTTATTTGCCATTGGTAACTGTAAGTTCCAGAGGTTACCTGAGCATCTAATGAAATGATTGCAGGAAGCCCTTCACAGATGGTTGAATTTCCATCTGCTGCTTTTGCCGAGGGGGTAACTACAGGCCCAAATGGACGAAACGTTATGTCGTCCAGTGCCAAATCGTTTCCGCAGCCTCCCGGAGCGTTATTGATAATTTTTAATTCTATTTCTGACTCATTTCCGGTTGTAAAATATAAGCCATATTGTTTCCATTCGGGATTATCAGTTGAAGTAATATCACCAGTGGTATATTCTTTTTCACCATTAGCAGTTTTAATATTAAAAGTCAGATTTACCGGAATTTGCGAAGGGCATGGTGCATATTTCTTTTGAACATTCATTACCCATGCTGCAAATTCGTAAGTAGTATTGGGGCACAGATTAGAAACTGTTTGGCGGAAAAAAACACCAGGTTCTTCTTTTGCGTTAACAAGCATCATATATCCATTGCCTGTATGATCAGATAACAAAGTATGCCAGGAATCATTAAAGCAACCATAGGTATTGGCTACTAATTTATAATTTCCGTCGGGAGGACACTGATCTGTCGTCCAGAGTGAATATGTAGTAGTAATAGGTGCCGGCCCCTGTGTGGCAGATCCAAAATCTATATTTACAACCGGATCGCCCAGGTTTCCTTCTTCGAGCTGTGCAACAGAATAGAAAGGCAGGAGAATAAGTAGCAGAAATGCTTCATAAAAAAATGCCTTCATAGTAAAGTTTATATTGAATCTGCAATATAAACTTTTTCATAAACTTAATAGTTTTACTACAACGATAACCGTTATTTAAAACAAAAATTTAAACTCCCTTTAATACTGTAATCTGTTCGGGGAATTTCTATAAAGAAGAAGTTGCCGCTACTTTTAACTTATTTTGATTTACTGTGCTGCTTTTACTGTTTTGTGGTTCTTCTGTTGCCAAAACTGATACTTTGTATGTGCTGGTATAAAGCATGTCTTTATCAGATAGATCCGATGGTGCTTTTTGCTGATAATTCAGCAATGCATACGCCAGATTTTTTCTCTGCGGAAAAAACAGCAATTTGAAGCGGTTGGTAGAATAAGATGAGGGATTTTTTTTATCAATTACAAGATTATAGGTCGTATTCTCATTCAGATCGATCTGCTTATTTAAATAAGAATCTTGCAAAATCACCTGGCAGCTGCCAAGATCTACATATTCTGCTTTTAAAGTGAGGGAGGCAGAGCTACGAGAATCTATGTTCAACCCAATTTCAATATCCTGATTCAAATCAGGCATTCTGTTTAATGATAATGCAATATCGTCTTTTGACAGGGTACTCACAGATACAGGGCTTCCTCCAATATAAGTTTCATCCTCAAAGCCAGCACTTGCATTGCTGTTATTATCAAAAGTAATTACCGCTTCCTCTCTGTTAAACCCATCTTCCAGGCTGAGACGCACTAATTTTACTGCTGCCGTACTGCTGCCTGTAAAACTTGCTGTTTTGAATGGTGATGAAATAAATTGCGCATTAGCCTGCTGAGAAGCAAACACAAAAAGAGCAGAAGCTGTAAAGAAGGTAGATGAGAAACCAAGTAATTTTTTGATATTCTTTCTCATCGTATTGAATTTTCTACCTTCTACGAGAGAGACTTTATTATAGTTACATATTTAAAGAATTATATTAATACAAAAACGCGATTTTCTTTTAATGATGAATAGTCCCGGGAAAAGTAATGGTAAAATAAGTTCCAAGGCCAAACTGAGAGCGTACTTCAATAGTACCTCCCAGTTTCTCAACCGTTTCCTTTACGAGATACAACCCTAATCCCGCCCCCTTATTTTTATTAGCGGTAACAAAAAACATATCAAAAATACTGTTCAGATTCTCCTCCTTAATGCCAATTCCATTATCCCCTATTTCGATAATACAATTATCACCAGAGGCAAATGTTCGTATCATCAAATAACTTACTTCCTTTGTTTCGTCACTGTATTTTATTCCGTTAGAGATTAAATTATTAAAAATGATGCCCAAACGTAAGGGATCACTTTTAATTTCATCAAGCCATATCTCCTTATCTATCCTGAAGTTTCCAAAGCCTTTCATATATCTGTGCTGTACAATGGAATCTTCTATTATTTTTTTCAAACTAACAGGCTGTATACTGATCTCTGTTCTTTTGTTTCTTGAAAAATTAATTATTTCAGCAATAAACCGATCCTGCTGATCTATTATCTGATTCATTAATGTAAGATAAGCTTTAACTTCTGTAGGATCATGTTCTGTTGAAGCTATATTAACAAGGCCTTTAAGCGAAGTAATGGGCGCACGCAAATCATGCGAAGCACTGTACAGAAACTGATCCATCTCATGATTGGTTGTAGCCAAACTGTTATTTTTTTTTTTAATTTCCTGATAAGAATGACTTAATCTTTTAAGCGTTATAACCGTATAGATTACGGTACTGATTATTATGAGAAGGATAATTAGAATATTGGCGAAAAAAAGTTTCTTCTTTACCTGCTGAAAAGTATTACCAAGAATAGCTGAAAACGCTCTTTCGTGCGACGATGCTTTCTCTGCCAGGTTATAAAGCCTGAACGAATAGGTTTCTTTTAGCGAATTTTCAAAATTTTGAGAAATAGCAGCCTGATGAATTTCGCCGGCAATTTTATGTAGGTCTTCATTTAGTGTAGTACCCTCTTTTTGTAACCCATCCAGTTTTTTCATTAATGAAATATTTCTGGAAGTTTGAAAAAACCAGTTCAGTTCATTTAAATTCTGACTGAATTTTTCAGAAGACGCCTTTTTATTTTCTCCTTTTTTTGAGGCTGTTCCTAATCCGCTTTTTAATTGTTTAAGAACGTTGTTGTAGTATTTTTCGTCGCTTGTATTAAGGTAAACCAGTAAATTAAGAGCGGCAGTTTTTCGGGCTTTAGAGTATAGATATTCTTCCTGAGTATAAGAACGGGTAGCATATAAAAGTTTAACTGAAAAATAATTAATAATAACCAGCATTGCCAATGAGATTATTACAATTATTAACGGAAGTATTAAATTTTTTAATTTTAATGCCCTAAGACTACGCATCCCACCTAATTTTCAGGAAATTGATAACACTGATAGATGTTATTATGTTTTAATAATAAAGAAAAAAATATCTCTTTGATTAACTTTTTGTACTACC
Source organism: Rubrilithobacter danxiaensis (assembly GCF_047272945.1). Lineage (NCBI taxonomy): Bacteria > Pseudomonadati > Bacteroidota > Sphingobacteriia > Sphingobacteriales > Sphingobacteriaceae > Rubrilithobacter > Rubrilithobacter danxiaensis. The sequence goes on from NZ_JBKOPS010000007.1 coordinate 99,273, forward strand.
GATTAATAAAAATATATAAAACTTTTTATTTTTTTTTATTATTAAATAGTAGGTATTTGTAAAAGAGACGCAGATGGAATCAGTAAATCCAATAAACGGGCAAATTATAAAAAAATTTTCACCTGATACAGTAGAAAGAGTTCAGCAAAAATTAGTGCAAACAGAAGCAGCATGGCACAAATGGAAAGAAACTTCTTTTGAATCCAGGGCGGAATTATTGAAGTCAATTGCTGCTGTTTTAAAGAAACGTAAAGTTGAATTAAGCAGACTAATGGCCGAAGAAATGGGCAAGCCGGTTAATTCAGGAATAGCCGAAATTGAAAAATGTGCCTCGGTATGCGAATACTACGCTCAAAATGCTGAACTATTTCTTAAAGAGGAAATTATTGAAACGGATGCAACGAAAAGTCTGGTAACATTTGTACCCCTGGGCGTAATACTTGCGGTTATGCCCTGGAATTTTCCTTTCTGGCAGGTTTTCAGATTTCTTGCTCCTGCATTAATGGCTGGAAATGGCTGCCTATTAAAACATGCCTCTAATGTAATGGGTTGCGGACTGGCAATTGAGAATGTTATTCGGGAAGCGGGTGCACCTGCAGCTATTTTTCAAACACTTGTTATTGGAAGTGATATGGTTGATCAGGTGATCGAACATCCGGTTGTTAAAGCAGTAACCTTAACAGGAAGCACGGAAGCAGGAATGAAAGTTGCACAAAAAGCAGGATCGGTATTAAAAAAAGTAGTTTTAGAATTAGGCGGAAGTGATGCTTACATTGTTCTTAAAGATGCCGATCTGGAGCTGGCTGCTGAAACCTGTGCAGAAAGCCGTTTAATTAACAGCGGGCAAAGTTGTATAGCTGCCAAACGCTTTATTATTATCGAAGCTATTGAAAAGGAATTTACAGAGCTATTTGTAGAAAAAATGGCTTCAAAGGTAATGGGAGATCCGATGGATGAAAAAACGCAGCTTGGACCCATGGCTCGCCGCGACCTGAGAGACCAGGTACACGAACAGGTGGAAAAAAGCATTCAGTCTGGAGCAAAATGTTTATTAGGAGGCACTATACCGGCAGGTGAAAATGCCTTCTACTCTCCTACCGTACTTGCTGGGGTAAAAAAAGGAATGCCGGCTTTTGATGAAGAAGTATTTGGCCCTGTTGCAGCCCTTGTCACTGCGAAAAATGAAGACGAGGCCATTCAAATAGCCAATGACTCTGTTTTTGGATTAGGTGCAGCTGTATTTACCGCAGATTTAAGCCGTGGAGAAATGATAGCGAAACATAAATTAAACGCAGGTTCCTGTTTTGTAAATGCCCTGGTAAAATCAGATCCCCGCCTGCCTTTCGGCGGTATTAAACATTCTGGCTATGGCCGTGAGTTAAGCAGTTATGGAATAAAAGAGTTTGTAAATATTAAAACTGTATATATCAAATAACTTCTATTAGATATCGAACCAAAAGCCCGATTACAAAGGATATGGCAAAACTCATTAAGGTACCTATCAAAACATATTCAGTTTTCTTTTGCGTATTCTCCTTATCACTGAATCTTAAAATTGATTTTGCAGCAATTAACAGACCTACTGCTGTATATTGATTTATGAGGATAAATGTCAGAATTAAAAAACGTTCAAGCAAGCCAATCCACAGGCCTGCTTTTTCTAAACCTTCGCGGTTTATGTCTGCCTGGTTTCGCCATTTTTCTGTTGCAATTCCAACTAAGATACCTAAAGGCCAGGCAGCCATCACATAAGCAGTAATTACTATAATGTAATCAATATTGCTTACCGCTTTTTGCAGTATTAATTGCGCTTCATTCCATTTATTAAATATCCAGATCCATAAAAATAAAATAACAAGTAAATGGAGCAGCTGGTCAATTAAAAAGTATTTAAGATTATTTTTTTGGTATGACTTCCAGGAATCAATAAGAAAATGGGTAAAAAAAATAACCACAGGCAGTGCCCAGGCGGCCCATACTCCTGAAAACACATAAGCAAGAATTGCCGTAAGTGCTGCATGAAAGTATAATTTGCTTGATCTGATTTTTTTTTCTTTTCGCTCTTTAACCCACGACGAAGGTTGTAAAATAAAATCGGTTAGAAGATGCGCCAATAGTAAACGTACTAAAACGAGTAATTCTTCAGAATAAGTCATTTGTAAGAGAAATTATATAAGCGATTGTTTTTTCAATTTCCTTCCATCTCGACAGTTTAATCCTGTTATTTACAGCAGATTGTGCAATATGAAGGTTATCGGCAATTTGTTGCTGTGTTTTATCTTCTAATAATTGATAAATAACTTCCGATTGTCCTGTTGTCCAGTTACCTATTATGACATTCATCAGGTCTGTTATAACATCCAATTGCTTGTTTATCTTCTCATCTTTCGTTACAATACGTAGCCCCGTTTCTTCCATTTTATCAAATGTACGCCCTGAATAATGGAAAGCTTCTCCATCTGCATCCAGCACACTGTTGTTAAAATAAGAAATTTCTCCCAGGCCTATTACCATTTTGGCATCCAGTACAGTTTTTTGTTTGGATGGAGTTACTTTTTTAAACCAGCAGCGTAATTGTAAACTTCGCTTAATTGAAGTTTCAAAATCAGGCACCAATAATTGAAAACTGTCTCCGCGAAATAATTCTGCATACCCTTTTTCTGTCCATGACGCAAAAATTTCTTTTAACTGAGCTATGAGAGATTCTCTCTGCTTATCCTTAAGGCTTGTAAAACCTGCAATATCTCCGGTAATTACCGCTCCCTTTTTCATTTACCTTATTAGATTGTTATCAACTTATTTCTGGATAATACCCTATTATCTACTTATAAATAGATAATTGTTAATTATCTATTTTAAACTTGATAATCAAATATAAACAAGATTATTTTTAAAACGAAAGTCATTTTAAAGATTATAGTGATGGTAAATTAGATGAGAAGATTTTAGAAACTTATCTTTGCATTTTTATAACATGAGCAAGCACGGAAGAATATTAGTAGCAATGAGCGGCGGAGTAGATAGTTCTGTTGCTTCGGTAATGTTGCATGAGGAAGGATATGAGGTTATTGGATTAACCATGAAAACCTGGGATTATGCCTCATCAGGAAGTTCATCAAAAGAAACCGGTTGCTGCAGCCTCGATTCTATAAATGATGCCCGTGCACTTGCAGTAGCTTACGGATTTCCTCACTATATTCTTGATATACGAAATGAGTTTGGCGATTTTGTAATAGATAATTTTGTTGATGAATACCTTGCAGGACGAACACCCAACCCCTGTGTATTATGCAACACGTACATAAAATGGGAAGCCTTACTTAAAAGGGCAGATAAACTGGATTGTGAATTTATAGCCACCGGGCACTACGCAAATATTCGCTTGCAGGATAATGGAAGATATGTGATTTCTAAAGGAAAGGATGAAAATAAAGACCAATCTTATGTTTTGTGGGGTGTTTCCCAAAAGAATCTCGCCCGTACTAAATTCCCTTTAGGCAGTTTTACAAAAGCGGAGATCAGGCAAATGGCCCGAGATATGGGGCAGCTGGAACTGGCCAACAAATCTGAAAGCTACGAGATTTGTTTTGTTCCTGATAACGATTACCGTTCATTTCTGCGCCATAAAGTAGAAGATTTAGAAGAGAAAGTTGCCGGAGGAAATTTTATTCTTACAGACGGAACCGTTGTTGGAAAACATCAGGGTTATCCTTTTTATACCATCGGGCAGCGTAAAGGCTTAGGTATTGCACTTGGTCAGCCGATGTTTGTAACTAAAATACTTCCGGAATCAAATACAGTAGTTTTGGGCACGCAGGATGAACTGCAACGATCATCTGCTAAGGTTCGCAACCTTAACCTCATAAAATACGAAACACTGACACAACCGCTTGAAGCAGTAACCAAAATCCGGTATAAGGATGCAGGATCTTTAAGTACCCTTGTTCAGGAAGGTGATATAATGAATATTGATTTTCATCATCAGGTTTCCGGTATAGCTCCGGGGCAATCAGCTGTTTTTTATGAAGGAAGCGACCTCATCGGGGGTGGATTTCTGATGTAAACTTCAAAAAAAGCTGCTATATAAATATCTCTTTATTTTTTTACGAAGAGTATTTACAATAGCAAAAAAGGCTGTTCTGCCAACAATTTCAATTTCTATCAGTTAGAAAATACGCAGCTTGCACAGGCAAATGTTTGGCATTGCCTTTTATATTGATTTTATTTGCAAAAAATAGGATTTTCAGAATGGCAAAAAATTTACTGATAGTTGAGTCGCCCGCAAAAGCAAAAACAATAGAAGGATACTTAGGAAAAGATTTTTTAGTAAAGTCAAGCTATGGCCATATCAGAGATCTTGTTAAAACAGATGATGCGATAGATGTAAACAATAATTTCGTCCAGAAATACGAAGTTCCAGCAGATAAAAAACAGATTGTAAGCGAATTAAAAAAACTTGCAAAAGAAGCTGAAACAGTGTGGCTTGCATCGGATGAGGACCGTGAGGGAGAAGCAATTTCATGGCATTTATATGAAACACTCGGACTAAAAGACGACAAGACAAAACGTATCGTATTTCATGAAATTACAAAACCCGCCATTCTTCGGGCAATAGAAAATCCACGAAAAATAAATTATGATCTGGTAAATGCGCAGCAAGCACGCCGGGTTTTAGACCGTCTTGTTGGTTTTGAATTATCTCCTGTATTATGGAAAAAGGTTAAACCTTCGCTATCAGCCGGAAGAGTACAATCGGTAGCTGTACGGGTTATTGTAGAAAGAGAAAGAGAAATAAACCGCTTTAAACCCACCGCGGCCTTTAAAATAGTAGCTATTTTTTCTACCGGGAAACAAAAAGAACTGTTTAAAGCAGAATTACCGGAAAAATTTGAAACACAGGAACAGGCTGAAGAATTTTTAAAAGCGTGTTCTACGGCATCGTTTACAATTAAGAGTTTAGAAACCAGGCCGACTAAAAGAAATCCGGCCCCGCCGTTTACAACCTCTACTTTGCAGCAGGAAGCCAGTCGGAAATTAGGTTTTTCAGTTTCCAGGACTATGAGTATTGCTCAAAAGCTTTATGAGTCCGGAAAAATAACCTATATGCGTACAGATTCTGTAAACCTGTCTGACACAGCATTAAATGCGGCCAGCGCTGAAATACGCTCGGCTTATGGCGAAAAATACCATCAGCTTAGAAAATACAAAACCAAATCAGCAGGCGCTCAGGAAGCTCACGAAGCTATACGGCCTACCTACTTCGATCAGCATACTATTGATGGTGATAACTCTGAAAAAAGATTGTATGATCTGATCTGGAAAAGAGCAATTGCTTCGCAGATGAGTGAAGCTCAATTCGAAAAAACTACAGCAAAGATTTCCATATCCACTCGTCCGGAAGATTTTGTAGCCAACGGTGAAGTAATGAAGTTTGACGGATTCCTGAAAGTGTATATGGAATCTTCCGATGAAGACCAGGAAGTAACAATTGACGAAGAAAGCGACAATGCCATTCTTCCACCATTAATGCAATCTCAGCAACTAAACATGCAGGAAATAAAAGCGACAGAACGTTTCTCCCGTCCTCCTGCCAGGTACACGGAAGCGAGTCTGGTTAAAAAACTGGAAGAGTTAGGAATAGGCCGTCCGTCAACCTATGCCCCCACTATTTCTACTATCCAGAACCGGGGATATGTTGTAAAGGAAGACCGTGATGGAAAAACAAGGAACTTTAGAGTACTGACTTTAAAAAACGGGCAAATAAATAAAGAAAATAAAACCGAAATTACCGGAACAGAAAAATCCAAACTCTTTCCTACCGATATTGGCGCTGTAGTAAATGATTTTCTGGTAGCTCATTTTCAAGGAATTGTTGATTTTAATTTTACCGCAACTGTTGAGAAGGAATTCGATGAAATAGCCCATGGGTTAAAAGAATGGACTAAGATGATACAATCTTTCTATAGTCCGTTTCATCAGGAAGTAGAAAACACCATTCAAACAGCAGAAAAGGCTCGTGGAGAGCGTGAACTGGGCATTGATCCTGCAACAGGGAAAAAGGTTTCTGTACGTATCGGGCGCTTTGGGCCTTTTGTTCAGATTGGCGATTCCGAAGGGGAAGAAAAACCGCGATATGCAAGCCTGCGTACAGGACAAATGATTGAAACCATTACGCTGGATGAAGCCCTTGAACTTTTCAACCTTCCTAAAAAAGCGGGGATTTTTGAGGATAAAGAAATGACTGTAGCCATTGGAAAATTTGGCCCTTATATTCGTCATAATAATCAATTCTATTCAATACCAAAAGATGTTGATCCTTTAACTGTAAGCGAAGAATTAGCCATTTCATTAATTCAGGAAAAGAGAAAAAAAGATGCGGAAAAGGTAATTAAAACGTTTGAACAAAATCCGGAAGCAAAAATATTAAATGGACGCTGGGGGCCATATATCGAATTTGGCAAACAAAACGTTAAGATTCCAAAAGGAAAGGAAGCTAAAGACCTGACTTACGAAGAAGTAGTTTCTTTAGCAGAAGCGGCAGAAAAAGAGCCTAAAAAAACAGGACGAAAGTTTACACGGAAAAAGTAATTTAGCAAAGTGCAAGGTGCATAGTATAGAGTTTGCTGTCCGCTTTTTTAAACCCGCTTTGCGCTCTGCGTTTAGCTCAATGCGTAATTATGAAAAAAGATCTTCCTGAAAATATTGTTGAGGACGTTGCTATTGCGGTAGTGTTAGAAAGTGAATCTCCGGAGGCAAAGGTATGGAACGTTTATCTGGTAAATTTAAAAAATACGCCACTTGAAACCGTATTAGTAACCTCAAAAGGATATGGATTAAAAGATAATGAGGAAGTTAAAACCTCTATTTTAAGACATTCAATAGGCAATTTAGCTTCCAGAGACTTCTCGTTAATTGAAGCTATTGACGAGCAGGTTTTTGGCCTTACTAATGAATACTGGTTAAGCTACTATCAAAATGGCACCATTTACGACAAAAAATTTATTTTTCTGCCCGAAAGTATTGTTGAGTCTAATCTAATACGAATTCCGGTAGTTAATAAGCCGGGCGTAATGATTGGTTGAACTATTATCTCTTTTTAGTAAATTGGAAGAGTTTATTCTCTTCTATGCAAAAATTACCGGCTTTTATAAAAGGTAAGCCTTTTATTTTATCTTTTCTCGCAATCGCCTTTATTTCTGTACTTGCTTTTTTTCTTTTTAAACCAGAAAAAGAAATTGAAATTAACCCGGCTTTTGCCAAATACATTGAATCCTATACTTCCGGAACGATTTCGAAAACTGCTACAATCCGGGTACAGTTGACAGGTGAAATAACGGCTCTTCACAAACAAAATGAACCGGAAGAGAGAGAAATCTTTGATTTTGAACCAACAGTAAAAGGAAAGACTTACTGGTTAGATTCCCGGACGATAGAATTCAGGCCCGACGAAAATCTTACTCCTGGAAAGCAGTACGATGCAAGTTTTAACCTGGGCGCTTTAACAGAAGTGCCAGAAGATCTAAGCTCATTTGATTTTAAATTTCAGGTAATAAAGCCTTCTTTTAAAGTAGAACACGAAGGATTAAAAGCGTTGAACAGTTCTTCGCTTGATCTGATGAAATTTACCGGTGTAGTCTATTTTGCTGATGAAGAACAACCTGCTAAAATTGCAAAACTTCTGTCGGCAGAGATAAATAACAAAAGTTTTCACGTAAAATGGTCGCATAATCCCGAGCAGCGAAGCTCACGTTTTACTATTGACAGTATTCCCAGGTCAACTAAAGAACAACAGTTAACTATTTCATGGGATGGAGATCCCTTAGGTGCAGACGTAAAAGGGAAAAAAATAGTTAAAATTCCTGCAATCGGAGTTTTTAAAGTATTGGATATTCGTGCTGTTCAGAATGAAGAACAATATGCTTTAATTCAGTTCTCTGACCCGATAATGATAGCACAGGACCTGAATGGGTTAATCGGTATAAGCACTTTAAATGATCTTCGGTTCACCATAACCGGAAGCGAAGTAAAAGTTTATTCATCAGACCGTATGGAGGGTAATTACCAGGTAGTTGTAAATGAAGGCATTGAAAACATAAGTTCAAAAAAATTAAAAACCGGCGTTGCAGCAAATTTGAATTTCGAAGACTTCAGGCCTTCTGTAACTATTCCGGGTAAGGGAAATATTTTACCATCAAGCGGAAATTTAACCTTACCATTCGAAGCTGTTAACCTGAAAGCCGTAGATGTAACGATCATAAAAATTTACGAAAATAACATCCCTCAATATCTACAGGTAAATAATATGGATGGCGAAAACGATCTGCGAAGAGTAGCGAAACCGATTGTTCAGAAAACAATCCGGCTGGAAGGTAAAGGCGTTAACCTCCGTAAGAAGAACCGGTTCTTTTTAGATATCAATAAAATATTACGGACAGAACCGGGTGCAATTTATCGTGTAACTATCGGTTTTCGGAAGTCCTACTCAGTATATCCCTGCAACGGAGTTTCAACAGAATCGGAATCACAGGATAATAACTATGATTATGGTGAGCAAATTGATGAGGACGATGACTTCTGGAATCTTTACAATAATTATTATCCGGCAGACTATCAATGGGATGAAAAGGATGAGCCCTGCAGTAATTCATATTATACAAAAGAACGCTGGGCATCCAGAAATATCATCGCTTCCAACATTGGTTTAATAGCTAAGCGGGGAACAAACAACATACTGATTGCGGCTACAGATATACTGACTACGAAACCGCTTAACGGCGTAGAATTAAAACTTCTGGATTACCAGCAGCAGGTTTTAGCTACGCTAACTACCAATAACGAAGGCCTCGCAAACTTCGACCTTAAAAGGAAACCTTTTATGCTTATTGCAAAAAGAGGCGAACAAAGAGGCTATTTAAAATTGGATGATGGCTCTTCCCTCCCGCTCAGTCGCTTCAACGTTAATGGCGAAATCATACAAAAAGGAATCAAGGGATTTATTTATGGCGAACGGGGTGTTTGGCGCCCCGGCGATTCCTTGTTTATCAGTTTTATTTTAGAAGACAAGGAAAAGAAACTTCCTCAAGCTGATCCCGTAACTTTCGAATTCTATACTCCTCAGGGACAATTGTATAAAAGCATTATTAAAACTCAATCCGTTAACGGATTTTATAGTTTCCACACAGTTACAGAACCGTCTTCCCCTACCGGAAACTGGCTTGCCAAGATAAAAGTTGGTGGAGCTGTTTTTCAGAAATCCATTAAGATTGAAACTATTATGCCTAACAGGCTAAAGATTGATCTTCATTTCAATGGCCGGAAAGAACTTGTAAAAGGACAATCAGAGAAAGGAATTTTAACTGCAAGATGGTTATTTGGAGCAGCAGCCCAAAATCTTAAAGCAAAAGTAGATGTTACCCTAACTCCTGCTCTTTCTGCCTTTACTGGGTTTGCACAATATACTTTTGATGATCCGACCAGTTCTTTCGAAGCAGAGAATAAAACGGTTTTTGACGGTAAATTAAATGCTGACGGAACTGCTGCTGTTAATCCCGAAATAGAGGCATCGAATGCCCCCGGAGTTCTGAAAGCAAGTTTCACAACCAAAGTTTTTGAACCGGGCGGTAATTTCAGTATTGATAATTTTTCAATCCCTTATTATTCTTATTTAAGCTATGCCGGTATTCATATACCTGAAGGCGATAAGTTAACCGGCATGTTATTAACTGACAAAAATCATCCGGTAAACATTGTTAACGTAAACGCACAAGGTAAATTAATAACAGGAAAAAGAAAAGTTCAGGTAGAGTTGTATAAAATTCAATGGCGATGGTGGTGGGATCAGGAAGAAGAAAGCCTGAGCAATTTTACCCAGAATAAGTACAATCAATTATTAGGGAAAGAAACAATTATATTAAACAACGGAACGGGAAAATGGAATTTAAGAATTAACTATCCGGACTGGGGCAGGTACTTAATCAGAGTTAAAGATCTTGAAAGCGGGCATACAAGCGGTAAAACCGTTTATGTTGACTGGCCGGGCTGGGCGCAAAGGGAACAGCAAAATAACCCAACGGAAGCATCCATGCTTTCCTTTACCGCTAACAAAGAAAAATATTCGGTTGGAGAAAACATTACCTTAACAATTCCATCCAGTAAAGGCGGGCGTGGGTTAATTAGTATAGAAAGCGGCAGTAAAGTAATTAAAACATGGTGGATAGAAACCACTCAGGGGCAAACCCGCTTCAGCTTTAAGGCAGAAAAAGGAATGGCGCCCAATGTTTTTGTAAACGTCACCTTACTTCAGCCACATGCCAACACTGTAAATGATCTTCCAATAAGAATGTATGGCGTTATTCCATTACTTATTGAAGATAAAGAAACCATTCTAAAACCGGTAATTACAATGCCGGACATTATCAGGCCGGAAACAAGATCGGCTTTAACAGTGTCTGAAAACAGTGGCAAAGCAATGACTTATACCATTGCTATAGTTGATGAAGGTTTACTTGATCTTACACGTTTTAAAACACCCGACCCTCATGCAAGCTTCTATGCAAAAGAAGCTCTGGGGGTAAAAACATGGGATTTGTTTGATAATGTGATAGGTGCCTGGGGCGGAGACCTGGAACGGATTTTAAGCATCGGCGGCGATGCGAATATCAACAGGAATATAAATCCGGCAAAATCAAACAGGTTTAAACCGGTGGTGAAATTCCTGGGCCCTTTTCATTTAAATAAGGGCGAAAAGAAAAGCCATTCGTTTATCCTTCCAAAATATATCGGATCAGTAAGGGCAATGCTTATTGCGGGAGAAAATGGCGCCTATGGATACACGGAAAAAGCGGTAGCCGTAAAAAAACCACTGATGCTTTTAGCCACCTTACCGAGAGTAGCCGGGCCGGGCGAAAGTTTTAAGTTGCCGGTTACCGTTTTCGCAATGGAGAACAGTATTAAAAATGTAAGCATTGATATTTCAGCTAACAATATGCTTACGGTGGCTAATCAAAAACAAACCCTTAGCTTTTCTCAAACAGGAGAAAAATTGGTTTTTGCTGATGTAAAAGTTAAAAACACAACAGGAATAGCAAAAATTAAAATTGTAGCAAAAAGCGGCTCAAACCGTGAAGAATATAACCTGGAGTTGGATATTCGCAATCCAAATCCATATATCACTTCCGTTTCCGGAACAGAATTGGAAGCAAATAAAACATGGAATACAACAATCACCCCCATTGGGATGCCAGGAACAAATAGCACAACGATTGAGGTTTCCTCCATTCCTCCGGTCAATCTTACCAAACGATTAAATTATCTTATCCAATATCCTCATGGCTGTGTTGAACAGATTACTTCTGCTGCCTTTCCTCAATTGTATTTAAAACAACTCACAGATCTGAGCGAGCAGCAAAAGGTCTCGGTTGAGAGAAATATTAAAAATGCAATCAGTCGTTTAAGGGGATTTCAAACACCGGAAGGCGGACTTTCATACTGGCCTGGAAATTCAGAAGCTGATGAATGGGGAACTAACTATGCCGGCCATTTTGTTATTGAAGCTCAGAATAAAGGATATTCTGTTCCTGCAGGCTTTCTTGATTCGTGGAAACGGTATCAGAAGAACCGCTCGGTAAGCTGGGTACCAAACAGTGCTGATTTTTATCGCGGAGACCTCATTCAGGCATACCGGCTATATCTTCTGGCATTAGCCAAATCTCCCGAAATCGGGGCAATGAATCGCCTCAGAGAGTTTAAATATTTATCAGCTGAATCAAAATGGCGGCTTGCGTCTGCATATAAATTAGTCGGACGGCCAGAAATAGCAACCCAGCTTATAAAAGGATTAAGTTTTACTATAAAGCCGTATTCTGAACCGGGGAAAACATTTGGTTCAGAATTGCGGGATCAGGCAATGATCCTGGAAACGCTTGTTGAACTGGAACAAAATACAGCTGCGTCAAAATTACTTTACACTGTTGCCGCTAAATTGTCGCAGGAACAATGGTACAGTACACAAACTACGGCTTATGCCTTAATCGCGATAGCGAAATATTGCGGAGAAAATGAAAGCGGTAAAAAGTTAACTTTCAGCTATTCGGTTAACGGAAGCGGTAAAACAATATCTTCCGATACCTATTTATATCGGATTCCGGTAAATATGAAGTCGAATACTGCTTCGATAAAGTTATCAAACCAGGGGAAAAACCGGTTGTACATACGTATCATACGCCAGGTGCAAGCTCCTCCGGGACAGGATCCGCCTGCTGTAAACAATCCGGATATTTTACTAATGAGTGTTAATTATAAAAATCAGCAGGGAGAAACAATAGACCCATCCATATTGATTCAGGGAACTGATTTTATTGCAGAAGTAACAGTAAAAAATCCTGGAAGAAGAGGAAACTATGAGCAGATGGCGCTTACGCAGATATTTCCGTCTGGTTGGGAAATAATAAATACACGGCTAATGGATAATGAAAAAGCTATTTCTTTATCTCCTTATACATACCGCGATATTCGCGATGATCGTGTATTTACGTATTTTAATATTCCTGCCAGTGCAAGTTATACGTACCAGGTTTTATTGAATGCTTCTTACTCTGGGAAGTATTATCTCCCTGCGGTTTCCTGTTCTGCAATGTATAATAATGAGATACAGGCTGTATTGCCAGGTAAGTGGACAGAGGTTTTACCCGGAAAAAATAAATAGCGAAGAAGGCTATGGTATGACAAAACATCCGGGAAGATTATTACAAAGGCTAAGAAAACCGAAACTAGCAATCGGAGGAGTTTTTTTTATCGTCCTCTTGTTAATTTTTTGGTTTTCGCTCCCTTCTCCCCTGTTTAAAACGCCTTCATCTGTTGTTATCGAAGATGAGAAAGGAGAATTATTAAATGCTTCTATAGCAAAGGACGGACAGTGGAGATTTCCATCAGCAGGAACAGTTCCTGAAAAGTTTGAAAAGTGTATTTTAGCCTTTGAAGATTCACGTTTTTACTATCATCCTGGGTTTGATCCGCTTGCTTTTTTAAGGGCTGCTAAACAAAATATCCAATCTGAAAAAATAGTAAGCGGCGGCAGTACAATTACGATGCAGATAATCAGGCTTAGCCGGAATAAACCAAGAAATGTTTTTCAAAAACTCATTGAAATCATTCTTGCAATAAGGCTCGAACTTTCTGATTCAAAACAGGAGATTCTGCAATTATATGCTGCCAATGCTCCGTTCGGGACTAATGTTGTGGGGCTTGATGCAGCCTCCTGGAGATATTTCGGACGGAGTGCAGAAAAGCTTTCATGGGCCGAAATGGCCACCTTAGCGGTACTTCCCAATGCTCCTTCACTCGTACATCCAGGTAAAAACAGAATTAAACTCGAAGCCAAGAGAAACTTGCTGCTGGATAAACTGGTGTCAAAAAAAGTGATTGATGAAACCACAGCCCGCCTCGCAAAACTGGAACCTGTCCCTGAGAAACCCCTCCCCTTGCCCCAGCTTGCACCGCATTTATTAAATCGTTTTAAAAGAGAATACGCAAGACATCATCCTGGCTCTGCAAGAACAAGAACAACCATAAATATAAACCTGCAAAGAAATGTAAGCCGAATTTTGCAAAGACACCACCAATTTTTTAAATCAAACGGAATAAATAATGCTGCCGCACTTGTAATGCAAATTGAAGATGGAAACGTATTGGCTTATGTTGGAAATGTGTATGAACCAAAAGACCCGGAAATGGAAAGTGATGTGGACATGATCTCTGCGGTAAGAAGCCCGGGGAGTACGTTAAAACCACTTCTATATGCAGCCATGTTAGCAGACGGACAACTGCTTCCCAACAGTCTCGTTCCGGATATACCAACCCAGATTGCCGGGTATACTCCCCAAAATTACGACCTGGGTTATGATGGCGCTATTCCGGCTTCGAAAGCATTGAGTCGTTCCCTCAATATTCCGGCAGTAAAAATGTTGCAGCAATACAAATACGAACGTTTCTATGAACTTTTGAAGCAGCAGGGAATCACTTCATTGAAAAATCCTGCTGATTTTTATGGCTTGTCTTTAATCCTCGGAGGATGCGAGGTTTCGATGTGGGAACTTTCCGGTGTTTATGCCAGCTTAGCACGTTCTTTAAATCATGCGAACAGGAATATGGGAAAATACGATTTGGCTGACTACCATATGCCCGTTTATCTCCCGGATACTAAAACCAAAACTAAATCGATAGAAAGGGCCTATTTTCCCGATCATGCATCAGTCTATTTTGCTTTTAAAGCCATGGAGGAAGTTATGCGCCCGGGCGAAGAGTTACTTTGGGAACAATTTTCTTCTTCAAAAAAAATTTCCTGGAAAACAGGAACCAGCTTCGGGTTCAGAGATGGATGGGCCATCGGTTTAACTTCGGGTTACCTTGTATGCGTTTGGGTCGGAAACGCCGACGGTGAAGGCCGGCCGGGGTTAACGGGTATTGAAACTGCAGCTCCGGTACTTTTTGACATCTTTGATCTGTTGCCTGCTTCAAAAGAATTTGAAGCCCCTGCTGATAAACTCATCCAGGTTGAAGTTTGCCCAGAAAGCGGCTATAAAGCAAGCAGTTTCTGCCCGGTGAAAGAAACTCTTTTTGTACCTGTTTCTGGGATAAAGACAAAAGTTTGTCCCTACCACCAGTTGGTTCATCTTGATAAAACTGCAGCACATAGGGTTTCCTCATCCTGTGAATCGGTAGAAAACATGGTACATCAAGCCTGGTTCGTATTGCCTCCGGCAATGGAATATTACTACAAATTACGGCACCGGGATTACAAATTATTACCTCCTGTCAAACCCGGTTGCACAGACGAACAGGACATCAATCAAATGGAACTTATCTATCCAAAAAACAATTCTAAAATATATATTCCTTTGGAAATAGACGGGCGAAAAGGGAAAGTTATTCTAAACGCTGCTCACAGAAATCCAAAAGCTAAAATATTCTGGCATTTAGATAATGAATATATAGGGTCAACTACCGACTTTCATCAGCTTGCCTTAAACTCCGGAGCAGGAAAACACATCTTAACATTGGTTGACGAGCAAGGCAACCGCTTAGTCCAGTATTTTACCATTTTAGATAAGGAGAGAAAATAGTAATTTGTATTTTGTGAAATTATAACCGATCTTAACAAAATTGAATCTAACAATAAATGAATGCTTGATAATCTTGACCTTCATAACGTTTTTGTAATTGATATAGAAACGGTTCCACAGTATGCGGATTATAATGAAGTGCCGCAAATTTTTAAAGAGTTGTGGGATCAGAAAACGCAGCACCAGCGAAAAGAAGGCGAATCAGCAGAAGGATATTATTGCAAGGCAGGAATCTGGGCTGAATTTGGTAAAATAGTTTGTATTTCTGTTGGTGTCTTTGATACCGCTAATCCGAATACAGGTTTAAGAGTAAAGTCGTTTGCAGGAAACGATGAATGCGAAATTTTAAAAGGATTTATTACTCTCTTAGATAAACAACCCTCTTCACTTATTTTATGTGCCCATAATGGAAAGGAATTCGATTTTCCCTATTTGTCCAGACGGACTTTAATTAATGAATTATGCCTTCCCGCACAGTTGCGGATCAGTGGAAAAAAGCCCTGGGAAGTAAACCACCTGGATACAATGGAGCTTTGGAAATTTGGAGATCACAAAAATTACACGTCATTAAACCTGCTTGCTGCAGTTTTTGATATTCCTACTCCTAAAGATGATATCAGCGGTGCAGATGTCCACAAAGTTTACTGGCAGAATAACGATCTCGACCGGATTAAAACCTATTGCCAGAAAGATGTAATCACAACTGCCCGTTTGTTGCTTAAATTTAAAGGATTGCCAACTATCAATGATGAAAACGTTGTTTTTGTGCAATAGCGATAAATTGTAAACTTCTTCTCTAAGGAGTTCATTATGTTTTTAAACCTATCTCAATGAGCAAAAAAAATTCGAGTCATATAAAACTGGTGCTTACGCAATTAGTAAGCGACATATTAGAGAAATCGGCAGACAAGCCATTAAATTATAAACAGATTGCGGCCAAACTGAATCTCTCCGATCCCGAATCCCGGCAGGGAATATTGGAAATTTTACAGGATGAAGGGAATAAGGATATTTTTGAAGCGGTTGACCGTGGCCGTTTTAAGCTAAAAGAGCTGAAAACATTTATTACCGGAACAGTTGATATGACTACAGATGGTTCAGGTTTCATAGTTCCTGACGATGAATTTGTAGAAGATATTTACGTAGCTCCCAGAAAATTAAGGAATGCCCTTCACGGTGATAAGGTTAAAGTGTATGTATATGCCAAAGGAAAAGGCCGCCGGAAAGAGGGAGAAGTTGTAGAGATTCTTGAAAGGGCGAAAACAGACTTTACCGGTATTGTTAAACAATCTGAGCGTTTTGCTTTTCTGATTCCGGACGATCGCAAGATGCTGAAAGATATCTTTATTCCTATAGAAGACTTAAACGGTTCGAAGGATGGAGATAAAGCAGTAGCCAGAATTATCGACTGGCCAGAAGGAGCTAAAAATCCTATCGGAAAAATAGTACATGTATTAGGTAAACAGGGTGAAAACAACACCGAAATGAACGCTATACTTGCTGAGTATGGCTTTCCTTTAGAGTTTCCTGCCGAAGTGGAAGAAGAAGCAAATGCAATTCCGGATATCATTACAACTGAAGAAATTGAGAAGCGAAGGGACTTCAGAAATATATTAACCTTCACTATTGATCCTTTTGATGCCAAGGATTTTGATGATGCCATTTCCTTCCGTTATCTTGAAAATGGCAATTTTGAAGTAGGTGTACATATAGCCGATGTTTCACATTACGTAAAACCGGATACTGCCTTAGACAAGGAAGCTTTTGAACGAGGTACCTCTGTTTATCTGGTGGACCGGGTTATTCCTATGTTACCCGAAAGGCTTTCTAATGGTGTCTGTTCATTACGGCCAAAAGAAGATAAACTATGTTTTGCCGCCGTTTTTGAACTCGATGCCGAAGCTCATATAATTGATCAATGGTTTGGAAAAACTATTATTCACTCTAACCATCGTTTCTCATATGAAGAAGCACAGGAACTAATAGAAAATAAAACGGGCGAGTATAGCAAGGAAATCCTGGTTTTGAATGACTTAGCTTATAAACTCAGGGAACGAAAATTCAAACATGGCGCCATAAGTTTTGAATCAACTGAGGTGAAATTCAAGTTAGATGAAGAAGGCCGTCCTGTAGGGGTTTATGTAAAAGAGCGGAAAGACGCGCATAAGCTTATTGAAGATTTCATGTTACTGGCAAACAAAAAGGTAGCAGAATTTATTGCTAAAAAAGGAAAGGGAAAGAAAAAACTGACATTTGTTTACCGTTCTCACGATGCGCCAAACGAACAAACATTAGCGGCTTTTGCACAGTTTGCTTATAAGTTTGGTTACAAGATCAACACAAATTCTGATAAAGAAATTGCCCGCTCACTTAATCATTTAATGGCTGATGTTGAGGGTAAAAAGGAACAGAATGTGCTCACCCATCTGGCAATCCGGTCCATGGCAAAGGCGATTTACACGACCAAAAAGTCAAGTCATTACGGCCTGGCATTTGATTATTACACCCACTTCACCTCTCCTATCCGCCGGTATCCCGATATTCTCGCTCACCGACTTCTGGAACATTACCTTCACAACGGTGCATCTGTAAAGGAAGAAGCGTATGAAAAAATGTGTTTACACGCTTCTCAAATGGAAAAGAAAGCAGCTGATGCAGAAAGAGCATCCGTAAAATACAAACAGGCAGAATATCTTGAAAATAACATAGGAAATACATTTGATGGGATTATTTCAGGCGTAACAGAGTGGGGAATGTACGTGGAAATTATAGAGAATAAATGTGAAGGAATGGTTCGGTTGAAAGAGATTACAGATGATTTTTATGTGCTCGACGAAAAAAATTATTGTATAATTGGACAACGTAAAAAGAAGAAATACCAGTTAGGAGATGAAGTGAAGATACGGGTAAAAAAAGTTGACCTCTCAAAAAGACAAATAGATTTTACCTTAGTACAATAATTAATGATAGCTGTTACCGAATTACAACGATTAGTAAACCAAACAATTGCCGACAAAAGTTTCCCTGCCCATCCTGAAGAGTTGTATGAGCCGATAAAGTACATATTATCGTTAGGAGGTAAACGATTAAGGCCTGTTCTTACCTTAATTGCTTCCGATCTTTTCAACGGGAGTATTCTCACAGCTCTCGAACCGGCTATTGGCCTGGAGATGTTCCATAATTTCACTTTAATGCACGATGATATTATGGACAAGGCACCTCTCCGACGTGGAAAGCCTACTGTACATGCTAAATGGAATGAAGCAGCGGCCATTCTTTCCGGAGATGTAATGCTTGTTGAAGCCTATCAGCAGATAATGAAAGTCGATGATAGAATTTTAAGAGAAGTAATCGGGATATTCAGTAATACAGCAGCAGAAGTTTGTGAAGGCCAGCAAATTGACATGAGCTTTGAACAGATGGAAACGGTAAGCATTGAAGCTTATATTGAAATGATCGCGTTAAAAACCGCTGTTTTGCTCGGCGCCAGTTTAAAAATAGGTGCCCTGATAGGCGGAGCCCAGCTCGCTGATGCAGAAAAACTGTATCAGTTTGGAAAAAATCTGGGTATTGCCTTTCAGCTGCAGGACGACATCCTGGATGTGTACGGAGATCCGGAAAAATTTGGAAAACAGGTAGGCGGAGATATCATTTCAAATAAAAAAACATTCCTGCTTATTAAAGCACTGGAACTTGCAAGCGGACTGGAAGAGGAAGAGCTTTCATTCTGGCTGAACAAGGAAGACGCAGAACCTGAAACCAAGGTTGATGCTGTTACAGATATTTATAATCGTTTAGGGATACGTCATCTGGCCGAAGAAGAAATGAACAAATACGCAGAAAGAGCCCTGAACATCCTGGAAGATATTCCGGCAGAAAAAGAGAAGAAACAAATATTAAGAAGTTTCGCCGAAGAACTGCTGGTACGGGAAAACTGATAAATAAAAAAAGAGCTTGCTTTTTGAGCAAACTCTTTTTTTATTTCAAGTATAAATTATTCTGCTGATTCAGCTGCAGGGAAAGCAGGGATAACAGAAACGTATGATTTATTATCTGCCTTTTTTCTAAAGATCACAGTACCCGCGGTAAGAGCAAATAATGTATGATCTTTACCAATACCAACACCTTTATCAGGGTGGTGTTTAGTACCGCGCTGACGTACAATGATATTTCCTGCAATTGCAGATTGTCCACCAAAAATTTTGATACCTAAGCGTTTGCTATGCGACTCACGACCGTTTTTGGAACTACCGGCTCCTTTTTTATGTGCCATTGTTTTTTATTTTTATGAATTGAATCTCAATTCTGATGTTTAACATTTACTGGCAATAGGTTTTAACCTTTGCCGTTCTACTTTTCTCTTATAAAGAAATTCCAGTAATTTCGATTTTACTGAACTGCTGACGGTGACCGTTTTTCTTTTTGTATCCTTTACGGCGTTTCTTTTTGAAAACGATTACTTTATCACCTTTTAAATGAGACACGATTTTAGCTGAAACTTTAGCGCCTTTCAATGCATCTGCACCTACTTTTATTTTACTTCCGTCTGCAGCTAACAACACATTGTCAAATTCAATACTAGCGCCTTCATCTCCCTGTAAACGGTGTACAAAGATCTGCTGGTCTTTTGCAACTTTGAATTGCTGTCCGGCTATATTTACTATTGCGTACATTGTTAGATATATTTTTTAAATGAGGTGCAAATATAGGAATTATTGTTTTTAAACAAAACCAATCAATTAACTATTTTTCTTTCTTTCCCCTGTCCTGCGCATCGTTAATTGTTCTGCTTACTTCTTCAATTAGCATTCTCGCAGCATCCTTCAGCTTTTGGTTTTTATCGTAATTGACGTCAAAAAGCATGTGTTTGCTTTTTCGTTCGTAATTAAACTCGAGGTAGTAATGTGGCGAATTAGGACTTGAACCGGCATATTTCGAAGGTAAGATCTGTTCGGGAAAATCCCAGAAACCCAGGTCCACCGCTTTTCTGTGTAAATAAAGTAAATCATCTTTCGACAACTTAACCTTTGTTTTAATTAATGAATCTTTTTCGTTCAGGTACTGATAGTTACCCGTTTTTGAGTCATACTGATTGATCAGGCTGTCGCCCAATCCGTACTTAAAAGTAATAGATTCAAATTCAGAAAATTTATAGGGAGCATTTTTTATCATTATAGAATAATAATAAACACAATAGATCAGGAAAGGAACGAATACGCTCAATGCAAGAAATATCTTTTTTCCTCTGTCACTCATACTATATTTAATTTAAAATTTAATCGTTTACTCCTTCAGCCAGCATTTCTGTTTCAGGACGAAATTCCTTTTCCCATTTTGCGATAACAACGGTTGCAAGGCAATTTCCAATTACATTTACCGAAGTACGTGCCATATCCATTAATTCATCAATTCCCAGAATAATAAATATCGGCCAGACCGGCAGCCCAAAAGAAGCTGCGGTGCCTAAAAGGATAACCAGTGAAGCCCTTGGAACACCTGCCACACCTTTACTGGTAAGCATCAGGGTAAAGACCATAATTATCTGTTTTTCAAACGACAGGTCTATTCCGGCGGCCTGAGCTACAAAAACAGAAGCTAAGCTAAGATATAGTGTAGTGCCGTCAAGGTTAAAACTATAACCTGTAGGCATAACAAAAGCTACAATTTTTCGTGGAACCCCCAGCTTCTCCATGTTCTCCATTGCTCTGGGTAATGCTGCTTCGGAGCTGGTTGTTGCAAAAG
The DNA here is from genome assembly GCF_047272945.1 of Rubrilithobacter danxiaensis. NCBI lineage: Bacteria > Pseudomonadati > Bacteroidota > Sphingobacteriia > Sphingobacteriales > Sphingobacteriaceae > Rubrilithobacter > Rubrilithobacter danxiaensis. The sequence goes on from NZ_JBKOPS010000007.1 coordinate 120,134, forward strand.
CAATAGACACAGGCCCCGATATAGCCTGAAGGAATTTTTTTACCGGTACTCCAACCGCAAGTGCAACCGGAAACAAAACTCCTAAAATAAAAACCAGCAGTGCAACATAAAGCGTGATCAGCAGTTGAATAAGGTTTAGTAAAATTCCAAGCCCCATATGCCCAACAGTATAAGCAATGGCAGCTCCTACCCCGATCGGTGCAAAGTACATTACCACATTGGTAAATTTAAACATCACTTCCGACAGGCTTTCTGTAGCTTTCAGCAGCGGTATTCTCTTATCTTCACGCACCATTGCTAAGGCTATACCAAATAAAATACTAAAAACCACAATCTGCAGAATTTGCCCTTCTGCTATTGATTTGGCAATGTTTTCCGGGAAAATATGAAGAAGGATATCCGTAGCTGTTTGTGCTTCTACTTTAGGTAATTCTTCGTGTAAACCCGGAGGCACTTTAATCCCCACACCAGCTTTTGAAATATTAATTGCTGCTAAACCTATAAACAGGGCAATTGTAGTAACAGCTTCAAAATATACAATTGATTTCCAGCCCATTCGGCCAACCTGTTTAAGGTTCGCATGCCCTGCGATACCGTGTACAAGCGTTGCAAACAGCAATGGGGCTACAATTGTCTTTATAAGTTTCAGGAAAATTTTACTCAGAACCTGAAGATTTAAAGCGATATGAGGCAGATCATGACCAATGGAAGCCCCCACTACCATGGATATAAGAATCCAGGTAGTAAGTGATTTTTTCTTGATTCCATAAAAGAACAAACTTGCAATAGCCAGCCATCTAACTGTCACCAGAATGGCAGAAGGTACAGTTACCAGATTATATTCGCAAAGAAAAACTAAAACCGCAGCAACAGAAAATGTAATTACAGCAAGCTTGCCCGCCCCTTTTAAACTCATGTATCTGGATAATTTTAAGGCGCAAAAGTAAGGAATTAATTAGATTTACAACTTAATCATAAATCTACTGGATGCATTCAGAAAAACTTTCAGATATAAAAAAAGAATTAGCAACGCTTAGCTCATCAGAAATTATTAGTTTTTGTTTAAAGCTGGCGAAGTATAAAAAAGATAATAAAGAGTTTTTATCGTACTTAATTTATGATTCCTCTGATAGCCAGGCATACATTACAAAGGTAAAAGACAACCTTGAGAAAGATTTTCTGAATCTTAATAATCACGAATATTATAGTTTAAAATCCCTCCGGAAAATTCTTCGTGCCATAAACCGATATGCTAAATTTACCTCATCAAAAGAAGCTGAAACAGAGTTATTATGCTGGTTTTGCAATAACTGCTTAAATCATGTCAACCTCAATTCATCTTATAAACCACTAAAAAATTTATATTTCAGGCAACTGGTTAAAATTAAAAATCTGCTTGGCAAACTTCACGAAGATCTGCAGTTTGACTACCAGCAGGAATTTAACCTCCTGATAGAGAAAAGCCGGCAGCTTATAAAAAGGTTCGATAAAAATGAATTCGGTTTGTAACAAACAACTTTAACTGCTGTCAAAGGTACAATGGTAAATAAAGAAGCTTTTTTTAAGGAAATCTTTCAGAAAAACTCGAAGAAGATTTACCATTTATGCTATGGCTATACCGGCGACAGTGATTCTGCGAATGACCTGATGCAGGAAACCTTCATGAAAGTGTGGCAAAACCTGGATAAATTCAGAAATAAAGCCCTAATTTCTACCTGGATCTACCGTATAGCTGTAAACACTTGTCTCTCCTACCTGCGTGTAGAAAAACGGCAGGCAAAAGACGAATTAACACCCAATATTATCGAAAATAAAGAAGAGGAGCTTTCTTCGAAAAACGAAGAGGCTGCTTTATTATACCGCTGTATCTCAAAACTGGAAGAAAATGAAAGATTTATAATAACAATGGTATTAGATGAATTACCATATGCTGAAATTGCTGAAGTTTCGGGCATTTCAGAGGGAAATTTGCGGGTAAAGATCCATCGTATTAAACAGAAACTGACTGATATATATAACCGTTATGAAAGATTTTGAAGCACTGAAAAATATATGGTCGGGTCAGGTAGAACAGTCTGAAATTAACCCGGAAGACGTACTTAAAAAAGTAAGAAAAACTAAAAGAAGTTTTTCAAACAAGCTTTTACTTGAAACAGCAGGAATGCTTTTTGTTATCCTGTTATTCGCCTTTATATGGATAAGCACCCCGTTTATGATGTGGACAACCCACTTGGCGATGGCCATTTTCATGGGCTGCTGCCTGTATTATCTCTTTGTTCAGTTTCAGGATTACAGAAGCATCAGCAATGCTGAACTACTGCTTAAACAACCCCAGGAATTTATCAATTATCTTCAGGCATATAAAAAAGAACGTTATATATTAAATACCCGGAAATACAAACTTTACAGCCTTTTTATTGGAATCGCCTTTGGACTTTATTTTATTGAAGTTTACTTTCTGGCTCCTTTATGGCAAACGTTACTAGGCGTTATCTTTACAATCGCCTGGTTTTTAATCTGCTGGTTTTTAATGAAGATCTACATTAAACGGGAAGAAGAAAAACTGGAAGAAATGATGAATAGTCTGAGTCGCTTAAAAAAGCAATTTGAAGCAGAGTAAACCCTTGACAAATACAGCTGTGTTAAAAACAGAAAAGTCCGGGCGAACTTTCATCCGGACTTTTCTGTTTTTTAATTTTAGTTAAAATTATTCTTTATCCTTGATCTCTTTTACATTAAAACTATTACCGCGCAGGCTGTACTCTAGAGTTTTCTTTCCTGTTGGAGAAACGCCCGCCGTATCTTTATCATCGAACAGAGGATATTCCCTCATGATTTTATCGTCTTTTACATAAAGCGAATCTTTACCCCTGTAATTCTTTTTTGAAGAGCTGCTCAGTTCCGGAAATCTTAACTTTTGTTCATTGCCGGAATTTGAAAACTCGTAGACATACATATTCAGATAAGAGTCTTTCTGATCGCCTTTGGCCTGAATAAAAATCTCAGGGTTCCCGTCCGAATCCATATCCATATTCCAGGCATCTACAATTCTTCCTTCCAGCTCATCGGTGGTAGAAGCGTATTTCAAATGTGTTGAATCCGACCGGAGAATAAGCAGGCCTCCTACCATTTCAGATCCCCTTCCCCAGCTTAACACATCAAATGTTAATCCCGGTTTTACTTCAATTGCTTTATGGAAGCGAAAGGGAGCATCCAATGGATTTTTTGTAACTACAGGCTGGCTTGTATTGCTGGTTTTAGTTTCCTCTGTGCATCCTGCAATAAATGAGCCTACAATAAGTAATACCGGTAATAATTTTACTGCTTTCATCAAGGCAATATATAATTTTAATTATATAAAACATTCACAGGAATCACAGATCTTGTTTTACCGGGCTGGCTCATAAATGTTTTGAACTCGCCGCCGTTAACCTGAAAGTACGCAATCTTAATCCGATGAAGCCCTTTCTGCAATTTAGTGGCAGAAGTTTGCTCGAAAGCAGCGTGCCTCATATCGTTGTTCACAATTAAGCGGTCATCAAGCCACAATCTCGAGCCGTCATCTGATCTCGTGGTAAAAGTATAAGTACCATCTTCAGGAATATTGATGAAACCGGTATAAATTACTCCAAATGACTTTCCTCTCCCAATTTTACTTCTGAATTTCGAGAAATCTATAGAAGATGTAACTCCTTTATCTATTGCCTGGGCAGTATCAATTTGCAACGCGTTTTCAAAAACACCCGGAACCGCATAATATTTCAAACCTGCTTTTAAACCATTGGTAGTGCTTGCTGCAGGTTCTAACGGCAATTCATTACTCAAAATAGTTGTCGTAACAGCACTTCTTTTTCCTGAAGGAGTTATTACAATCGTTTTTAAAAATCTTTTTTCACCTTCAGGGACTTTTACATAAATACCATTCTCATATAAATTATCGGTTTCACGGGGAGTGTATCCATTGATGGTATAATATATTTTAGCATCTTTAACAGGTGCATTTAAAGATAAATTAAACTCAGAACCTAAAAGCGTTGTATCAGAAATGCCTATTGGAGCCGGTACGCGATACAAGGTTTCAGTTCTATCCAATTTTGCCAAATGAACAGGAACTCTTACTTCATTAAAATTGGTAAAATCTTTGCGATTTAAAGGAGTCCAGGCAATTTCTGATAAAGCTAAAAGACGCGGCAGAAGCATATACTCAACTTTTGAAGAAGTTTGCATATATTCAGTCCACAGATTAGCCTGCACACCGATTACAAATTTTTGTTGTTCTGGTGTTAATGATTCCGGTGTCGGATCATAAGAATAAACTGTACTTAAAGGAAGATATCCTCCTATGGTTACGGGTTCCTGAGCGGTATTGCCTTCAGCATGGTCAAAATAAACATAGGTTCCAGGCGTCATAATCACGTCGTGGTTTTGTTTGGCAGCAGCAATTCCTCCTTCTATGCCTCGCCAGCTCATAACAGTAGCATTTGGAGCGAGGCCACCTTCAAGTATTTCGTCCCAGCCAATTATTTTACGGCCTTTCGAGTTTAAAAACTTCTCTATCCGCTGAATAAAATAGCTTTGCAGTTCGTGCTCGTCTTTCAAGTGATTATCCTTAATGCGTTTCTGACAATACGGGCAGGTTTTCCATTTTTCTTTGGGTGCCTCATCACCGCCTATATGAATATAAGTGCTTGGAAATAAGGCCATCACTTCGGTTAAAACATCTTCAAGAAAATTGAATGTGTGCTCCTTTCCGGCACAATAAATATCTTCAAAAACGCCCCACTTTTGTGCTACCTTATACGGGCCCGGGTTATCTCCGCAACCAAGTTCAGGATAAGCTGTTAATGCAGAAAGTGAATGCCCTGGCAATTCAATTTCCGGGATCACGGTAACAAATTTAGAAGTAGCATAAGCAACCACCTCTTTTACTTCATCCTGAGTATAATAACCTCCGTATTTTTTACCATCGTATTGCAGTGGTGAATAATCGTGGTAATTGCCGATAACCGTCTGATCTCGGAAACCACCAACCTGGGTTAATTTAGGATACTTTTTTATTTCGATCCGCCATCCCTGATCTTCTGTTAAGTGCCAGTGAAAGGTATTGAGTTTATATTGAGCGATCAGATCAATGTATTTCTTGATGAAGGGAACGGGAAACATGTGCCTGCCCACATCCAGGTGCAAGCCGCGATATTTATAACGAGGTTCATCTGTAATTTCCGCACATTGAATTTTTGGAGCTGCTTCCTTTTCCAGAGGAAGCAATTGCATCATGGATTGCAACCCGTAAAACAGACCCGAACCTTTACCTGAAACATCTATATGCTGCGGAGTAACTGTTATTGTATAACCTTCGGGATTTGAACCCTTATAATTTGCGGAAGAAAAACGTATTACCCCTTTCGGCGCTTTTACAAAATTTTTGGCAACCGGAAGATCAAGAAAATAATTATCCTTCAGGTAATCGTGATACAATTCTGCTATCTGCTTGTCTGAAGCATTTTCGTACTCAATAGCAGATTCTCGACTGATTACAAAATGTCCGTCATTTACCTTAACTGATTTTGGTGCAGGAATAATCCCGAGGGAGTTGGTTTGGGCAGTTACAAGCTTTAGATTGAATAAAATAAAGCTGAATAAAATAAGTTTAAATTTCTTCATTGATGGTTAGTTAGTTTGGAAGCTGCAAAAATCTAAAATTTTTATGGCGAAGCAAAAGTTTTACACTAAGTAAATAGCGGTCACTGAAATTTTACTGCTATGAGGATTGTAATTTTGCCTGAAAAATAGGAAATAAAAAAAGTGCTTACTGGAGCACTTTATTTTGTTGGTTCTTGCTTTTCGCTGCTTGCTACAGCCGGTAATTTTTTGTGTTTTCGTTTTTTACCGAATGATTTGTTGGTAATCTTCCCTTTTTTTGTTTTGATGTCGCCTTTTCCCATTTTGAAAGTTATTATGGTTCAGATTTATCAACATCATACAATAAAGGATGTTTTACAAAATTTATTATAGGTTTACTACACTATGTTCTTTAGCTGCCAGATATCTTTCGGCTTCTAAAGCTGCCATACAGCCTGTCCCCGCTGCAGTAATTGCCTGCCTGAAAACATGATCCTGCACATCGCCACAGGCGTAAATGCCTTCTACATTTGTTTCTGTACTGTCGGGTTTGGTAATAAGATAACCTGTTTCATCCATATCAAGCCAACCCTGGAAAATTTCCGTATTTGGCTTATGACCTATTGCCACAAAAAAACCTGTTATATCCAGCGTAGTTTCTTCATTGGTTTTATTATTGAAAACACGAAGACCTGTTACTGCCTGTCCGTCTCCCAATATTTCCCTGGTTTCACTGTTATAATGGATTTCAATATTTTCAGTTGCAAAAACACGAGCCTGCATAACTTTTGAAGCTCTGAATTCGTCTCTCCTAACAAGCATGTGTACTTTTTTGCAGAGTTTTGCCAGGTACATTGCTTCTTCAGCGGCCGTATCTCCTGCTCCAACTATCGCCACTTCCTGCCCTTTGAAGAAGAATCCGTCACAAACGGCGCAGGCAGAAACGCCAAAACCGTTGTATTTTTGTTCACTTTCAAGGCCCAGCCATTTAGCTGTGGCTCCGGTAGCAATAATTACAGTATCTGTAGTTATGGTTTTAATTTCATCAATAACAACTTTATGTGGCTGGACAGAGAAATCTACCGAAGTAGCATATCCAAAGCGAATATCTGTTCCAAAGCGTTCTGCCTGTTTTCTGAAATCCTCCATCATTTCCGGACCTAAAATTCCAGTCGGATAACCTGGAAAATTTTCCACATCTGTGGTTTGGGTGAGTTGACCTCCGGGAACAATCCCGGTGTATAAAACCGGTTTCAGATCAGCTCTTGCAGCATAAATTGCGGCAGTATAACCCGCCGGACCTGAACCTATTATTAAACATTTTACGTGCTCTGTTTCCTGCGCCATTCAAAAATTATTTGGACTGCTAAGTTAAAGTTTTCTTCAGTTTCAGGCAATAAGCTTTTGTCAGGGGAATATCTTTTGTGTTTGTGTGAACCAATACTATTTAACTTATAAATCCTTTTACGTACTCCTTTGTAAGTTCTTCTTTGGGATTAAGTAACACTTCCTCTGTAGGGCCGAATTCAATGATCCTTCCCATGTAAACAAAAATTATATAATCAGATACTCTGCGTGCCTGTCTTAAAATGTGTGTTACAAGTACGATGGTGTATTTTTCTTTGAGTTTAATAAAAAGCTCCTCAATTTTATGAGTCGATACAGGATCCAGCGCTGAAGTTGATTCATCACCAAGAATTATTTCCGGCTCTACTGCCAGCCCTCTTGCAAGGCATAAGCGCTGCTGCTGACCAATGGATAAACGTGTTGCGGGAGAATACAGGCGGTCTTTCACTTCCTCCCATAATCCGGTAGCCTGCAGGTAGTTTTCTACCAGATAGTCAAGCTGCCCTTTCTTTCGTATACCATGAATTCTGGGCCCATAGGCAACATTATCGTACACAGACATCGGTAAAGGAAAGGGTCGCTGTGAAAGCAGTCCCATTTTTTTTCGTATATGTGTAACTTCAGCTTTCGGATCGTAAATATTTTCACCGTCAACCAATACTTTTCCATCCACTTTAACATCTGCAGAATCATCGAGCAAACGATTAAATGTTTTCAGCAAAGTAGTTTTACCGCATCCGGAAGGGCCAATAATAGACGTTACTTTTTTATTTGGAATGTTAATACTTATATCCTGCAGGATATGTTGCTGGCTAATATGAACATTTAAGTTTTGAACGCTGATATGAGGAGACAAGGTCATGTTAGATTTTATTTTTTGAATAATTTTTAATAAGTTTTTCTGATAAGACAGTAATAGCAAGTACCAGGATAGTAAGTATCAAGGCGGACGCGTAAGCTCGTCCTTGTACTTCTGGTGTAGGGCTGCTTAACTGAAAGAAAATAGCGAGAGGCAATGTTGCGGCCGGCTCATGCAGCGAAGTGGGAATATTATCAGAGAATCCTGCCGTAAACATTACCGCTGCCACATCACCTACTCCTCTTCCGAAAGCCAGCAGGATGGCAGTAAAAATTCCAGGTCTTACCTGTCGTAATACTACTTTTGCTGCTTCCCACCGGGTAGCGCCCAATGAAAAGGATGCCTCACGCAGCTCGGCCGGAACTGTGCGGATTACTTCATCCAGTGTTCTTACCATTATCGGAATTACAAGTAAGGTTACCGCGATTATTCCTCCCAGCAACGATGCTCTTAATCCAAAATACATCATGATTATAAAACCAAATGCACCATAAACAATAGAAGGTATTCCAAAAAGAACATCAAATGACATGCGGGCAGCACTGGTAAAAATGGTATTGGCTTTCAGATAAAAATTAATATACAAGGCTACCGGAATACTTATAATCAGGCTGATGAGGGTAGCTCCTCCTGCAACATACAAAGAGCCGATAATAGCATTTAAGACACCTCCCTCCTTACCAATATAAAAGCCGCCATCAGGAACTTTCGTAATCATGTCCAGATTCAGGTAAGGAAGGCCGCGAATGACAATAACTGCAACAATAAGGAAAAAGCTTCCTACTACTATAAGGGTAGTAAGCAGCATCAGCATTTTAAAAAAACGCTCTTCTAAATTTCTTCGTTTCATTAAATATGCCTCCTTTCCAGTCTTGACAAGATAATTCGGGATATTAAATTGAACAACACGATAATTATAAATAGCAAGAAGGCGGCAAAAAGCAACGCAGAGTCGTAAAGCGGAATGGAGAGCATTTCGCCATAGTTATTTGCAATCAAAGCTGGAAGCGGATAGGCCGAATCAAAAATGGATTTTGGGACTTCCGGTGTATTGCCAACCACCATTAATACAGCAATAGTTTCGCCAAAAGCTCGTGACACCGCCAGAACAGTGGCGGCGATTATGCCGGGTGCGGCTTTTTTGAATAGTACCTTTTTAACTGTTTCCCATTTGGTTGCTCCCAGTGAAAGGGATGCATCTTTAAGCTCCTGTGGTATAGTATTGAATACCGAACATATAATACTGACAATTAAGGGAAAGATCATTACCGCCAAAACTATGCCTCCGGCCAGCACACTATAACCTGTTGAAAATTCTACAAAATGAGGTGCAAGATACTTTTCTATAAAAGGTACGATCATTAACACGCCCCAAACTCCAAAAATGACCGGTGGAATGCCAGCCAGCAGATTCACAAACGGAATAATAGTCCGTTTTATACGTACAGGTGCATATTCATTCAAATAAACTGCGGTAAGTAAACAAAGCGGAAGCGCCAGAATTATTGCTATTGCCGTAACCCATAAGGTACCCGTTATAAAAGGGAAAAAACCGAAGGAGCCTTTAAAAGGTTTCCACTCAGCTGATCCTAAAAGCTGAGCCCAGGAATTCTCATTCAATAAAGGAATTGAACGATAATATAGACCGATGCCGATTAGCAGTACCAAAGAAACTGATGCAAGTGTAAACACCAGCATCAGTTTGGATAAAAACTTATCTTTTATTAAACGAATCTCCATGCTTGAAATTAATTTATCTTTTTAAGTTCAGACTGGAGTTTATCTTTAGATAGAGTAACATACCCGTTCTCTTCTACAAATCGTTGCCCTTCCGTAAGTACATATCTTACAAATTCAATCAGTTCCTTTTTTTGTGGCTTTCCTTTAAATAAAAATCCTAAATTTCTTGCCGGTGGAGCAGGATATTTTCCTGCTGCTATGGCATCCGTTAACTGATCTACTGTTCCGTAAAAGTTCTCATCTGCATCAATCCTGCTGTTACCGTTAATATCAATTGGCAATACTCGTATGCCTGCAACCTGTTTTCGCGTTTTCAGGTCGTATAAGTAAGCAATATTATTAAATCCGATACCGGCTGCATCTTTCTTTACAGCCTGCGCTAAACCAGGGTCACCAAATACACCTACTCCCTGCAGGTCTTCCTGCTTTTTGCCAAAATATTTTGCCCAGCTTTCTGCTGCACCTGCAGCATCCGACCGGGTATAAACATGCACCGGAGCTGCTGTTTTAATACCGGGGATTTGTTTCCAGTTCTTCACTGTTCCATTAATAAAAATATTAGCAAACTCCGTTCTTTTTAGCCCCCTTGCGAGCAATTGCTGTGCATTCGGGTTGCCCGGATTGAAAGTAGGAATTACAGCATCTTTAGTTACATAAACAGTGTATGCACCTTTTTTAACCTCTGCAGGATAAATATCGCGTGAAGCCAGACCAATATCTACCAAACCGGCCAGCGCATCTGCAATTCCTTTTCCTGCCCCGCCTGCGGAAATGTTGAATTTCACGTTTGGATGTTTCTTTTTGAATTCCTCCGCCCATTTTACTGTAATCGGGTATAGCGCGAAAGCCCCTGAGATATTAATAGTTCCAGAAAGGTCATCTGCAGGTTTTACAACCTCATTTTTATTTATAAACGATGAATTCAGTGTTATTATGCTGATAGCAAGTCCGCTTATCAAAACATATTTTGTAAAATTTATAGTTCTCATATTCAGATTAAAATTGAAGGGTAAGTTGTGCTGAAAGTAAATTATTGTGTGTTTCTAAAGCCTGTTCGTCTTTTACTGTGTAGTTCACTTGTAATTTCGACCAGTTTGTAAAAAAGTAATTTAAACCACCTATATACCAGTGTGAAATATCCTGTGCGACTGCGGTATTCGGATCAAAGTCATCGTATTTTGCAACTAATTGTACCTTTTTTGGAAAAACGAATACTGCTGCCTGTGCATACCATCCTTCTTTTTTGCTGTCTGCATCTTTTCCTTTAATATATTCTCCAGTAAGTGATAAAGGGCCGCGTAAGTAATGGACATCAAAACCTACTCTTTCTCTTCCCCGACTTACGGGTTGTGCTGTATTTGAAGCAGCCCACTTACCCAGTCCATTATAATAATTAGCAGAAATATCCAAACCGGATAAGGGATGTATAGTTAAACGTCCTGCAAAATCTTTCTTTTCATTATTATCTGTTGTGTTAATTCCGGCTCCATCAAATATCCCTATTGCATAATCAAACAGATAGTTGTTTTCAAGCTTTACAAAGCTGCCGTTTAGCTGTACTCCTATATCTCTTCCGTTATGATTTCCAATTACATCTTTTCCTCTTGCAACCAGTGCCTCTACAACCTGTGATCTGTCAATAGTTTCTAATTTTTGCGAACCCATTAAATTTTCATATGAAATAGGAATTTTAAACTGGCCTGCACTGATTTTAAAAAAATCACTGTTTTTATAAGTTATAATTCCATCCAATAGCTTTGGAGTTCCGGCAAAATCTACCTGTAAGCGGTAATCCCAGTGTTCGCTGATTGTGCCACGCAAGTCCAGACGAGCCCGCCTGATATCAAAACCATCTATTTTTCCCTTTTCGTCCTGAACCTGATACCGTCCCTGGATATATCCGCTTAATTGCAGTGCCTTCGAAGTACTGAGATTAAATTTGGTTTGTTTTTCTTTCTGATCCTGTGCTTTTAAAGCCCATTCAGCTCGTAAAGAATCAGCTTCCTCCTGTGTAAGTGTTCCCTTTTGAATTAATAAATTTAGTAAGTCTTCATTCTGTTGTTGGGCTTTCGATACTGTTGCAGCCACCCAGAGAACCAGGGAAAAAAGAGTTGTTTTTATTAAAATTAGTTTCATTGTATTTGTGTTTAGGTGTGTAAATAATAATTAGCTCTTTATCTTAATTCCATCTACCCCAACACTCATAGTACATCAGCTTAAAACTGTTAAATTCCATTTCCTATTTAATCTATAAAATTAGTAGAGTAAAAGTATTGCTAATAATTACTTTATCAAAAATTTGTTCAATAAATTTTAACCGAAACTACTAATTAATTGATAGTCAAATAGAAAAAATAATCTTAAAAGAAAGCCTCAGGAGAAATAACGCCATTGAAGGTATGAGCATAGGCCCTCTAACTCGGGAAAAATGGTAAAATCATTTACACCAAGTGTATTTAAATCTTCCCTTATCTCCTGGAAGTGGTTAGATGGAATTTTAATTTTCAGTAATTTATTTTTGAAAAAGGGAACGGTGTTCAGTTCATTTTTATGTATTATATCTTCTGTAGTATGTATAGAAAAAACTCCGGACTGGTTATTAATACGTTGCTTAATGATTCTCGGCCTGAAAACCCTTGTCTTACTCACATCAAAAGGAGAACTACTACTTGCATCGAGAATAAAATCTAATTTTTCTGCCATTAATACCCATACCACACCGTATTCATTGTTAGGGTTACCGTAATTATTGGTAGCAAACCATAAAGCGGTAAGTGCATTATTTGTCCAGTCTAAAAAGCGGGTGGGAAGGCCAAAATGCTGACCAAGCGTTAAATAATCCCAATCATCAATTGCTTTTTGAGCTTCAATCAATAAAGGGTTGGTTCTTTTAAATTCATTCAGTATTATTTTTTCAATAATTACAAGGTCTCCGTGTGGACGTAATCTGGCTATTTTAGGTATCAAAGGCTGATCTGTCTGCTGGCCTCTGAAAAGAAAGTCTTCTTCATTCCCTGAATCAAGATTCTGTTTTTTATACAGTTTTACAATCTTTAAATATTCCTGCACATCCTGAATTTCCTCTTCCTTTGCCATACTTGATCCCAATAACAGATACTAAAGCTGAAAAAAATGGTAGAAGCGAGAGCCGTAAATACTAAAACTATTTCCAACAGCCTAATAGTTTTCGTATTAAAATAATCTGACCAATATGATATGTTGTGTGATTCGCCAGAAATAGAGCTTCCCGTATCATCGATCGTTCTGTTCCATCTGCCAGGGGAATAAAAAGTTCAATATCTGGATTATTTAAAAGAGAGATAAATGCTTCGCGGTCTAATTTAAATTGATTAATTACAGTCGTCCAGCTTTCTTCAACCGGTTCATTTGTAGCAGGTACCCAGTACTCTTCCGGCCATTTTCTTGGTTTGTAATTCGGATTTTGGCAAAAATGAAGTATTTCAGCCTGAGTAATCTGAATATGGTTAAGAAGATCCCAGATACTATATGTAAGGCTTTCGGGCTTTGTATTTTTTAAACTGAAGGGTATGTTATCAACAGCATCTTCAAGGTCGATACCAGAAGTATGCCCCCGAAGAAGATCACTTAAATGCTTTTTAATGGTATCAGCAATAATATTTGCAGGAGGTACTGTAATCATCGTTCAAAACTAACAGCATTTGCCGGAAAAGTGTTTTAGATGTATTTAACAGCATGCAATTAAAGTTGTAAAAAGCATACTTTTGCTTATGCGTTTGCTCCTCCCCTATATTTTTATTTTCATCGCCATTTTAGGTTCGTTTTACTATAAACGCTTTACTAAAACTCAAAAAAAATGGGTTAATAATTTAATTGGAACGCTCTTGATTTTGGGATGGATCTATTTGCTGTCGCGTTTTGTGTAACAGCAGATTTTAAGAAATTTTTTTTATGATTATCCGATGAATATTGCAATGTCAATATTCATCGGATATAAAATTTTACGCCAGGTTTCGGCCTGCATTCACAATTCCGTAAACGGTACGGATGATAAGTTTTCTGTAAATCCTTGCCTGCTCTTCGTCCGCGTTCCCGGATAAAAGCTGTTGAAGGGCGTAATGCTGGATAACAACAAGCGGCAATACAATCTTTTCGCGAATTGCAATGGAACGGCGCTCTACCGGATATTGCTCCATTAGTACTCTGTTACCTGTCAGTTCAAGGATAAGGCTTTTTGTAAGTTCAAACTCTTCCCTAAGTCCCTGCCAGAATTTCCCGAACTCGCTCTCATTGTTCATATAGGCGGTAACACGAAAATCAGACTTAGACATAGACATCGAACAATTGTCTATCATCGTTTTAAATTGCCCGGAAGAAAGATACAGGTCTTTAACTTCTTCCCAGCGGCCTTCTTCTTTTATGGCCTTTAATGCTGTACCTACTCCGTAAAAGCCTGGTATGTTTTGTTTAAGCTGGCTCCAAGAAGTAACAAAGCTGATTGCTCTTAAATCCTCCAGTTTCAGTTCTGAACTTGAGTTTCTTTTTACCGGACGGCTGCTGATATTAATTTCAGAAAGCAGTTTTAAGGGACTAAAACGTTCCAGGTATTTCAAAAACAGCGGATTTTCTCTCAAAGCAAAGAAAGCATTGTAACTGTCTTTGGCCATTTTATTTATCAGCTCTTTCTGCTCATTGTTTAGCGTATCCTTTTCTTTCTGCCCCAGTGCAGAAACCAATCCGGCATTAACCAGTTGCTCAATATTATAATACGCCGTATCATAGGATCCGTACTGACTGCTGATTGTTTGTCCCTGAATAGTAAGCTGAATATGCTCATTAGCAATTTCCTTACCCATGGTAGCATAAAATTTATGCGTTTTACCCCCACCTCTGGCTGGTGGGCCTCCCCGGCCGTCAAAAAACGCCAGATCTATATCATAATTTCTGGCCATTGCAGTAAGCTCCATTTTAGCTTTATAAATCGACCAGTTCGCCATCAGGTAACCGCCATCTTTAGTACTGTCTGAAAAGCCAAGCATAATTACCTGCCTGTTTCCTCGTTTTTTAAGATGTTCTTTATAGAAAGGATGAGTATATAATTTCTTCATTACCTCTGCTGCAGAGGCAAGGTCATTAACCGTTTCAAACAAAGGAACAAAGTCTACATTCAGTTCGTCTTTCTTCCAACCACTCCATAAAAATAGGGTAGTTAACTGCAGAATATCCGATGCCTGCTGGCAATTACTGATTATAAAACGGTTACAAGCCTTTTCTCCGCCGGATAGCTGCATCTGCTTCATGAGGCGAATAGTTGCAAGCGTATCTTTGGTAAGATCATCTGCATTATCCTCGCAGATGTAGTCGGCTTCTTCGAATTGAATGTGTTTAAGTTTTTCTTCTTCAGGAAGTTCGCTGTAATTCTCCGGAATGGAACTTTGTTTTAAACTTGCTCTACAGGAAGCATGCGTATCACGCAGTATGCGGCTATCTTGCCGGATATCCAAAGAGGCAAAATAACACCCGAAGAGTTTTACCTTAAGAATAAGGTTATCAACCGTATCAACAAACAACCCATCATGTGCCCTTAGCAAAACTTCTTTTACCGCCTGCAGATTCTCCAGTATTTCGGCTTGTTTGTTTTGAGGTTCTGCCAGAGAACTGAAACTGTTTTTATAAAATATATTCTGCAGGTTACTCATGTAAGTTTCTACACCTCTGAATGTTATGCGTCGTTTTAACACACGAAAATCGCGGTAATAACAACGAAACAGAATTTCGCGAAGCAGGCGTGAAACTTTTTTGGTACTCTCTACAGTTACGTTTGGATTCCCATCCCGGTCACCACCGGGCCAGAAGCCGAGTTCTATAAGCTGGTGAGCATCAAATACCGGAACTTCAAACTCGTTTTCAATCTGAGCTTGTAAATCGGAAACCACCGGATAGAAAACGTGTTCCAGGAACCATGCTAAACTCACCGCCTCATCAACCGGCGTTGGCTTCTTTTTATTAAAGAAAGGTGTTTTACCTAATTGCTGAAGCAATAAATGGATGGAATTAATATCGTTATTTTTTAATGCATCGGTCAGATCAGTAATAATTGCAAGAACAGTACTTGGATAAAATTGAGTTGGATGTGCGGTAAGAACCAGTCGAAGCGAAAAATCCTTGATAGCTTCCAATGCTTTACTCTTCATAGCCGGATTACCCGACATCTGCTGAAGCAGGATCTTCAATGAACCTGTATCTTCTGTGCGGCTGGTTTTATTAAAAGCAGAATCTTCAATAGCATCAAATAATACTACCTGGCGTTCTATATATTGTATAAACCTGAATAAAAGATCAAACCGGTCTGCTGCCTGAACATATTGCTCATACTGGCCAAAAAAGCTTTCAATAATATCAACAGGGCTTAATTCCTGTTTTACTCCGTTTTCGCAATGAGAAGTGAAAAACGGCAATAAAATACCTGTATGTTTTACCTGATAAAATGGAAGTGTAAGAAATAAACTATTGTATAATTCAAACCTTGTAACAACTTCGCTGGCAAATACAGCTTCTTTTTGGCTTAGCTTCATTTAATTATTAATTAAGGTTTCTGTGGGTAACAAAAATAATAGCTTTGTACTGGTATTAAAACCTATTTGAAAGATATTTTCATTAAAATTTAAAAAAAAGGCTTCTTTTGAACAAAAAACCCGTTTAGAAAAAGGTATAAAAACTATATAACAAATCAATTTTTACATTTCAATTGCTTTTCTTCGAAATATTTCGGATAAAAAATCCAATCCATGCCGAAAAAAAATACTGGAAAGAATTGGATTTTCTTCTTTTGGGAGGCAGAATTTAACAAATTATAGTCACAGAAATTAACGGTTCTTATCCATTTATTATTTCACCCCCATTTGGATGCAATACCTGCCCCGTCATATAGCTGGAATCCTCTGAAGCAAGAAATACATAACTTGGTGCCACTTCTTCCGGTTGACCGGGACGTTTTAACGGCACATCCTGACCAAAAGACCCAACCTTTTCTTCAGGAAAAGACGCCGGAATTAAAGGTGTCCAGATCGGGCCCGGGGCCACTGCATTTACCCGGATTCCCTTTTCTGCCAGATTAGATGCCAACGATCTGGTAAAAGCAACAATGGCGCCTTTTGTTGAGGCATAGTCGAGTAAATGACTGCTACCCCTGTAAGCTGTAACCGAAGCAGTATTAATAACGGTGCTACCCTTTTTAAGATATTTAAGCGCAGCTTTTGTTAAAAAGAAATGTGGGAAAATGTTGGTTCTGAAAGTTTTTTCCAGCTGCTCTTCTGTAATATCCTCTAAATTTTTCTGTGGATATTGCACAGCAGCATTATTTACAACAATGTCAATGCGGGCAAATCTTGAAATAGCTTCCTGCACAATTTTGATACAATGCTGCTCTTCACTTACATCACCCGGAATAAGTAAACAGTGCTGATTGTACTCTTCCACATGTCTTTTTGTTTCTTCAGCATCTGCATGCTCCTCCAGGTAAGATATTACCACATCGGCTCCCTCACGTGCAAAAGCTATTGCTACTGCCCGGCCAATTCCACTGTCGCCACCGGTAATAATTGCTACTTTTCCTGCAAGTTTTGAAAACACATCCTGGCTCTCACCCTGATAATGCGGTTTTGGAGTCATTTCAGATTCAATTCCTGGTTGATGCTCCTGCGATTGAGGCGGTACTTTTTGTGGTTCGGTAGTATGCATTTTAAAGTTATCGTTTAAATTTTAACAGCAAATACGATACACGGTTTTAAGGTATTTCTACTTCTTACACAAACAATATTTTTGCCATTTAATTAATTTTTAAATTATTACCGTAAAAATTTCACTGATATTTCAGCATTTTTTAGAATAGTTTATAGATTCGTACGATCACCAAACAATTTTTATTTTAATGGATGTACTTATAAAGGAGTTCATGGATAAGGTCAGAGTACGGAACGCCCATGAACCTGAATTTCTACAAGCTGTACAAGAGGTTGCCGAGTCTGTTATCCCTTTTACTGCAGAAAACCCCCACTATCAAAATCACAAGATACTCGAACGAATTGCAGAACCTGAAAGAGTTATAATGTTCAGAGTCCCTTGGCTTAACGACCAGGGAGAAGTTGAAATAAATCGCGGTTACAGGGTTCAAATGAACAGTGCGATCGGCCCTTACAAAGGAGGCTTACGTTTTCATCCTTCAGTTAACCTGAGCATACTTAAATTTCTTGCCTTTGAACAGGTATTTAAAAACAGCCTTACCAGTCTTCCAATGGGTGGCGGTAAAGGCGGTTCCGATTTTGATCCTAAAGGACGATCAGATAACGAGGTGATGAAGTTCTGCCAAAGTTTTATGACTGAACTATACAGACATATACATGCTGATATTGATGTACCGGCCGGCGACATTGGCGTTGGAGGAAGGGAAATTGGTTATTTGTTCGGACAGTATAAAAGGATACAGGGCGAATTTAGCGGAGTTTTAACAGGTAAGGGTTTTGAATACGGAGGCAGTTTGATCAGGCCTGAAGCTACGGGTTACGGAGTGGTATATTTTGCTGAAGAAATGCTGAAAACACGGGGAGATTCACTAAAGGGTAAAACTGTTGCTATTTCAGGATCAGGGAATGTTGCCCTGTATGCGGTTGAAAAATGTATCCATTGGGGAGCTACTGTTGTTACCTTATCTGATTCAAGTGGCTTTATTTACGATCCGGCAGGAATTGATAAATCAAAGCTTGATTATATCATGAACCTGAAAAATGTGCAAAGAGGAAGGATTGAAGAGTATGCTAAAAAATATAGCTGCGAGTTTTTTGAAGGCGAGCGTCCATGGAAAGTCAAATGTGATGTTGCCTTTCCGAATGCCACCCAAAATGAGCTGAACAAGGAGGATGCGCTGACATTAATTAAAAATGGTTGTATTTGTGTTGCTGAAGGTGCAAATATGCCTTGTACTATTGAAGCCGTTCATGCTTTTGATAAGGCGAGAATCTTATACGCTCCCGGCAAGGCGGCCAACGCCGGCGGTGTTGCTGTTTCCGGCCTTGAGATGTCCCAAAACTCCTTACGCATATCATGGACGAGAGATGAGGTTGACACTCGTTTAAAGCAAATTATGCATCAGATACACCAGATCTGTATTAAACATGGTAAACAAGCAGACGGTTATATTGATTATATAAAAGGAGCTAATATAGGCGGGTTTGTAAAAGTAGCAGATGCTATGATTGCACAGGGAATAGTTTAGTTTAAAACACTCCACCTGCCTGTTACAAAAAAACCTGCCTTTTTGGGGCAGGTTTTTTTTATCAAAATATTTAAAAGAATTTATTAAACACCTATACATTGCTAATTAATAGCAGTGTTAACAGGAGTTTTTTCTATAAACTCAGGCTCAAAAACAGCAAGCTGGTTGAAAAAGTTATAATGCAGCGTTCCAAAAAAATTAATGATATTATTATTTGATTTTCCCTCAATACAGATCCGCTCTTTCAAAATCTCTTTATTCATCCAATCGGGATTTGCCATCAGCAGATCTTCATCTTTAATAGTAACCTCTGACTGATCGATAGAAAATTGTTTTAAAATTTCATTAAAACTTAAGGCATTCAATAATAATTCTTTCATTTTCATAATTAAAAGTTTAATATAATCTTCAAAAAATGTTTAGTGGTACAGGCAGAAACTGCCAGCTGTATATAGAATCAACTATTACGCCATTTTGTTTTGTGTAAGGAATTAACTTATCAGAAAAGCCGGTTTTATGATTTAAAAGAGACAATTTTGAAAGATCACTTAAACTTTTTAAGCACATACAAGATTCCAATGTGCTCTTTTAAGTGCATTGCTGTATGCTAAAACAGAAGAATTTTCAGATTGATAATGTGCTAGAATAGCGGTAATTATAATCTTATCCTCAAAAAATACTTACTCCTGCGTTAAACCCAAGCCAGCCTTTCAGATCATCATTATAAACGCGATGGTTTTCAGGATAGACATGTTGTTTGAAACCTATTGAGCTTGATGAGGATGCTTTGCTGTAATAGACTGAATAAGCCGGTCCGGCAAAAAGAGTTAAGCCATTAAAAATCTTAAACTGAAAATTACTTTGGAACTTATTCAGAAGATTTGTATTATCAAAATTTCCCAGGTATAAGTACTGCGAAGAAAGTTCGGCGGAAACCGAAAACAGTTTACCAAATAAAAAGTCGTGTCCCAGCCCAAGCCCGGCAGAATAAATCTTTTCCGTATCTGATACATTCATTCCGCCAATTATGGTTGTATATAATTTTGAATTACCTGTTTTAATTCCAACATTGGCGTTCATCACTTCATTGGTTGATAAACTGATTTTATGATACCCTTTTCTTACAATATTGAGCAATCCCAGGCTAAAACCTGAAGAACTGTCGGCTATATTAATCAGCCCGATCTGCATACCCTTCATGTTCTTGGCTAGATTAAAGACGCCTCCGATTTGTAAGCCGCTCATTTTTTTGGAAGCAATATTTCCTGCTCCTGCTATCTGAATTCCATTTAAATTTCCCGATACTACGTTAGTTACCCCTGTAATTTGCATCCCCGAAAAATCTTTTGATGTGAGATTAAAAACACCTGAGGTTTGTACTCCAGAAAAATTTTGATGCACATGATTAAATACTCCGCCTATCTGTACTCCCTGTGCATTTTTATTTACGCTGTTTAACACACCTGCAAGCTGTACCGCATTCATACTGTCAAGTACATTGTTCATTACGCCTCCAATCTGCACTCCCTTTACCGCCCCTCCTACCAGGTTAAAAACACCTGCAATCTGAAAATTTCCAACGTTTCCTTTATTTATATTAAAAACACCTGCCATTTCTGCACCATCAACTCCGGCAGTATAACCGCCAACTAAATTTAAAGAAGCTTTATTTACCACCTGCGAACTTAACATTCCATGCGAACTGAGGCCCGGAGTAAGCGACGCCTGAAACGGACTGTTGGCAAGAAAACCGGGAATATTTAAACTTTGTATCCGTTGCCGGGATGAAACAAAAAACCGTCCGAAACCTAATCGTTCAACCAGATCGGAAGTATAACGCCTGCTTTTTTCTTCGTCTGTTTCCTGATAGCCTTCAGGTTTTACCAGGATACTCGACAAAAATACCATCGAAGTATCTCTGTATGCTTCTTTACTTACCGTTAAATTGATGGAAGTATAATCTCCTCGAAAGCGCATTTTAAAGAAGCCCTGATCATCCGTTAATGCAGAACGGAGCAAATGTTTTTCGTAAACGCTGGCGTCTTTAACCTTTTCTCCGGTTTTTTCATCAATTACATAACCACTTATCTGGTATAATCTGTTTTGATTTGATATCGTTTCCGGCTCAATATAAAAACGTAAAGCGGCCGAGCGCAGAATGATATAATTACCGTTTTCTTTATAGTCAACCTGTCCCTGAAAAAGCTCATCCAAAACAGAACGTATAGTTTTATTTTCCGCTGTTACTGATACCATGCTATCCCTATGAAGCATTTTTCCGCTGTACGAAAAATAAAACTTTCCCTGTTCACTTATTTTATCAAGCACATCCTGCAATCGCTGATTATTTATTTTTACCGAAATCTTGCGGGAGAGATTGGACCGGAACACTGTTTTTTCCTGAGCCTGAACAACAGCAGATACGCACAGAAAGAAGACGGCAAGAATTAATCTGGTTTTCATCGCCTTTTACTTCAGGATAATCTTTTTATCTGACCGAACAACTGTAATATCAAGAGTTTCACTGATAATCTGAAGAATGTGATCCAGCGATTCCTCCCGTTTGAAAGTAGTGGTAAGTGTAAGATCACGTACCCGGGTATTTTCTATACTGATATCTGCCTGGTATGCCTCATTTAATACCTCAACCACTCTCCATAAAGGTGTGTTATCAGCAACAAATTCTTTGCTCCGGTAATAATTATAAAGCTGATCTGTATTTTCCTGTTTAACAAGTTTTCCGGCATCTCCTGTTATCTTTACCTTTTCACCGCGGCGCAGTTCAACCTGTTGTTTTCCGAGACTTACACGAACAATACCTGTTTCAACGATAACTTCGGTTTGATTATGAAGGTGTTTTACATTAAAGGAGGTTCCAACCACTCGAACGGTAACCTGATCAACATCAATAATAAAAGGTTTATTTTTATCAGGAGTTACCCTAAAAAAGACTTCTCCTTTTTCTAAATGAACCTTTCTTTTATTGCCGGTAAACTTATTATTGAATGATAATTCAGAATTTTTATTCAGTATAACTTCCGAACCGTCAGGAAGCTGCTCTGTGCGCACCTCTCCTGCCGCGGCTATTGTAATATAATTCGGTCCGCTAAGTTTTGAATAAACCGACCAGCCTGCAGCCAGCACTACAATTGCTGCAGCAATTTTCAACCAGCTGTATTTAGAAGTCAAAGAACGAACAACAGGTTTCTGAGCAGAAGCATTTGCCTTTTGTTTAAAACGCTGCCATGCAGCTTCCTCATCAATTTTACTTTGTGATTCGAGTTTTTTACTTGCTTTCCATATTAATTCATAATGCGAAACCTGCTTCTCATTTGCAGGATCAGATGCAATCCAATTTCTGACGAGGTTTTCCTCTTCAACACTTGCTTCTTTTAACAGAAACTTTATCAGTAGCTCTTCCTTCATGTTTCCTCTAAATCAAAAAATAGCGGTTATGCAACAACCATAAAATTAATACAATCAGCGGCAGAAAATCAGCCAGTTTTAACCGCAGGATTTTTAAGGCCTTACCCATTTGATTTTCTACAGTTTTAACAGAAAGATCCAGGCGTTCTGCTATCTCTTTATATTTTAATTCCTCAAAACGACTCATCTGGAAAATAGTACGGCATTGCTGCGGCAGTTCATTCAATGCTTCTCCCAGGCGGCTTTCCAACTCGCTTAATTCCAGATTCTTAGATGCCTGTTCTGTGTTACCGTTCATTGAGTAAGTGGCATAATCCTGGTACTTTGCCTTAATCTTCTGGTGCTTAAGATAGTTCAGACTATCGTTATGTACACATTTATATAAATATGCTTTTACCGATGTTTGTACATTTAATTGTTCGCGTTTTTCCCATAACTTCAGGAACATATTCTGTACAATTTCTTCAGCAAGATCATCGTCACGCAGCATAACAGCGGCATACGAATGAAGCGCTTTAAAATGTGTTTTAAATAATTGTTCAAAAGCCTGATCATCGTATTCAACCCGCTCCCGAACGTTAGTTCCTGTTAATTCCACTCGTTTAAATCTCCGTCAAATATATCAGTTTTAAGCACTCAGCTTACCTGTACTGATATATCTGTTAAATTTTCAAACGAATTTATTAAATTTTAATGCGGTGAATAACTTCTTTACCACTGGATGTTTCAATACCTGCCAGCTCTATATATTCCACTTTCGGAAACCAGAACGACCCGCCGTTTACCCTCACAAAGACCCGTTTTAATAAAAGTTCTTGTTTATTGATATTCGTGTAAATAACATATTTTCCCGTCTCCGTACGTTTCAGATACATTGGTTGTTTTTTATAGGATACCAGTTTAATTTCGTATTCGTTATCCGCAATTGCCTTGCTCTGAATCCCGTAAGCAAATTTTCTTTCTATGGCATTTAAGTCTTTGTGCTGTCCGTTTTCACTGTACCGTATCCACGAACCTTTTACAGGAATTGAAGGATGAGGCGTTCCGTCTTTTCTGTAATTTAATTCATAGATCACTGTATTTGCATCGGGGTCCCGTTGCAGGTAAAAAAGTAAATTATTTCCTTTCGGAGAAGGCAGCGATACGGTATCATCGGCAGGCGTTGCAAGCAACGGAAAAGCAAACAACTGTAGTAAGAATAAAAGCAAAATCCGATAGGCAAACTTCGCAGTTGGCTTAATAAAAGCTTTAGGAGCCTTTTTTTCTAAAATATTCGTTATGCTCATTTTCTTATGCCGGGAAATTTTATCCGGGCTGGCAAACAGGAAGAATAACTTCTTCCGCCATCCTTTTGCCTGCTTAACATCTTTTATAATATCAGCATATTCGTGAAAATTCAGTATGAACGGATTTATTTTGTTGTCCAGCTTTGTAGTTATGCCATAAACTGGCTTTTCCTTTTCATATTGAAAGGAGTTGAAAAGATGATCCCATATCATAAAAGTGGCACCGAAATTTTTGTCCAGATATTTTTCCTGGCTGCCATGATGTACCCGATGATTAGAAGGTGTGCCAAAATACTTTTCAATAAACGGATGCAATTTTCCGATAGATTCTGTGTGCACCCAAAACTGGTACAATACACTTAGCTGATTTGCGATAAAAAAGATAACGGGATGAAAACCTAATAAGGCAACCGGTAAAAAGAATATCAGCTTAAAATGCTGCACCCAGCTCTGACGGAAAGAAACCGTAAGATTATAGTGTTCTGCAGAATGATGCACTACGTGTGTTGCCCAGAAAAAACGGTTGAAATGGGAAATACGGTGAGCCCAATAGCTGCAAAAGTCATATAGAATAAAACAAGGAACCAGTGTCCACCAGTTAAACATCATTCGCCAGGGCAAGTGGTTATATAACCACACTGCTCCATAAAACAAAACAACTTTCAATGCCAGGTTTACTGCCAGATTTCCTGTACCAATTAAAACAGAGCCTATCGTTTCTTTTTTCTCATAACTTTTATGATGGTCGTGATGGTGCGAGAAGAAAAATTCCAGCAGCGTAAACAACAATACCAAGGGTAAAGCATACACTAATATGTTTGGAGAACTTTTTTCGAGCTCATCAATAGTGTCAAGAGCTATTTGCGGTGCGCCAAAAATAGTCTGAACCAGGACTGGAGATAAAGCTGTAAATAACATTTTCTTTCTTGTTAAAAGTTGAAGGACTATGTTAAAAATGAATAACCTTGCCGGATCCGCTGATAGATGAGTTTACGGTTGCATTTCCCGTATAAAAAACCTTTCCGCTTCCGCTTATCCGTGCTTTAAGTGTTTCTTCCGAAGTTATGCGTACGTCACCGCTGCCGGAAATATTAACCTCTGCATGTTGAGCATTTATTTTTTCCAGATTGGCATTTCCTGAACCTGAAATATCTGCTCTTACTTCTTCCGAATTAAATCGGTCTTCAACAGTTACATCCGCAGAACCACTTATCCTCAATCTGAAAATTTCCTGATCCGGAAATGCTCCTGCTATATCCAGCTTTCCGCTTCCGCTTAATGAAACTTCTTTTACTTTAGGCATGGTAATAAATACTTCAATATCATTATCTCTTACATTAACACGCTCAAATCCTAAATGGAGGGTATTATTTGAAACTTCCGACTTAAAAGCAGGAATCAGGTTTGATGAACCCTTTATTTCTACTTTATACTCTTCTCCATGTTGAATATGAACGGGATTTGAACCGGAATTTCGAACGGCAGTAAAGCTTCCTGGCTTCCGTGTTTCTGTTTGTCTGTTGCCATTGCCTGTTAATACCTCTTTTGAGCATGAAAAACAGAACATGCTTACAAATGCAATTAGTGTGATAATTCTCATGATGATTATAAATTTTAATATGATGCTTTAATTAAATACGATTAAAAAAGAAAATGAAAGCCGCCCGTGTACCCGATATACAATCCCTGAAAACTGCCCTCGGGGCGTTCAGTCCACGTGCGGAAATAATGATTGGTGAGTGATTTACCTTCGCCGGTATTTGTGTTTACATAATTAAATACAGGGCCCCCAAACAGTTCAAAATACCGTGCAAGCCTAACTGCTGGCAGAAGTCGTAAAGAACCTTTGAAATATTCACCTGTTTTAAAGCTTTCAAGTGTAACAGCAGCAAGTTCCGTGTTCAGCCGGAAAGAACGTGATTCAAAGAAATGGGCCCCAAATCCGGCTTCAATGGCGTATACTTCTTCTGTGTTATTGAAATTATATCCTGCTCCTAATATGCCATATAAAGATCTTCCGCCGGACCGGAAAGAAACTAAAGTTGTCAGGTTATCATCTGTACTTATTCCAATACTTTTTTCGCCATGTTTAATCAGGTTTAACAGGCCTACGGGAGAATCGCTACTATCAGCAATGTTAATAAAACCTGCCAACTGAGCTCCTTTAACATTCTTTGCGATATTGATAAAACCTGCAAATTGTGAGCCTGCTACATCTCCTGCTTTATTAAGAAAGCCTGAGAATTGAGAACCAGTCAACTTTCCACCGGCAATGTTACTGAATCCGGCAAACTGTGAACCTTTTACTTTTGCAGCAACATTTATAAACCCTGCGAATTGCGAACCTGTCATATCATGGCTGATATTTGCAAAGCCGCCAAATTGCGAGCCCGTTATATTGTGAGAAATATTGGTAAAACCTGCAAATTGAGCTGCCAGGGCATCAGCAGCTGTATTTAACAAGCCTGCAAACTGAGCGCCTTCTACCTTTCCTGAAGCAATATTGCTTATACCGGCGAAAGCCATTCCATTTCCCTCCTTGTAAGTGTTTGCTACACCAGCAAAGAGAAATCCTTCTGAACGGTTTCCTACATGGTTCGATATGCCGGCAAACTGTAATCCTGTTGCATTGTTGAGAATTACATTTGTTAGACCGGAAAATGTTAAACCTTTTTCTGCCGAAGAAACACCTCCCAACAGGTTGAGAGAAAAAATATTGGTATCTGCGGCGGCGTGATTGCCATGAGTACTTATTGGATAGACAATCCCGATATGGATATTATCAGGAATACTGTTTTGAGCATTTACATTTAATCCTGCCGCTAGGAGAATAGCTGCACCGATTGTTTTGACGACTGAGCGTTGAAATAAAGATGTGTATGTGGTCGTTTTCATTGTCTGATTTTAAAATGAGACAACGAAACATACACCTACCCCTACGACGCTTTAAAATATTTTTAACCTTGTTTGATTAAAATTAATATTGATAAGGATTGACCGTAATAAAGAAACGCTTAACTATTTGAATATCTGATAAAAACCTTCTTACCTTCCTTCAACTCAAGTCAGAATCTTATCCCTTTATTGGAGTTAGTTTTCTACAAAACTCTTCAAAGAAGAACCAATAATGTAATTCCATCCTTCCATAAAACTTTCTTTTGCAAAATCGGGATTATCACGCGGAAAAGTATCTAAACCCTCGTGGGTAAGCTTCAGTTTTGTTTCATCTGGAGAATCTCCTTCAAACAGTTCGAATATTACCTCTGAATTTCCTTCATAGGTGTCGTAACGCCAGGTATGGGCTAGTTTTTCTTTTGGCACCACTGCTAATATTTTGCAGATATGGAGGTATTGTTTTTCTTCAGTTCCTCCGTAAAAACGGAACTCGAAACCAACTTCAGGCTTAAAGTCGGCGATATCAAAATACCATTGCTTCATTTGCTGACTATCAGTAAGAGCGTTCCATACTTTTTCCACAGGAGCATTGAAAGTCCGTTCAATTACAATTGGTTCATTTTCCATAGCAGATTTGAAAATAAAACTTTAAGAATTATATAAAGTTAAACTTTAAGAATGAAAAACTTGCAGATTTTACTAACATCAGGAATCGTATTACTTTTCGTGTTCTGTTTAAATTCATGTACCAGTTTAGTACCTGGTTTGTTTACTAAAAGGAGTCCGCATGAACAATACGCTCAAAAGCTGAAAGCTGCAAATTTGCTACAAACGGCCATGGGAAAAGCCTGGACACAGGAAGCAGTAAAAAGTATTTCGTCAGCCATCAGTATAACCTTACCCTACAAGGAAACGGGTTTTTTTGCAGCCGAGCGGGTGCAGGCGGCAGCATTTCGTTTTAAGGGAACACGCGGAGAAACGTTACTGATTACATTGGATAAAAATTCAGCAACCGATTTTAGGATATTTACAGACCTGCTAAAAGTACAAAACAACAATCCCAAACTTTTATCCTCTGCCGATACGTTAAGTAACAGATTAAGTTATGAAGTAAAGGAAACAGGCACCTATGTTCTGCGTTTGCAGCCAGAACTACTGGTTTCGGGATTATATACATTAACCATTACAACGGGTCCTTCGCTGAGTTTTCCGGTAAAAGGTGTAAAGAGAAGCAGTATTCAAAGCTTTTTTGGCGCCAGCCGGGATGAAGGCGTACGAAAGCATGAAGGTATTGATATTTTCGCTCCATTTCGTACTCCTGCAATAGCCGCAGCAAATGCCACTGTTTCCGTTACAACCAATAAACTGGGCGGAAAGGTTATTTTCCTGCATCCTGATAACAAAGATTATACGCTGTACTATGCGCATCTTGATTCTCAGCTGGTAAAACCGGGCAGCCGGGTAATAACCGGTGATACTATTGGTCTTGTTGGTAAAACCGGTAATGCCATACACACTTCTCCGCATCTTCATTTTGGAGTGTACACTTTTGGCGGTGCCATTGACCCGCTGCCTTTTGTAAATCCTGTAAAAAACAATCCGTTGCCCGTTCGGGGAGACACAACAATCTTGGGAAGATCTTCAAGAACAAAGTCTGAAAGCTCGATTTATACCGATCCGGATGCAAAAACAGTCCTCAAAACTTTACACGCAAATACTATCTTCAGAATCGATGCAGCCACTTCACGCTGGTATAAAAGTGTTTTACCTGACGGTACTACCGGATTTATAAGATACACGGTTGCAGAAAGCACGGAAAAACCGATAAAAAAAGTAAACATTTCAACAACAGCGGAATTATTAACAGAACCGGACACAAACGCCATTGCAAAAGACCTTTTGAAGACCGGAGAACCTGTGAATATAATTGGTAGCTACGGAGGATTTTATTTTATTACAAGTGGCGATAAAAATGGGTGGGTCAGGAATTTTAAACTTTAAGGATAAAGAAATGCAGATCGTAAAAATTACAATTCCCTACAGCGGAGAAATGAAGGAAGTTCAGATTCAGCCGGAAATATTTGAAGGAAAAAAAGCCTACAGAGTAGTATTTGACGATGGAGACGAAGAAATAATAGGCTTAGATGAAGCGGATGATTCGTGGGAACAATTGAACGGAGAAAATATGGATACAGACTTGGTTAACGAAATTGGTAAAGCTATTGAAGATACCGGTTCAGCCCCTTCTTCCTAAATAAAGGTAGCTATAACAGATTCTTTATAAGTTTTAAGAAAGAAAAGGGATATTCAAAAAACTGCACATACTCTTATAAAAAGCATGCTTGCTTTTTGAATATCCCTATTGCTATTTATTTCCGCGGCTTACAAATTTGTGAAAAGTGCTTGTTTCACCATCCGCTTTTTTATCCTGGTACAAAAAATCGAGATCTTTTTCTTCAAACTTTTCAAAGAAGTCATCCCACTCAATTTCTTCGAAACGATCATCGGCATCACTGTTTTTTGGAAAATGGATACGAAGCACACCTTCGTCATCGCCTCCTCCCGTTCCTTTAATTTTTGCTGGGATACCGCCCCGTTCTTCTGCCCATTCCTTTATTTTTTGATGATCATGGGTTTGATTTGATGAACTGCTCATAAATAGATGTTTTAGTATAAGTAGATAGATGTATTTATAAAAGAATTATCAACGCAAGTATTATAAGAAGAATAGCTCCTACCGATAGATAAACACCGCCGGATGTTACTGCCCTGGCTTCTTTTTTCAAATCCTGAAGTTCATTGCGCAAATCTTTACGTTGCTGGCGAGACATATTGGATCGGTCCATATCCCTGATTTCTTCTACACGATGCTTAATCTGCTGAATACGTGCCTCTCTTTGTTCTTCAGTTAATGTTTTTTCTGTAGCTACCCCGTTCTTAACTTTTAAATCGGTGGCCGAAGCATTAACAGATACAAAACCAACTATCATAGTAATCAGAACGATGTACAGGAATCTTTTCATATTCTTAAAGTTTAAGTTAATTTTCTTGATAAACAATAACTTTATTAAAAGTGTTTGCCTATTTAATTAGCAGGCATTGTTTTACTGAAATTTAAAATTGCCATTATATTTACAGCATGAATACATTGATACTGATACAGTGTTCGGATAAAGTAGGGCTTGTTGCACTTGTAACCCGCATTTTAGCCGAACATAATCTTAATATTACTGAAATGAGGGAATTTGTGGATGAAACCGCTTCTCTTTTTTTTACACGTATTGAATGCCAGGGGCTTGCTGAAAACCAGAATCTTCTTTTCCAGGAACTAAAAATAAAACTTCCTGAAAATGCGGTAATCAGCATCAATCCAAAAAAAGAAAAACGTGTTGCCCTGCTGGTAACTAAAGAATATCATTGCCTGGGCGATGCTTTAACCCGGCATTGCTTTAATAACCTGGGTGCAAATATCTGCTGCGTAATCGGCAACTATGAAACACTAAAATCATTTACCGAACGTTTTGATGTACCGTTCCATTATGTGGATCACCAGGAGAAATCAAAAGAACAATTTGAAGAGGAAATTTTACAGATTCTTGCTACTTATAATCCAGATTATTTAGTACTTGCAAAGTTTATGCGGATACTCTCGCCGCAATTTGTTGCAAATTATCCTTACCAGATTATAAATATCCATCACTCTTTTTTACCCGCTTTTGTTGGAGCGCATCCTTATCGTCAGGCTTTTCAAAGAGGTGTAAAACTTATTGGAGCTACCGCTCATTTTGTAACCAACGATTTGGATGAAGGACCGATAATTGCGCAGGAAATAACTCCGATTAATCACACATTCACGGTAAACGATATGGTTATTGCCGGTAAGGAAGTAGAAAAATCGGTTTTGAGTAAAGCTATGACACTTGTT
The DNA here is from genome assembly GCF_047272945.1 of Rubrilithobacter danxiaensis. Taxonomy (NCBI): domain Bacteria; kingdom Pseudomonadati; phylum Bacteroidota; class Sphingobacteriia; order Sphingobacteriales; family Sphingobacteriaceae; genus Rubrilithobacter; species Rubrilithobacter danxiaensis. The sequence continues at coordinate 150,484 of NZ_JBKOPS010000007.1, forward strand.
TTTGAAGACCGGGTATTTGTAACAGGCAATAAAACAATCGTCTTTGAATAAAAAATGGAACTAACTGCATTTAAGGAAAGTTTATCAGGGAATAACCCGCCAGCTAACGCTTCTGTTTACCTTCAGGCTTTGTGGTACGATGCAAAAGATAACTGGAAGAAGGCCCACAGCCTAATTGAAAATCTGTCTGATAAAGATGCTGCCTGGATTCATGCTTATCTTCACAGAAAAGAAGGCGATACCTGGAATGCCGATTATTGGTACAACAGAGCCGCAAGGAAAAGGCCCTCAATTACGTTAGACCTGGAATGGGAACAATTATCAGACTACTTTTTAAGTAACCCTTTGTAAAATCTCAAATAATACCAGGGAAAGGATTGCAGCAAAAGCTGTGTTAAGAAAATTAACTGAATTGTTGTTCAAATAGCCTTTTCGCTGTAAAGAAGCACCTAATATTGAATCAAAAACATTACCGGCTAATCCTGAAATTGTTATAGTAAAAAAACTTTGGTTAAAACCTCGGAGAATTGAAAAGATACAAGCAATAATCAGCGCTCCTGCAAAACCAAAAAGTGTTCCTTCTGTGCTTATAACTCCGTCCAGCCCTCGCTTATCTTTTTTAAAGCTGATACTGTTGTAAAAATTTTTGCCATACACATTTCCCATTTCGGATGATAAAGTATCAGCTGTTGCAGAAGCAAAACTGGCTGCTATCATTAATTCAAACAATTGTCGTTCTGCCGTAAGAATTAAGGAAAGAAGTCCGACTATTCCTGCAGCTCCGGCGTTTGCCAACACTTGCGACGTTGTCCTTCTTCCTTCGTTTTTTTCAACCAGAAAAAGCTGTTCTTTCTTTTTTATTTTCCAGGAAGTTGCAACGGAACCAAATACAAAAAATGCAGCAAGCATTGCAATGCCGGTAAAACCAGCACCGGCGAAAATACAAATTGCCACAATCCCACCTGTTAAGGCAGCTGGCAGGGTAAGTTTTTGCGTTTTAACACTCAGGAATATTCCGACGGAAAGAATGAGCAGAAGGAATAAATAAGCATAAGGCATAATCAAAGTAAATGCTTTTATCCCAAAATATTTAACATTTATCTCTTCGCGTTTAACATTATTTAACTAAAAAATTGTATCACCCTGTATTATATTTACTGAGTAATTTTTCTTCAATATTTTTTTTTAAAAAGGGCTCTGAATGGAGCTCTTTTTAGTTTAAGCAGTTTTTTTCAATGTAATAACCGTTATTTCCGGCCAGATTCCGATTCTGCCGGAAAATCCTAAAAAACCAAATCCACGATTTACATTTAATACGCGGCCATTCTCCATTGCAATTCCTGCCCAGTTTGGATAGCGATATTTTACAGGACTCCATTTGAATCCGAAAATTTCAATTCCAAACTGCATTCCATGGGTATGGCCAGAAAGAGTAAGATGAACCTTAACAGGATAATTCTTTACTTGTGCATCCCAATGAGACGGATCGTGCGAAAGAAGCACTTTAAAAGCAGATGGATCAATTCCATTCAGCGCTTTACGAAGATCCCCCCTTTGTCCAAAACCCAGACCCCAGTTTTCTACACCCAATAATGCTATTTTTTGCCCTCCTTTTTCAACAATAACATGCTCGTCCAGCAGTAACCTGAAGCCGATTTGCTGATGATATCTTTTTAGCTCCGCAAGGTTTTTCTGTTTCTCTTCATTGTTGTGCCAAGGCACATAATCGCCATAATCATGATTCCCCAGAATGGAAAATTGTCCCAAGGGAGATTTTATCTGGGAGAACTGTTCAATCCAGGGAATAATCTCTTTAGCCTTATTATTTACAAGATCGCCGGTAAAAACAAATACATCAGATTTTTGGGCTTTGATGAGATTTATTCCTTTTTGTACTTCCTTTTTGTTATCCAGCCCACCTGCATGGACATCAGAGATTTGTGTGATGGTAAAATTGTGAAAGTTCCCGGGCAGGTCTTTAAAGTATAAAGTATGCCGGTGCACCTTGTAATGATATTTCCCCCTGGTAACACCAAAAAGAAAGGAAAAGAAAGGTATGGCTGCAAGTAAGAAAGTTATCTCAGTTAGAAGTAAAGATCGCTGAGGCAATTGAAAGCCATTTCCACTTGAATAGTAACTAACAGCACCTACAATAACCCGACCTGTATCCTGCAAAAAAAGAAAGAAAATAAAAACAAGTTTGGTTACAAACAGCGTTAAAAAAGCGTTGAATACAGTATTAAACAGCAAAGTGAATTCGCGGGCGGGAAACAAGCGATAAAAAAGATAAATGAATAAAAAAACCAGTCCGGAAGATATAACCCAAAAGCTTGTATGAATTATTTGCTGTAATCCTGCCGATAGAGATGCTGTTATTACTTTTATTCCCTCAAACACATATAGGTCAGTTAAAAAGGAAATCAATAGGAGCGCAATAAAAGGCGCAATATTTATTTTGTTTCGCATATACTTAATACTGACGGTTTAGAGCCTGAAAAATTTCATTTTGTTACCTACCCGTTTACTGGCGCTGACAATTTGACAAAAAAAGGACTTTTGGAACAGCTGTTGAGCAGAAAGGAAAAACATCAATTTAAAGACTATGCAAGAGAAAGGAACTATATCAATTCACACCGAAAACATCTTCCCGATAATTAAAAAATTTCTCTACTCCGACCACGAGATCTTTCTTCGGGAATTAGTTTCTAATGCGGTAGATGCCACACAAAAAATAAAGCGTCTATCATCTTTAGGGAAATATCAGGGTGAACTTGGCAATCTGATGGTTGAAGTCGCTTTTGATGAGAACAAAAAAACACTCACTATCTCTGATCGCGGAATAGGAATGACCGCTGAAGAAATAAAAAAATACATCAACCAGATTGCCTTTTCTGGTGCTACAGAATTTGTTGAGAAGTTTAAAGACGCAAAGGATGCGAATGAACTGATCGGAAAATTTGGATTAGGCTTTTATTCCGCATTTATGGTTGCCGATAAAGTGGAAATAAAAACGCTTTCTTACCAGGAAGGTTCTGAACCGGCCCGATGGATTTGTGATGGAAGTACTGAATTTGAAATCACGGAAGGAAGCCGAACCGAAAGAGGTACAGACATCATCTTATACATAAATCAGGATTCCGAGGAGTTCTTGTCGAAATTTAAATTGCAGGAAATACTGGATAAATATTGCAAATTCTTGCCCGTGCCAATTAAGTTGGGAACAAAAACAGAAGAAATCCCTGCCGGTGAAGACGAAGAAGGAAAACCAAAATACGACTCGGTTGAGGTTGATAATATCATCAATAATACCAATCCGATATGGACTAAATCTCCTGCAGATTTAAAGGACGAAGATTATCTTGCTTTTTATAAAGAGCTTTATCCTTTCTCGGAAGATCCTCTTTTCTGGATACACCTGAACGTAGATTATCCCTTCAATTTAACCGGAGTTCTTTATTTCCCTAAAGTGAAAAATGATTTCGAACTGCAGAGAAATAAAATCAAGTTATTCTCCCGTCAGGTATTTATTACAGATGAAGTAAAAGATATTGTTCCGGAATTTTTGATGCTTCTGCATGGGGTTATTGATTCTCCGGACATCCCGTTAAATGTTTCGAGAAGCTTTTTACAGGCCGACAGTAATGTTAAAAAAATCAACAATTACATCACCAAGAAAGTTGCTGATAAGTTAGCTGAACTATTTAAAAAAGACCGCAAATCTTTTGAGGAAAAATGGCAGGATATTGGGCTGTTTGTAAAATATGGAATTATAAGCGAAGATAAATTTTATGATAAGGCTAAAGAATTTGCTTTACTAACTAATACCAGTAAACAGCATTTTACACTCGAAGAGTATAAAGACAAAGTTAAGGATCATCAGACCGATAAAGACGGAACGCTGGTTTACCTTTACACAACCGACGCGGCTAAACAGGATGCATTCATCCAGTCTGCTCATAAAAAAGATTACGATGTCCTGCTGATGGACTCTCCTATTGATAACCATTTCATCAGCCATTTGGAACAGAAATTAGAGAAAACATCTTTAAAAAGAGTGGATTCAGACGTTATAGATAAACTGATCAGGAAAGACGATAATCCTGCACATGCGTTAACTGAAGAGCAAACCGAAAAAGTAAAAACGATCTTTGAAAAGGCGATACAAAAGCCAAATATGAAAGTGGAGATCGAAAGTCTTAATCCGGATGAATTGCCCGTAAGTGTAACGATGGATGAGTTTATGCGCCGGATGAAAGACATGGCTCAGATGGGTGGAGGAATGAGTTTTTACGGTGCTTTCCCTGAAAATTATAAGGTTGCTGTCAACGGAAACCATCCTTTGATCAATAAAATTCTTCAGGCTGAAGGAGAAGAAACTCAATCGCAGCTCGCGAAACAAGCATTCGACCTTGCCTTACTATCGCAGGGAATGTTAACCGGTGCTGAACTTACAGCATTTGTAAAAAGAAGTGTAGAACTGATATAAAATAAGCAAATTATTTAAGAGACCCACTGTCCAGTGGGTCTTCTTATTTTTTAACATTTCATATTCGTTCCAGAAGTTCCTTCACCAGTTTTGGAACACCGATGGTGGCTTTTTCACGAATTGCTGTAAGGTTCTTAACCTTTAAATCAGGAGTAGCTGGATCAACTAAAAATTTTTCGGCATCGTGAGGAACAAAGTCTATCAGGCCGGCTGCCGGATAGACCGCCAGAGAAGTTCCGATAACAATAAAAATATTCGCTTCAGCAGCTATTTGTGCAGCTTTTTCTATCATCGGCACCGGCTCGCCAAACCAAACCACATGAGGGCGAAGTTGGGAGCCTAATTCACACTTCTCACCCATTTTTATTTCATCGCCTTCCATTAAATAAGTAAGATTTGGATTTTTACTTGATTGAGATCTGGTTATTATTCCATGCAAATGAATAATATTTGATGATCCTGCCCTTTCGTGCAAATCATCTATATTCTGTGTTACAATAACTACCTCGTATTTCTTTTCCAATTCCGCCAATGCGATATGTGCTGCATTTGGCGAAGCGGCCAGCACATCCTTCCGGCGCATGTTGTAAAAATCCTGAACCAGAGCCGGATTGCTTATCCATGCCTCTGGCGTTGCAACTTCATAAACATCGTAGCCTTCCCATAATCCATCCGAATCACGGAAAGTTTTTAAACCACTTTCAGCAGAGATTCCAGCGCCGGTTAGCACTACAATTTTTGGCTTCATAAAGTTTATTGTTCAAAATATTTTTATACATAAGGATGGAAACTTGCAACCAAGGATTAATACAGATCAAGATACCAAAAACCTGCTTTTTTATCTCTATCTAATGATAACTGACGGTATTCTTTATTTCCGGTTTTAAAATTAACAGGCTTCTTAAACACAGGCCCGTCAAAACAAAAAGTATGAAATTCTCCATTTTCTCCGCAGGGATCTATCCCTTCCGGCAAATCAAGTAAAAAACGTTCATTTAATTCCCTGCCGAGCCAACTATCGTCTAAATAAAGGTTACTTGTGCAGCAAATAATTGTTTTAAATCCCGAAGCTAAAAAATCAGCTAAGTATTGCCGCGTATCTCTCTTCCATAAAGGAAAAATAGCAGAAAGACCCTTTTGTTTTAACAGGTCTTCCCTGTATTGCTTCAGGTCTTCTAAAAAAATATCTCCAAAAATTACAAATTCAATTCCCTCTGCTTTCAGTCGTAACAACATTTTATTCAATTCCTTTTCATACAACTGATTTGAAGAACCGGCCGGAACATACATTTTATAAAGAGGCAAGCCAGTCTCTTCTGCTTGTTTATCCAGTAAATATTCCCGGATGCCATGCATAGAAATACGTTTATATTCCTCAGAAAGAGTGGTAACAAGGCAAGCAACCCTGATTTCCGGATAATGCTTCTGTACCAGGTACAGAGCAAATGCCGAATCTTTACCACCGCTCCAGAACAATGCTGCGTTTTTTTTCATAACAAAAAAGCGGAAATTTTTTATTCCCGCTAAATAAGATTATTGAATAGTATACCTTATTCCCGCATTAAAATTCCTGCCTCTTGTATTATAGCCCTGCCATTCCACATATTTTTCATCCAGCAGATTTTTTACATCAATAAATAAAGTAAGTCTGCGGGTAGGAATAATTTGCAGATAAGCATCAAGCAAAGAGAAAGAACGTTGGGTTAATATGTCTGTTTTAAAAGTGGTATTGTTATAAAACGGATCGGAACGTTCTCCCGTATATTTATAAATCAGGTTCAGCGAAAGCGCTTTGTTAAAGCTATAGCCAGCATTGGCTCCAAAAGAATTTTTAGGCCGGCGGTACAAATATTCAGTCACAGCTCCTGTTGCATCTTTTCCTTCGCCTTCAACATAGGCATACCAGGCATTAAAGGATAATTTCTCGGTGGGATTGGTATTCAACTCCAGCTCAAAGCCTTTATCTTTTTGCGAATTACCGGTTCGGTATTGCGAAGCAAAAGTGACGGGGTCTGAATAAAAATAAATCAGGTCTGTAATATCCCTTTTAAAGAAAGAAGCTGTAAACGTAACTTTTGAAACAATTAATTCCAGATCCAGTCCACCCTCGTATGAAGTGGACTTTTCAGGCTTTAAATCCTGATTTCCGTATTGTGAATACAGTTGATAAAGGCTTGGAACTTTATAAGCAGAAGCTAAACTGGCGAATATTTTATAGCGGTTTACTATAACGTAAGATGGATTTATGGTATAAGTGTAATTATTGCCATACTCCGAATGATTATTATATCGACCCCCCAGTTCGAAATTAAAGCCTGCTTTATTGTGGAAAAACAAACTTGCAAAACCGCTGAAAATCGAGTTGTTTGCAGAGTCTGAAGATAAATAGGAATTATAAGGTCCAAAATCGCTTAATGATTCATACACCTGGTCAGATTTTGTATCCCGGTAATTCAAGCCTGCTGTCAAATCCAGATTCTCAACTAACTGCTGATTCAGTACAGCTTCTGAATATGTTATTTTTCCGGTATTCCGTTGCTTTGCACTTCCATTGTCACCGCCACCAGCCAGGTTAATGAAATTATTCCACACGTTATTCTGATTAACATTAACGTTTAAAACCCCTTTTCGCAGATTGTATTTCAGATTTAGGCCACCAAAGAGAAAGGTATTTTTACCGGTATAATTGGCGTCATCAGTAAAAGCTCCGGCATCCAGATCAAACTTATTTTGAGTTAGTTGCAGATTGGCACTTAAACTTAATCTATCAGTTAATTCCTGATTTATTCGGGAGTTTAAAGCGAGCTGGTTTAGGCCATCTTTATCGAAACTACTATTTCCTGTAGCGTCTTTTGCAATAGAAAACCCGTCGGTAGCAGTGTTGCTGAAATTTACCGCGATGCCTGTTTTATTTTTCGTTCCGTTTAAACCAATTGCTTCCTTATGTGAGCCATAATTTCCGGCGGAAAGAAGAACATCCGCATTCAGTTTATCTGCAGAAGGTTTTTTAGTAATGATGTTAATTACTCCCGCTACTGCATCCGAACCATATAAGGTTGAATTAACTCCACGTAAAATTTCAACCCGTTCTATCTGGTCGATAGCAAAAGAACTGATATCGTATTCGGAAGTAATACCTGATGAATTATTAACGGGAATGCCGTCAATCAAAATAAGTGTGTAACCAGCAGCGGCTCCGCGTGTGTATACGGAGATATTGGAACCAAAACCACCTCCGCTACCAGAAAGTGTAAGTCCCGCAACATTATTTAAAACCTCCGGCAGGGTTCTCCCCTGACTTTGCAGCAATTGTTTCGAATTTATAACACGCACAACACGGCCAATTTCTGATTGTTTTCTTGGCGACCGTGATGCCGTAACCACAACTTCGTCTAAGGAATGAGCATTTTTTTCCTGTGCTAAAGCGGAACTTGCAAAAAGAATAACCGGAATAAGCACAGTGCTTGCAATAATTTGAATGTAAGTTTGTTTCATCTAATATTTGTTTTTTTGATGTGATGAGACCTTCTGAGTATGCTGCAACTACCGGATTCAATTCCGATTTATCGACTGCCTGCTCATCGTAGTCCCATCTGATAAATTTTGTTGAAATAAAACATCCTTGCACTGCATAATTTTCCGGATTAATTATAAAACAGCTCCGTGATTCTCTATTTCACTTTTATAATTCAGGCAATAAAAAGATGAAAAATCAAAAATGAGAATACAGCGAAGTATTACCATTCAAGCTTCAATCCCCGAAAGCCGAATTATTAATGTGCCTGGCAGGTCTTCTGACTTACTCCCGGTTACTTGCCTTCCCATTTGCTTAAGCAAACAGTGGCTTTGAATTAGTAACCGTTGCGGAGAACACAGCAGCGGGTCTGTTCATGATTTTCACATGATTCCCTTTTAATCCTATCGGCGAAGCCGACGAGAACCAAAGCGCTGCAAATGTATAATAGATTAATTGAATTTACAACAGGTTGATTTCAGGAAAGAAAGCGGTTTATCCTTTTAGTAATCGCTGAATATCGTCCAGTTTCATTAAGGCTTCAACAGGCGTCAGGGTGTTGACGTCGAGGTTATTTAACAAATCTCTTACTTTAACCAGCACTGGATCTTCTATCGAAAACATTTGGAGTTGATAGGCTTGCTGCTGCACTTTTTTAATGCTGTCTTTTATATGTTCACCGCCTGTTCGCTCCTGTTCAAGCCGCTTCAGTATCTCATTGGCCCGATGAATAAGCTTGGGTGGCATGCCTGCCATTTTTGCTACGTGTATTCCGAAGCTGTGTTCACTTCCACCCGGAACTAATTTTCTAAGAAATATCACCTTATTGCCTACTTCTTTTACCGATACGTTGAAGTTTTTAATACGGTTAAAAGAATTACACAGTTCATTGAGTTCGTGATAATGCGTTGCAAAAAGTGTTTTTGCTTTAGCTGTTGAATGATTATGTAAAAATTCGGCAATGGCCCAGGCAATGGAAATACCATCGTATGTACTTGTTCCCCTGCCAATTTCATCCAGAAGGATAAGACTTTTATCTGAAATGTTATTTAAAATACTGGCGGTTTCGTTCATTTCTACCATAAAAGTAGATTCGCCGGACGATAAATTATCCGAAGCGCCAACGCGTGTAAATATTTTATCCACTAAGCCAATGGTGGCAACTTTTGCAGGAACAAAACAACCCATCTGCGCCATTAAAACTATCAAACCGGTTTGCCTTAACAAAGCTGATTTACCTGCCATATTGGGGCCGGTAATAATAATTATCTGCTGGGTTTCACTGTCCAGGTAAACATCATTTGTGATGTATTCTTCGCCTGCAGGCAGTTTCTTTTCGATAACCGGATGCCGCCCGCCTTTAATGTCTATTGCATTACCTTCGTTAATTTCCGGTTTTACATAATAGTTTTTTATAGCAAGCGTGGCAAAACACAACAACACATCCAGTTGCGCAATCAGCTGGGCATTTAACTGGATCGGTTTAATGTATTCCGATAACTGGTAAACAAGTTCGTTATAGAGTTTCGTTTCAAGAGCTAAGATTTTTTCTTCTGCGCCCAGTATCTGCTCTTCATATTCTTTTAACTCTGGAGTAATATAACGCTCAGCGTTTACGAGTGTTTGCTTCCGTATCCAATCGGCAGGAACCTTATCTTTGTGTGAGTTAGTTACTTCCAGATAATATCCAAAAACATTATTAAAAGCAACTTTAAGCGACGGTATTCCGGTAACTTCAGCTTCCCGCTTCTGAATTTCTACCAGATAGCCTTTACCGCCAAAAGCAATTTTTCGTAAACGGTCAAGTTCTTCATTTACGCCTTCTGCAATTACGTTTCCCTTTATCACCAGTGCCGGCGGTTCAACATGAAGTTCTTTTTCTATTTTTTCGCGGATAATTGCGCATGGATTTATCTGTTCGGCGATGATTTGAAGTGCAGTACTATCGGCTTCGGAGCATATTTTTTTAATATTATCCAAAGCAAATAAGGCTCTTTTTAGCTGGCACACTTCGCGTGGATTTGCTTTTTGCAAACCTATTTTTGAAATCAAGCGCTCCAGGTCGCCAATCTGCTTAATTTCATGCAATAAATTTTCTCTCAGTTCTTCCTGCTGCACGAAAAAATCTACCACATCCAAACGGTCCTGAATGGGTTTCTTTTCTTTTAAAGGCATCACGATCCAGCGGCGCAGCATACGCGCTCCCATAGGTGAGCAGGTCTGATCAAGAACATCTACCAAAGTAACGGCGTTCTCATTCGATGAAACTATAAGTTCAAGGTTACGAATGGTAAACCGATCCAGCCACATGAAACGGTCTTCTTCAATTCGTGCTATGGAAGAAATATGCTGAAGATTGCGATGTTCCGTTTCGTTCAGATAATGCAAAGCAACACCGGCTGCGGTAACAGCAACCGGTAAGCGATCTACCCCAAAACCTTTAAGGGAAGTTACTTCAAAGTGTTTCAGTAAAGTTTCATACGCATAATCCCCGCTGTATGCCCATTCATCCAGGCAATAAGTATAAAAGCGGTCGCCAAAAGTTTCTGTAAAATCACGGTGGCGGCTTTTAGGGAAAATAACTTCGGTAGGCTTAAAGCTTTGTAAAAGTTTATCTATATAATCTGAACTTCCCTGTGCTGTTAAAAACTCCCCGGTAGAAATATCTAAAAAAGCTACTCCTATAGTATTTTTTTCAAAGAAAACAGAAGCCAGGTAATTGTTGGACTTTTGCTGAAGAATATTGTCGCTGTAAGAAACACCCGGAGTTACAAGTTCTGTCACTCCGCGTTTTACAATGGTTTTTACTGATTTCGGATCTTCCAGCTGATCGCAGATAGCCACACGTTGCCCTGCTCTTACCAGTTTGGGTAAATAAGTTTCTAAAGAATGATGGGGAAAACCAGCCAGCTCAATGTGTGAGGCAGAACCGTTTGCCCGTTTGGTTAATACGATACCCAGAATTCCTGCAGCTTTTACTGCATCTTCGCCAAAAGTTTCATAAAAATCGCCCACCCTGAACAACAACAATGCACCCGGATATTTCGCCTTGATGGTGTTATATTGTTGCATTAATGGAGTTTCTTTAGTCGCAGTCTTTGCCAATCTTAATCTTCTTAAAAGTCTGTAAAGTTAATTTATTGACTTGTTTTTGCTCTAAGTGTGGAAAAAATGAATTACTGTGGAATACTGGAAATCCAATGAGCAGAGAGGTTGTAATTATGATTGCTGAAAACTAATTCTGAACCTTATCAGTTGCAAGAACGTACAGCAATTTCTGTTCTTTAAAAGTATTAAGTAAACTCATAGCAGTTTTCCGTTGAGCTGCAATTGTTTTATTATATGTTCCTTTAAGCTTTGCAGATCTTCGCTTAGCCTCATTCGCAAACTTTGTTTTACCCTGTTTCTTAAAGTAATCCATATATGCTTCTTCAAGATACAGGGATAGTTGAACAGAAGATTTTTTATTTAAAGAAGTTTGAGCTTTTCTGAAATCTCCCAAAGCAAGACCAAAATCACCGATAGCACTTTTCACTCTGCCCAGGTTTACCAGCGAGTTAAACATCGATTCCTTTTTATTAAGTTGCTTTGCGAGTGTGTTTTGTTGTATAAAAAACCATTTTGCTTCCGAATTCCGGCCTTGATCATAATACAGCTTGCCCAGTAATTCAAAACAATACATTCTCCCTGAATTATTCTCGACATAACTATACAACGGAAGCGCTTTTTTTAGCAGAATAGTTTCCGTTTCTGATAAATTACCTTGTGCATAATAAACTTTAGCAAGAGTAAGATAAGCAGGTGCAAGACTATCGGGATTAACTGCAGTGGAGAACTCGTTAACAGCAAATAGAGCATATTTAAGTGCAGAATCAAACTGATTTCTTTGTAATAACACTTGCGACAGTTGCCTTGAAAAAGATCCGTAACCCGTATAATCTGGCGCAATAAGACGACGAGTGAGCGCAATTCGGTAATATTTTTCCGCTTCATCCCAAACCTTGTACCTGGTGCAATACCTTGCCAGTAAATTCAGAATTTCCAGTTGTATTTTTGTATTTCCAACGCCTTCGCTGTAATTCAAAGCAATTTTTGCCTTTAGTATTGCTTCTTTTTCCCTGTCTATTGCCAGTAAATAGGGGATATCTTTAACATCCTGCTCGAGGCGTTTCTGCCTTGAAGCTTTTACAATGCTGACTTTTCCCATCCATACATGCTGATTGCCAGACATCGGGTTTAACTTTGTTGCAGTATAGGGCTGCATGGTTTTAAAAATATAGGAAACTGACGGATCGTATTTTGTAAGCTTCGCTTTTTCTTTTTTTGTTGCTTTGCCTGATTGTGTTTTTTTTGTTTTAGATAATGAACTTACAGGTTTTGATTTAACAGCAGCTGCGGCTTTTTTTGATTTTACTGCTGAGATGGTATCTGTACTTTTAACAGGAGTCTTTTTAACAGAAGTGGTACTACTTTTTTTCTTTGAGTTGATACCAGAGTCAGTTTGGCTTTTATCTTTTACTACGCTCCTAGAAGAATCCACAGTTTTCTTCTCAGGCTTAGAATTCTTTTTAGTTATCGTTTGTGAGGATTTAGCCGAAACGTTGTCTTTTTCCTGCGCTTTAAGAGTTAGTGCGGATATAGAAAATAGAATAAGAAATAAACAGCGTCTTTTCATGCGGGAATATAATCAGTCAGGAACATTTTACTTACCATAAACCTAAACCTCTGGCATTTGTTTCACAAGGTTGCACAACATATGTGAAGAGGATCTAAAGTTTTATAAACTATTATACTTTCTTTGTTATTTATAACGTAGCAAAAGCCATTTACTTATGAAATACAGAAATTTAGGCAGTAACGGGCCAAAAGTATCCGCAATTGGATTAGGTTGTATGGGAATGAGTGATTTCTACGGTGAAAGAAATGATCAGGAATCTATAGCTACCATTCACCATGCTTTAGAGGCGGGGATTAATTTCCTGGATACCGCCGACATGTATGGGCCATACACCAATGAAGAACTTGTAGGACGCGCTATAAAAGGAAAACGCGACCAGGTTTTTATAGCTACAAAGTTTGGTATTGTTCGTACTCCGGATGATCCGGCAGCACGGGGAATTAACGGAAGTCCGGAATATATTAAAAAATCAATTGAAGGAAGTTTGAAACGATTGGGAGTTGAAATTATAGATTTATATTACCAACACCGGGTAGACCCAAAAGTACCGATAGAAGAAACGATAGGTGCCATGGCCGATCTGGTAAAAGAAGGTAAAATCCGTTTTCTGGGATTATCAGAGGCTTCTGCTCATACCATCGAGCGGGCACATAAAACCCACCCAATAACAGCTGTTCAGACTGAATATTCTTTATGGACCCGGGATCCTGAACAGAACAGTGTTCTTTCGACCTGTAAAAGCCTGGAAATAGGATTTGTTCCTTACAGCCCTTTAGGACGTGGTTTCCTCACAGGTGCTATTATCAAACCAGAGGATTTTGATGAAAACGACTACAGGAGGCACAGTCCGCGTTTTCAGGGAGATAACTTTGAAAAAAATCTGCAGCTGGTAGAAAAGATAAAATCTTTTGCGGAACAAAAGAACTGTACTCCTTCACAATTAGCATTGGCCTGGGTTTTAGCACAGGGAGAAGAAATTGTGCCCATTCCGGGAACAAAACGCCGGAAATACCTGGATGAAAATATTCTTGCTGTTGAAATCTCTCTTTCTCAGGACGAGCTATCGGAAATAAGTGCCATTTTTCCGCCTGATATTGCTGCTGGTACCCGGTACCCGGAACAAATGATGAAAACAATAAACGGATAATGAAAGAGGCTGTTTGAATGGTTTAGAGCCAATCTCGTAGCCTCTTTTAATTTTACATCCACCGACTTAAAAAGCTGTTAAAATTCTCCTTATACTGATCTGTAACCGGAATTGTGGTGTTTCCTATTTGTACGGTATTACGCGTAACAGACCTGATCTTGTTAAGAGCCACAATAAAGGAGCGGTGAATGCGCATGAATTTTTTATCCGGAAGCTTCTCTTCCAGCGCTTTTAAACTGGTAAGTGATAACAGTGGTTTCTCGCTGCTTTCAAGATGAACTTTAACATAATCCTTTAGTCCTTCAATATAAAGTATATCATTTAACGCAACTTTAATTAATTGATACTCTACTTTCAGAAACAAATAATCTTCTTCCTGCTTTTCATTATCAGCAGAAACTGCATCATTTTTAGAATTAGTAAGCAGTTCTGCATACGCAAGGGCTTTATTTGCCGCTCTCGAAAAATCTACATAACTGAATGGTTTAAGCAAATAATCAAGCGCATCTACCTTGTAACCCTCCATCGCAAACTGGTCAAAAGCAGTAGTAAACACTATTCTGGGGCCGGCTCCAGGCTTGCCCTTATCTAATACTCTGGCCAGTTCAATTCCGCTTAAGTCTGGCATCCGTATGTCCAGGAATATAAGATCGACAGGCGAGTTATGAATCACCTTCAATGCTTCAACAGCGCTTGAATATCTTCCTGTTAATTCCAGAAAAGGAGTTTGCTCAATATACGTGCAGATCAACCCTAAGGCTAACGGCTCATCGTCAACAGCTATGCATTTTAATTTCATGCCATGTTTAAATTTAATTGAACTACAAATTCATTCGCTGCAATATCTTCTGTTACTTTCAATTCATATTGCCCGGGGTATATCAGATCGAGGCGTCGTTTGGTATTGTTTACTCCTATCCCGTTACTTTCTTCCATAATGCCTCCTTTTTCCGAAAGCAATGAATTTCTGACTTCTATCATCAGAAGATTTCCCTGTTGTTTTATCTCCACGTACACTTTACTTTCTTCAACTGCACTTACTCCGTGTTTAAATGCATTCTCTATGAAGGGAAGAATAAGCATGGGGGCAATTTGCACATCTTTAAGCGGCGATGGCGAGATAAAAGTAACTTTAACTTTTTCAGTTAAACGCAACTGCATCAGGTCAATATAATCTTTAATAAACGCAATCTCTTTGCTGAGTAAGGTTGTTCCTGATTGTGTTTCGTACAAAACATAACGCATCATGTGCGAGAGCGTATACAAAGCATCGCGGGCAAGTTCAACATTGGCAATAGTAAGCGCATAAATGCTGTGCAGCGTATTGAAAAAGAAATGAGGATTTATCTGCGCTTTTAAAAATGACAACTCGGAAGTTGTTTTCTCTTTTTCAAGACTTAACCTCAGCTCGGTATCACGCTGCAGTTTCTGAAAAACAGTGACACTGGTGCTGATTCCAACCATCAGCATCGTAATAATAACAAGTACAAAATCAAATGCATGATCTGACTTTTTTGATTGAGAAGGTTTTGCATGGGGATGAAAAGTCCGCTCCATTAATTCTGGCAGATTTAAGGAAGACTCAGCTAACCTGTTAACAGCTATCGAACCAACAATCATTATTAATACAAAGAAGATATAGGGCCATACTTTATCTTTAAAAAGAAGTTTCGGCACCAGTAATTTCATATTAAGGTAGAAAGCTCCGGTCCACAAACAGAACAAAATTACCTGCCGTATCCAAAACTGTACCGGTAATGATACCTGCCAGGCAAGTGGCTGGCACAATAACAGCATAAGTCCAAGTATTACCAGTATGTGTATGAGGATTGAAAGTCTGTGCTTTTTTGGGAAAACCGTCATCTAAGGTTAAATATATATAACAAACTTAATACATACGTTTTAATTTATAAGCCCTGATATACGGGCGGTAGGAGAATGCCGATAGGAGCTGTAATTTCATCTATGAAAACGCCTGATTACATATAAAATTCAGTCAATAACGCTTTAACGTCTAAATCTTCTTATCTGTCGGCGTTCCCTGCTGCTTAGTCTATTTAATTTTATATAGTCAGAAAATAGGATTTGTTTTGAGCATAATTTTATTAAAAATGAAACCCAAATCAATCCCTTTGCTCAATTTTAAATTTAACCGATTTGCAAATATTTATTTAAGAATCTTCCTGTGTATCGCAGCAGTCTTTCTGTTTACAGATAGCCATGCACAGGTACCAATGCAACAACGAAGCCCTTCTATCATCGGGACAATATCGGGTACTGTAATAGATTCAGTAAGCGGTAAACCCCTGGATTATGCAACAGTAACCTTATTCAGAGAAAACGGGAAAGCGCCTTTAAATGGTGGCTTGACAGATGAAAAAGGGGAATTTAAAATCTCAAATGTTAGCACAGGAAACTATAAATTAACGATTACATTTATCGGATATCCTACAAAAACCATTACCGGAGTAACTACTACCCTTTCAAAACCGGATCATAATTTAGGTTCTATTGTTTTATCTCCGGGCGCTAATACGCTGAATGCGGTAGTGGTAACAGGCGAGACTCCTATTATTGAAAACAAGATCGACAAACTTGTTTTTAATGCTGAAAAAGATGTAACTACAACTGGTGGAAACGCCAGTGATGTATTAAGAAAGGTTCCGATGCTTTCGGTAGATATGGATGGAAATGTTTCGCTTCGTGGAAGTCAGAATGTTAAAATCCTGATAAACGGAAAGCCCTCAGGAGCTCTTTCAAGCAATGTTGCTGATGTATTAAAATCAATGCCGGCAGACCAGATAAAAAACGTTGAAGTTGTAACATCGCCTTCCGCTAAATACGATGCAGAAGGATCTGCCGGAATAATCAATATCGTAACCAAGAAGAAGAATGTTTCGGGTGTAAGCGGTTCGGTAAGCGGTGGACTTGGCACCCGCCAGAATAATGGTAATTTTAATATCAATCTTAATAAAAACCGGTTAAGTTTATCGGCGAATTTAGGTGTGAACAGCGGATGGCCACAGACGACTAATACAACATTAAGCAGTCAGAATACCGCATTAGGAAGCAGCTCTTCCTCTATTGGCACTAACCAATCGAAACGCCTGTTCAATATGGGTTCGGCTTCTTTAGGTTATGATTTCAATAACTACAACAGTGTATCTTCTTCCATCAGTCTTCGTGGCGGTTCTTTCCGCAATGACGGAAGTTCTGTAAGCAGCAATACGACGCCGGAAACCGGTTTTATAGAATACAGTGCAATTAATAGCAACCACTTTGCATTAAATAGTTTCGACTGGAATTCTGATTATACTCACAAGTTTAAAAAAGAAGGAGAAGAACTTACGCTGGCAGGCCAATGGAGCCATAGTAAAGTAAATATTGATTATACTTCGAGATATACAGGCTTTGCTCAAGACCAGGATGCAAGCAACGACGGAAAAAACGATGAATATACCGTGCAGCTCGATTATGCCTTGCCACTTAATAAAGTGTTAAAATTAGAAGCTGGTACCAAGGGAATCTTTAGGAATATCAGCAGTATCTCTAACTTTTATAACCCAAACGAAGTGGGTGAATATGTATTAAATCCCCTGACATCAAATCAGTACGATTATAATCAAAATGTTTATTCAGGATATGGTGTATTAAGTGCTAATTTTAAAAATGGATACGGAATACAAGTTGGAGGACGTTTAGAGAACACAGAGATTGAAGGAAATTTTGTTAACAGCAGCAACGGATCACCTTTTAAAAACACCTATAATAATTTTATCCCAAGCTTTGCTGTTTCAAAAAAGATTGATAATTCTCAAACTGTTAAATTGAGCTATAGTAAACGGATCCAGCGCCCAAGTTTGCAATTCTTAAATCCGTTCCGAAATACAAGCGACCCGCTTAACCAAAGTGAAGGTAATCCTGAACTTTCTCCTGAAGTATCGCAAAGTGTAGAGTTTAATTACTCAACCTTTATTAAAGGATCTGTTATCAACGCGTCTGTTTACTACAGACACACCGATAATATAATTGAAAGCTACATAACTACTATTCCTTATACAACGGTTGACAATGAGGGTAATTCTGTTACCAGAAATGTGTCTTTAACCAATTTTGGAAATATTGGCCAGAATAATTCCATTGGTTCCAGCATATTCGGTTCGGTTACATTGAAAAAGATTATTACCTTAAGAGGAAGTGTAAATCTGTTTACCTATAAGCCGGAAACTTCAGGTACTTATACACAGACAAACGATAATACATATTTGCAATACAATGTTTTTTTGAGCGGTGGAGTTAAGCTACCAAGCGGTTTCGCAGCCGAAACTTTCATGATTCAAAATTCTCCACGCAGAACTTTCCAGGGAGTAAATCCTTCCTTTAACTTATGGACGATCGGATTGAAAAAGGAGATCTTAAAGAAAAAGGGTAGTATCGGTTTGAACATTGTTGAACCGTTTAATGACCGGAAAAACTTTACAACCAACATCAACAGCGGTACGCTTACACAATTCAATCAGTTCTCGGTTCCGTTCAGATCTGTGGGTGTTAATTTCAGCTGGAGCTTTGGTAAGATGAATTTTAATCAGCAGATGCCTAAAAAGAAACGGGGCATCAATAACGACGACCTTAAACAGGGTGACAATAACGGCCAGGGTATGCAGGGCCAGTAATTGTGGGTTTATTATATAGTTAGTAGGAAACCGGCTTTAATAGCCGGTTTTTTTAGTTCTGCTGCTGTAACAATCTTTCCATTTCATAATCTAACCTGTAATGTCCAAAAACAGGTTTTATGAAATGGAATTTTAAGTTTAAAAAGAGGACTGAAAACAATAAGCCTAAAAAAACAAAAACCCGCGAATGGCTCGACGCTATCTTATTTGCGGTTATTGTTTCTACCATTTTTCGGGGACTATTGTTTTCTGCCTATGCCATTCCTTCCGGCTCAATGGAAAATACGCTGCTCACAGGGGACTATCTGTTTGTAAGCAAGATAAGTTATGGACCGCGAATGCCCTTTACTCCCGTTCAGATTCCTTTTTTGGAATCAACCGTGACAAAAAATAATATTAAAACGTATTGGGATGGTATTGAACTCCCCTATTTTCGTTTGCCAGGTATATCTGAAATAAAAAAGGGTGATATTGTGGTCTTTAATAAGCCTGAAGAAGCCGATCCGGTTTTTAACAGACCGGTAGATGTTCGTACTAATTTAATTAAACGGTGCCTTGCTACATCGGGTGATGAGCTTAGTATTATAAATTCAAGAGTTTATATAAACGGTAAATCAGCCGATTTTGAGAAAGTACAAACTTCCTACCTCGTTAGTACTGATGGAACAGACATTAATCCTCAGCTAATTAAGGATATGCACCTTACCATTATGCAGCAACAGGATAACAATACTTATGAAATGATAATACCGACTAAGTATTTATCGACCATTAAGTCTTATCCCTGGGTGAAAAACGTTATTCCGGTTGTCCAGCCGACAGAGGTGTACGATAAATCTATTTTCCCCCATAATGAGAAGTTTAAATGGAACGCAGACAATTTCGGACCGATTATCATACCTAAAAAAGGCTGGACAGTCCAATTGACAGATTCTACTATGATGTTATACCGTCGTGCTATTGAATTATATGAAAATAATAAGGTTGAATTAAAAGGCCCGGATATATTTATAAATGGGAAGAAGGCAGATAGTTATACTTTTAAAATGAATTATTTCTGGATGATGGGTGACAACCGGCATAATTCTATCGACTCCCGTTTTTGGGGATATGTCCCCGAAGATCACATAGTAGGAAAAGCAATGATAACCTGGATGAGCATAGATTCGACAGAAAACCTTTTGAATAAGGTAAGATGGAACCGGATTTTAAAACCTATTAATTAAGATCCGATTAAAGGAGGCTTATTAAATTTCTCTGTTGCAAATATGATATTCAGTTTAGGGATCAGCAAGATAAGAACTAATAAAACCGACCTACTTATTAAAAAAGAAAAAGCTCTCAAATAAATCATTTGAAAGCTTTTCAATTTATGATCACCCTTTTTTATCTGTATCTGAAACCTGAAGCAGTTTTTCCGGAAGAATAAATAATCCCGTCAACAGAAGTTCCGTCACCCCCTACTTTTTTAGCCATACGTTCCAAGTCTTCTTCTATTGAGTTGTTTATTAAACCGCCGGTTATTGCCGATTTCCATTTTATACCACCGCTTTTATTGGTAAGAACCTCATAATCCTGAAGCGGCTCCGCCAATACATATGCGTCCATACCATTAATCTTTTTCACCCTCCCGATACCTTTTGTTGCAGGTGTTGGTTTATCTTTAAAACGGATTCCTACAATTCTTTTTCCTGATGAGTAAACTACAGCGTCAATGCGAGAGTTCTGTTTCATTGCTTTTCTCACAAAATTCGAAATTTTGTCGGCAATGCTTTCATTTACAAGTCCGCCTGTAATAGCAGAAGTAGTACTTAGCCCGGTACCAACATCGCTTATCACCTCATAATCACGAACAGGTTCAGATAGAATATAAACCTCTATTCCCTGTACTTTGTTCACCCGGGCAAGTCCTTCTTCATCTTTATTCTTAAAAGCAAACGAACTGAATAAAGACAGTGTAATTAATAGTGTTAACAGTTTTTTCATCATCTTATCGATTTGTAATTAGCAGACTCTAAAATCAGAAAGAAGAGAAGGAATAGTATCCGTAGAAATACGGAGATAATTATACCTACAAACACTGAATTTTGCAGCAGGTGGAGCAGGTAGAAATGAAGCAGTGCTGATAGCTATTGCTCCACAACTGCAGCCTAATCCACTAATTTATATGTATAGGCGTATTTTATCAGTCCAACAGTACTTTTAGAATTGGTTTTTCTGAGTAAGTTTTTCCGGTGGGTTTCGATTGTGCGTTCACTTATAAAAAGCTTTTCCGCAATTTCTTTACTTGTCAATTCCTTCACAAGCAATCTTAAAATATCCATTTCCCTGTCGGTTAATTCAACAAGGGAGTCTTCCTTTCTTAATGCAGAAAGCATCACTTTACGAATTTCAGGGCTCCAGTACTGTCCGCCACTTTTTATAACATCAATTGCCTGTATTATTTCCTGGTACGCATACTTCTTCAAAATATATCCGTCTGCCCCGGCCTGAATCACTTCCTGAACAATTACCTGTTCATCATGCATACTTAAAAATATAATTTTCAGGCCCGGATGTATTTTTTTTGCCTGTTTTAACAGTTGCAGTCCGCTCATTTCGGGCATGTTGTAATCTGTAATCAATAGATCTACCTTTTCACTGCGTAAATAAGCCAGGGCATAATTTGCATTGATTGTTTTGGCAATTATTTCTAAGTCCTTGTTCTGCTTTAACAACAATTCAATCCCGTCCAGCATGATACCATGATCGTCAACAATTAAAATGCGTGTTCTCATCCAATAAATACTGCTGATTAAATTTCCGTTAAACAACTAAAAGTAGTAATTTTTACAACTCAATTACTTATTCAAGATATGCGTTTTTTCTCTTTACTGTTCTTACTGATTCCCGGGCTGGTAGCTGCACAGCAGAATAAATTAACCGACAGCTTAAAGAGAATCACCAGAACGGCTTCATCAGAAGAAAAGGTTTCCGCCTACCATCGTTTAATCACAGAACTTCAGCAGCAGGACCCGCAAGCGGCCTTCCGTTACATTCGTGAACTGAAGTCGCTATCTGTTAAAACCAGTAATTCAACGGGAAGGATGCTTTCAAACTATCAGCTTGGTCTGTATTATAACTTACAGGGCAAGTACGATTCCCTAAAAGCATACGGAGACAGTTGTTTGCAGTTGGCTGAAAAAGAAAAACTTACAGAGGCAGATGCCTACGGAAACCATTTGTATGGAACGTATTACTGGCAGACAGGAATGTTTGACAAAGCGATAAAAAGCCATTTAAAAGCTTTAAAAATACGTGAAATCTTAAAAGATTCGGTCGGAATTGGTGCAAGTCTTGCCAGTTTAAGTGGGGTATATTTTAGCAATAATCAATTAGATAAAGCCGAACAGTTTGTAAAAAAGGCGCTGGTAATTGCCGGCAGGATCAATGACGACAGGCTTCATTTACGATGCCTCCATACATTAGCAAATATCTATGGTATCAGCGGGCAATACGATAAAGCCCTGGCAACCGATCGAACTGCTTTAAAAATCTGTGCAAAAACCAACAATTTACGGGGCTTTTCAGAAATCTATTCCAACATGGCCCTTTGTTATTTCTATACAGGAAACCTGGATGCCTCTCTATCCTATCATTACAAAGTTCTGGACATTGACCGTTTTTTTAAAGATGACAAGCAAATTGGCGATACCTATTTGAACCTTGCTCTTGTTTACCGCAAAAAGAAGGACTTTGTCCGGGCAAAGTTACTGCTGCAGAAAGCAATTGCCCTATTCAAAAAAACGGAGTATAAATATGGTTTAAAAGATGCCTATTTATCATTAAGCGACGCTTATAAAGAAACAGGAGATTATCAGCACGCTTACTTAAATTATCTGGCCTATACCAAGGTCAGCAACCAGATCAGCAACGAGGATAATGAAAAGCACATTGCTATGCTGAATGTGCAATACGAAACAGAACAGCGGGAGCAAAAGATCAGGAATTTAAGCCAGCAATCGACGATTCAGCAATTACAATTGAAACAGCGTACTGTCTGGCTGATGAGTGTAATTGGGTTGTTAGTGGCCGTAATCAGCATAGCGTGGTTAGTTTATACCCGACGCAAATTAAAAGAAAAAGCGCTGTTGCAAGAAGAAATAAACCGGCAGCAGCATATCAAAGCTCAGGCAGTGCTGGATGCAGAAGAACAGGAAAGGCAGCGGATTGCAACCGAACTTCACGATGGTGTCGGACAGGTCATGTCGGCTTCTATAATGAACCTGAATATGCTGTTTCAAAAAATAGCTTTAACAGAACAGGAAGAAGCTCTTGCTTCCAGTTCGTTGACGTTGCTTTCAGAAGGTTATGACGAGCTTAGGGCCATTTCGCACCAGATGGTTCCGAATTCGTTGGTAAAAAAAGGACTGCAGTCTGCCATTAGCGATATGTTGAGAAAAATAGATAGAAGCTTACTGAAAACCAGTTTTGACGCATCCGGCGTAGAGAAGGTACTGGATGTAAAAATTGAAACAGCCCTTTATCGTATTATACAGGAAGCTGTTAACAATGTTCTGAAACATGCCGCAGCTTCAAAACTGTACATTCAGTTAATTAAGGATAACGAGGGAATCAGCTTAACTATTGAAGATAACGGTAAAGGTTTTGACACTGCCGGTTCAGCTTTCCAAAGTGGTATGGGTTTAAAGAATATCCGGTCGAGAGTTGAATTTTTAAGAGGAACAATAGATATTGAATCTGGTATTGACAGAGGTACCTTGCTCGTAATTAATTTACCGCTGGGGCAGAAATACGAGAAAGCAGGATATTAAAAGAATAAAACGTATTGTAAAAAAGATTACTCTGCATTCCTTATTAATGAATTTTAAATTGAGCAATTATACCTATATTAGATATGCCTGTTAGAAACAATATATAAAGTACCAATTTAAACAATCCCGGTAGGTAGAAAGCATTTTTGAAGTGATCCGGCTTGAATCAGGCACACACTGTATTTAACCTGCTTCTGTTCAAAATATATGAAACTGCTACTCTCACCTTTGTCTGTTCTTATTGGAGGATTTATCCTGCTTCTAATCGTATTCTCATTTATCATAAGGCAGGACAATATTTTGCGCCGGGATGATAAAAGTATCGTATTCACGGCATACAACACTCGCATAAAACCGCCGGCCGAATTAATCAGTATCTGGAAAAATAATGCTGCTTACAGCAAGGCAATAAAGACGATTATTTATCTTGATTATATTTTAATGCTGGTTTATGGCACCATCCTATTTTACGGACTGAGAAGTGTCTATACTAAAGCTTCAGCTAACTGGAAAATTACGTGTTTTATAGGAATGATTCTTATCGTAAGCGGTGTTTTATTGGATGCAATACAAGACAATGCGATATATCAGCATTTAACAAGGAATAAGTTTACAGATTTTCGCGGCCTTACCCGGCTTAAATTTGGTTTCATATTTCTTTCTGTACTTATCCTTATAGCATCGTTCATAAGTAACCGGAAAATGATCAGTTGATTTACAATGAATAATACCGCAATCAATCCTACCATGATAATTTGTACTATTTTCCTTGTGTGCGGGGCAATTATAGCCTTATGGATATTGTTTCTCTTTCTTCATACTAAGAACTCTGAAAATCATTACCGCAAGGTTTCAATCCGGATGGGAGTTAAAGATGGAGTAATAAAAAAAGATCCTACTCTAAACTCCTTACTTAAATTGTTTTTTTACAGGCAAGTAACATATGAATTTTCGGCATACGCAATTCTGATTATTTGTGTGTTTTTCTTAATTGGTTGCATCGTTCTGTTTCTTTTTGCGAATCGCTTTGTACTTATTGACGATACTAATATTCGCTTAAATTCCGAACAGATATTATTTTCAATTATCTCTATTCGGGTTGGTATTGCCGTAGTTGTTTTCTTTATATGCAGGGTGTTGCTAAAACTTTACCGTTACTGCCTGCATTTCTCATCTTTCTATACAGGTTTGTTTGATGCATTTTTTATACAGGAAAATGTCATTTTAAATTTTAAGGATGCAATAGAAACATTTATGCTGAAAACACAGCTGAACGATGATGATAAAAATCCGATAGATGATGTGATTGAAATACTTAAAAATCTAAGGGTAAAATAAGTAGATCCTTGTTTTACCTGTAAGGGTGCAAGTAATATGCCTTCTGTCAGCACACAAAGCTTGCACCGATTAAATTTTCAATTTTTCGCTACTTCAGTTTATCATTAAAAAAATCAATGGTACGCTTCCAGGCAAGTTCTGCAGCCGCTTTATCATAGCGGGGTGTGGTATCGTTATGAAAGCCATGATTTGCATTGGCGTACATGTATGCGGTGTATTCTTTCCCGTTTTCTTTTAAGGCCTTTTCATATGCCGGCCAGCCTTCATTCACTCGTGTGTCCAGTGCTGCGTAATGCAATAGCAGCGGCGCCTTTATTTTTGAAACGTCTTCGGCTGCAGGCTGCCCGCCGTAAAACGGAACAGCTGCCGATAAATCAGGAATCCGTACCGCCATCATGTTTGCAATCCACCCACCAAAGCAAAAACCTACAACCCCCACCTTACCATTGCAGTCTTTATGGTTTTTCAGGTAGTCATACGCTGCTATAAAATCTTCCAGCATTTCATTTCTATCCAGTTTACTTTGCAGTTCGCGGCCTGCATCGTCATTACCGGGATAGCCGCCTAAAGGTGTCAGTGCATCGGGAGCAATCGAAATGAATCCTGCCAGGGCAGCTCTTCTTGCAACATCTTCAATATGAGGATTCAGTCCGCGGTTTTCATGAACGACAACAATACCGCCCAGTTTCTTTTTCGTATCTGCAGGCATCGATAACAAAGCTTTGATCGTTCCGCCGCCTTTTTCAGAAGGATAATTAATATATTCTGATTTTAAACGCGGATCATCTGCCTTAATCTGGATGCCTCCTTTGTAATCCGGCATAAGAAAACTCATAAGCGAAGCTACCGTAAGACCTCCCACTGCATAAGCAGAAAGCTTTTGTACAAACTCACGTCTGTTTACCCGGTTGTGTGCATAGTCATCGTAAAGGTCAAACACTTCCTGTTTGATGTCTTCTTTTTTGATTTCGTTCATGTTAGCCTGTTTAGGTTATTTAAATTTAACTATTCTGCTTTAAGATTATACTCGCTTATTTAATACTCTTCCTTTACATGCTGTCCGGCTTTTTTGCTGACCCAATTAAGGAAACATCAACCAATTCCAAAGACTTAACCATATCCTTTACGGTTTCTTTATATTTTTTAAAGTGCGATGTCTCTATGTGCGATTTGTACGCGATGCTGTCCGCGTATATTTCAAGGATTGTAATGTTTGTCGGGTCGGTTTTGTCTGCAACAGCGTAGTAGGTTAATACACCGGGTTCAACACGAATAGCAGTAGTCATTTGTTCTTTCAATGCAATATTGTACGCTTCCAGTTGTGAAGGGTCCACTTTAATCTTTGCTAACCTTACCATTTGATTGTTTTGTTGCGCCATAGTCTTCAAGTTCACAGAAAATATCAATATAAACAACACCGCAATTACCGTTAGCCGTTTTTGGCCGATTAATTTTATCTCAGTAGTTATTTTTAAAACATCCATATTAATCGATTATAAAATATCACCCTTATTGCCTTAATATCTTCTCCATTGCCTTTCCTTTTGCCAGTTCGTCAATCAGTTTATCTAAATACCGGATCTGCTGCATCAATTTGTCTTCAATCTCTTCTACACGATATCCGCAAATTACGCCCCTAATTTTTGAAACATTGGGGTTAATTTGTGGTGCCTGGGCGAAAAAAGCTTCAAAATCGGTCTTCCTATCGATTTGTTGTTGCAAGGTTTGGTTATCATATCCTGTCAGCCAGAAAATAATGGTATCTACCTCTGCTTTTGTGCGTCCCTTTCTCTCTGCTTTTTGTATGTACAGCGGGTAAACACTCGCAAAAGACATTTTAAATATTCTTGTTTTATCCATTTAGCAACTATTATTTGTCAAAGGTAAACGCTTACTTCAGTTGAAATTAGCATCACCGGTACAAGCGTTTGTGCTGTTGCTTTCAGCATAAAAGGCTGTGCCTAAGCAGTACTTATACTTCTTCATAAATATAAGATTTTATTGGATAACATAAGGGATAACAGTCATTACTCATCATGCTTAACCTGTCGAAGAAACCGATTATGGCAACTGTACACACTCTGCCATGCCGAGCCTTTCGGAGCATAAGGCAATAGGTCAACTGCTCCTATAACTGAGATTCCTCCTTTCGCCGGAATGACGGCTTCATGTTTGTTAAAAGAACCAAACAAACAAAGACTCATACCTCTCCCATAGTACGAAGAGCGTCAGCCCGAGACAAACGGCGGGTCAGTGGAGCTTTGCGGGCTGAAGCTTCGTTTGTCTCTTGAGTTATTCGCAGGTTTAATTTTTCTTTCAATGGAGCTCATGCTTGCTTCGCAGGTTTGGTCCTTTTCTTTCAAGAGAAAAGGACTAAGCCTGCCCGGCAATGAGGGCAATTGAAGAATGACGTTCTTTTGTCTTAACACAAAAGAACCAAAAAGTCAAGGCTTAACAGTTTTAGCTAAAAGTTTAACTGAAGGCTGATCTGCAAGCCAAGCCGTGGGAATGGAAAACCTTAATGTCAGTCACTACTCCACTTCTCCGCCTTGCTTCCCTTCCTGCTGAATGAATGTTTCTGCATGCCTTCATTCAAACTTTCTTAACGCTAAAGACTGTAAGGCCGGATTGCCGTTGCAACAACGTGCACACTTATGCCGAGCCTGTGGAAGACAAACGAACAAAAAATCACATCTCTCTCATAGTACGAAGAGCGTCGGCCCGAGACAAACGGCGGGCCAGTGGAGCTTTGCGGGCTGAAGCTTCGTTTGTCTCTTGATTTTTTCCCTCTTTTTTATCAAGAAAAAAGAGGTAGCCTGCCCGGCGATGAGGGCATAAAAAATACTACAGTCAAAATATCATTGGAAATTAGTATAGTTTCACTAACATACCTACCTCCACATACCAAGCCTTTCAAAGCATTTTTGTTACTCTTTCCCTTTTGTCTTGATACAAAAGGAGCAAAAAATCAAGGCTTAACAGTTTTAGCTAAAAGTTTGAATAAAGGCTTATCTGCAAGCCAAGCCGTGGGAATGGCAAAGCGTAATGTCAGTCACTACTCCACTTCTCCGCCTTGCTTCCCTTCCTGCAAATCAAATGTTTCTGCACGCCTTCATTCAAACTTTCTTAACGCTAAAGACTGTAATGCCGGATACCCGTTTTAACCGCGGTTGTTCTTTTTGTTCCTGGCACCACGCTAACAATTTATTCTGCTCTCTCATAGTACGAAGAGCGCCGGCCCGAGGCAAACGGCGAGCCAGTGGCGGTATGCGGGCTGAAGCTTCGTTTGTCTCTTGACTTTTGCGGAACTTTTTGTCAAGAAAAAGTTCCTAGGCATGCCCGGCTATGAGGGCAAATAAAATAAAACAAAGGAATCACTAATCCACATCATACCAATGCCTTGCCTTTCCATAGCTGAAACATTCCACAAGATAAATTTGAAACTTTCTCGCTCATTGCCGCGAAGGCTACTTCTTTTGTCTTAACACAAAAGAACCAAAAAGTCAAGGCTTAACAGTTTTAGCTAAAAGTTTGAATAAAGGCTGATCTGCAAGCCAAGCCGTGGGAACGGCAGAGCAAAATGTAAGCCGTTACACCACTTCTCCGCCTTGCTTCCCTTCCTGCTGAATAAATGTTTCTGCATGCCTTCATTCAAACTTTCTTAACGCTAAAGACTGTAAGGCCGGATATCCGTTGCAACAACGTACATACCGTCATGCGGAGCCTGTGAAAGACAAACGAACAAAAAACCACACCTCTCCCATAGTACGAAGAGCGTCAGCCCGAGACAAACGGCGGGCCCGTGGATCTTTGCGGGCTGAAGCTTCGTTTGTCTCTTGAGTTATTCACAGGTTTAATTTTTCTTTCAATGGAGCTCATGCTTGCTTCGCAGGTTTGGATACTTTTGCATTAAGGTAAACCTGAGCGTAGCGAAAGCATGAAAACCGCTAAAAAGAAATAAAACTGTGAATAACTCCTATGCCCGCCCGGCTATGAGGGCAATAAAGCTATTCTTGTTCTTTTGTCTTAACACAAAAGAACCAAAAAGTCAAGGCTTAACCCCAATTTTAACTCAATGGTTCTGCCAGGCCAATGAGAAGTCCTTCAGGTCCGCGGATGTAGCAGAGCCGATACGAGTCCTCGTACTGAACCACTTCGCCAACAAGCTGAGTTCCATGTTTAAAAAGCCTGGAGAGTATCTCGTCAATGTCCTTCACTGCAAACATGACGCGTAGGTAGCCGAGAGCATTCACAGGGGCATTGCGATGATCGGCGACAACAGACGGGCTGATAAATCGGGAGAGCTCAAGGCGACTGTGGCCATCAGGAGTAACCATCATAGCAATCTCAACTTGTTGCGAGCTTAGCCCGGTGACCCGTCCCGCCCATTCTCCTCCTATCATGGCTCGTCCTTCGAGCTTCAGTCCAAGTTCATTGAAAAAAGAGATCGCCTCATCCAGTGATTCTACCACGATCCCGACATTGTCCATGCGTAGTAACTTATTTTCGATCATGGCTCTTATGAATTAAAGGTTATAACTTCTATATAAAGCTTTCCAGGCTTCCTTGCCATAAAGTTGTCGATAAGGAATACGGTTTTCATGCAGTTACTTCCTCGATAAACCAAAACATCAGAACTGATAGAAGTACCCTGTTCAAACTACTTTCGTTAACGCTGCTTTTTTGCAGGCACGTTAGGCATTCCTCTTTTCTGCTTATACTTGTCCGTTATATTTTGGGTCAAAATCCACCATCCATTCAATACCGTACTTGTCTCTGAACATTGCAAAATAAGAACCCCAGGGACTAGCATCCATAGGTACCTCTATATCTCCACCGGCTGAAAGCCCGTTATATATTTTGTCTGCTTCTTCACGGCTTTCTGCGCTTACAGATATCTTAGACCTGTTTTCATTTTCATTTACGCGTCCCATACTTTCCGGAACATCGTTACCCATTAAAACATTTTTTCCGATTGGCAATGCAATGTGCATTATCTTATTTGCCTCATTTTCCGCTATCGGATGTTCAGTGCTTGTTATATCCTTGAAGCGAATAATTTGTGCGAACTCGCCGCCAAATACCGATTTGTAAAAATTAAATGCTTCTTCGGCATTTCCGTTGAAGTTGATGTGGGGATTGATAAGTGCCATAGTCTATATTTAAGTTTGTTTTTTAAATGATATACCAGTCAGCTGCTGATATCCAAACATACCACTTCACCCTTAAATATGCGAGGTGTAAAAGCGTCAAAAAAAGAGGTTGTTTGCGGCAAGAACTATATAGCTGTTTCAATCCGTAATTGATGAAAAGTGCCATTACAATTACTGCTACCCCCGCTAAGAGGTTAAATTAAGCTTCATCATAATATCGGTCTGCTCTTCGTTTCCCAACAGGAATATGTGTTTGTCAAAAGCAACAAAACCGTTTTTCCGGTAAAACTTTATCGCTCTTACATTTTCTTCCCAAACTCCCAACCAAACATAGTCTGCATTTTTTTGTCTGGCTATATCTATTGCTTTTTCGTAAAGCAGTTGTCCGACTTTTTTTCCATGAAATTCTTTCAGTACATAAATTCTCTCTATTTCAACGGCATTATCATCCTGTAACTCTGTCTGCGATAGTCCGAAGTTTAATTTTAAATACCCGATTACCTTATTTGCAAGCATTGCAAAATAGAATGCAGAGTTGGTGTCGGTGAGTTCCGCAGTCAGTTTAGCATCAGAAAAGCCTTCGTCCAGATATTTTTTCATATTCTCTTCCGTGTTTGCTGCGGAAAAGGTTTCATAGAATGTGTGCCTGCCGATATTCTGTAATTCATCAAGGTGGGTTACCGTTGCTTTTTTTATTTCAATGTTGTTCACTTCTATCCTTTCTCATTAAAAAAAATCCTGTTAGGATAAATATAACCGTACTCCTGCTCCTGACAAGTCTTTACGGCTGCCGTTAAAAAACTAAACTATAAACCCTTATATTTCAATTCAAAAAACTTAGTTTCTTTTAGCCAATACAACAAGAACCCGGTGAGTATCCTTCTCTACAAAATCATCGTAAGTATATTCTATCTCAAATCCATTCGTTATAAGAAGCTTGCAAACCTCCTCTTTTGGCAAACAACTGTAATAAAAGGTTTCTCCCATCATGGTATCTGCATGTTCGTCATCACTATTACCATGTGTGAACAGCAAATAGCCTCCCGGATTTAAAAGACCTGCTACCTTTGAATAAATATCCTTTTGTTTTTCTTTAGGAAAATGGAAAAAAGAATCCCATGCCAGAATCCCATCAAATTTTTTATTTGAGACGAAATCAAAAAAATCACAACATACAAATTCAGCGTTCGGCAATTGGTATGATTGTGCTATTTCAATCATTTTTTCCGAAGCGTCTATGCCGGCTACCTGAAACTTTTTCCCACACAGATAATGTGTAAGCGGATAACCGGTACCACAGCCAATATCTAATATGTCTCCTTCAGGATTTACTTTTTCAGCAAAATCTACAACAAGTTTGCTGACAAATGAACTATTTCTGGCTTTCGCCCATTCCTCGACTATTTTATTATAAGAGATCCTGTTTAAGGTATTTTGCATAACGGGCTAAGTGTTGTTTGCTTTGTATTATTCCTAAATATATAAATTCATCAGAATAGCACAAGAATTAGTTCCGTTAACACAAATACATGGTTGTGTCGATTTTTATTCTTCCGCGTGCAGCCCTACTTTGTTTCCTTCTGAATCTATAATTATTGCTATATATCCTGCCGGTATAGGTATTACAGAAGTTAAGACTTTTCCGCCTGCCGGTTCCACTTTGTCGAGGACCGTTTGCAGATTCGGACTTGCATTGATATACACGACTGTTCCATTGCTTGAAGGCGTGTTTCGGTCAGACTTTGACAGTACCCCTGTTACCCGTCCTGATGTAGCCTGTATTACATTCGGGTTGTATGGAAAGAAGACGGCTTCGTCGCCTCCATCTGCCCTTATGATCATTTTAATATCCAGGATGGTTTCGTAGAATACCTTTGCCCTGTTGAGATCTGTTACAGGAATCTCAAACCAGGTTACCACATTGGTGGTCTCGTCGATTTTTTTAAGTAAGGCCATTTGATGTTTTCAGGTTGATGTATAGCAGATAATAATTTACATTCAGGCAATCAGCACCTGTACAAGTGTTGTATGGCTTGCTTCAGCTTAAGAAAAACTAATTTTATAAACTATAACTGAGCTTGCTGCCTTCTTTGTTTTGATAATCGTATTAAACTTACAATCAGAAGCCCGATTGATATACCTTTTATAAAACCGTCAGTACCGTCTGATAATACGAGGTAGTGTTTAATTACGAAACTTGAAGCCAATACGGATGTCCCCAGGATCAGAAGTGTCAGGCTTGTTTTGTTAAGTGGTTTCATTTGTTTAAAGTTTCTGTTATTTAAGAGGCAGGGCGCAAGGCTTGCATTATTGTCGGTAGCTTTGAAAGACCCGCCTGTGCTTCAACCATTTGCATTAATTTAATTCATTAAATATAAGAATTTGTAGTTAAGAGAGTCGAAGGCTCTACATATTGATGAATCTGCAGAAACGTTGAAGACAGAAAGGGAGTTGTTAACGGTTTGGGGCTTTGCGTTCGGGCGGGTTTCGGAGCACAAAGTTTCAATTTATTAATAAAGTTCATTAGAAGCACAAAGCTCAAAGTTTGCACGTCAGCCCGCCTGACGCAAAACCCGTGTTAGCGGTAGGCATTCTTGTCATTGTTCAGTGATTGTAAATATTATTCTGTCTGCTTTTAATTTCACATTCTTGTTTGAGAATGGCATTACTCGTCCTGTCAAAATACTGTCTAATAAATTACCAACCTTTATCAATTTAGGACTTGTCAAAGCACTTGAAATAAAAAATAGCTGATACTTATTTGTGTTTTGAAGAAAAAATATCCATTCGTTTTTTGTCATATAGAATACTTTTTCAGAGTGCATTGACGCTTTACACTCAATGTAAAATTCAGGGTCGTTATCAAAAATGTCAGAGACTTCAAAGTCATAACTTGAGCCACTCTCTTTCTCTTTATTCATCCATTTAACCTTGCCTCCAAATTTTTCTATAAGTTTTTCATTTAAGTAGCCTTCGCTGGCTATCCTAATTCGTTCATTTAATTCTTGGTTTTCAGTAATGACAACATTTTCATCGTTGTCATCATCGTTATCTCTTTTTTGTAAACTTTCAATAGCTTCTGTTATAGATTGTGTATGAGGGCAATAAAACTCTTGTTCTTTTGTCTTAACACAAAAGAACCAAAAAGTCAAGGCTTAACAGTTTTAGCTAAAAGTTTAACTGAAGGCTTATCTGCAAGCCAAGCCGTGGGAAAGGAAGAGCAAAGTGTAAGCTGTTGCACCACTTCTCCGCCTTGCTTCCCTTCCTGCTGAATGAATGTTTCTGCAAGCCTTCATTTAAACTTTCTTAACGCTAAAGACTGTAATGCCGCATACCCGTTTTAACCGCGGTCGTTCTTTTTGTTCCTGGCACCACGCTAACAATTTATTCTGCTCTCTCATAGTACGAAGAGCGCTAGCCCGAGACAAACGGCGGGCCAGTGGAGCCTTGCGGGCTGAAGCTTCGTTTGTCTCTTGATGTTTGGGATACTTTTGCATCAAGGTAAAAGTATCTAGGCCCGCCCGGCTATGAGGGCAATAAAACCTTTGTTCTTTTGTCTTAACACAAAAGAACCAAAAAGTCAAGGCTTAACAGTTTTAGCTAAAAGTTTAACTGAAGGCTGATCTGCAAGCCAAGCCGTGGGAATGGTTTGAGCATAATGTAAGCTGCACCACTTCTCCGCCTTGCTTCCCTTCCTGCTGATTGAATGTTTCTGCATGCCTTCATTCAAACTTTCTTAACGCTAAAGACTGTAATGCCGGATTGCCGTTGCAACAACGTGCACACTTGTGCGGAGCCTGTGGAAGACAAACGAACAAAAAATCACATCTTTCTCATAGTACGAAGAGCGTCAGCCCGAGACAAACGGCGGGCCAGTGGAGCCTTGCGGGCTGAAGCTTCGTTTGTCTCTTGATTTTTTGATAGCTTTTGTATCAAGACAAAAGCTATTAGGCCCGCCCGGCTATGAGGGCAAATACCCCCCCCCGTCATTTTAATGTCTTAAAAGAAACAAACCGGAGAATAATTTGCTTATTCCAACTAAAAGCAGAGATTTGTAAGTAATGGTACACGGAGCATTAATTTATTATTCTGAAGTTGCGGGCAAAGCGCTTGCGGCTCTTCGCATGCCCCTCACATTCCTTCTTCAGTTAAACTACTTCTTTCTTAACAGCAACAAAGCCTTCATTATCTAAGCCCGGCTTGTATCTCAGGCTGGGAAATCAAAAAATAACTGCATAAAAATCATGCGGCAGTATTATTTATGCTGTCCGTGTAACTGTTTAACGTTTTTCTTAATCGTTTTATGTATGAAAATAATTTGTCCGGAACACGAGGGTTTTATTCGATTGAATGAGAATTATTTCAATACAATGAATATCGCAATAAGTAATGTAGTGATAGAATGTCCTGTTTGCGACGAGGAAGTGCTGATTGACGGGGTCTTTAATTTCGACCCTGAAGGTTTTGGCACTCCTGCAGGCGACAACTAAGGCCGGGTTTTCCTTCACTACACTTTATTAAATCAAAAAGCATTTCTTTATATGGAAACTAATGAAATAATTTTATCAAGGGGAGTTTACCAGCTGGTGATGACCCACTTAAGAAAAGAAAAAGAACTATCAGACTTTAATAAAAATAAACTATTACAGGAAATGAAGTCGGCAAAGATACTGCCGTCGAAAAAAATTCCAGACAATGTAGTTTCAATCAATACGAATGTTAAAATAAAGGATATTGAAACTGAAGAGGAATTTGTTTTTAACCTGGTTTCGCCTACGGAAGCAAGAAGTAAGAATAATAAGCTCTCCGTACTTTCGCCCATCGGACTGGCTTTATTAGGATATAATTCAGGCGAACTGGTGGATTGGGAAATGGCCGACGGATTAAAAAAATACCTGATAGAAAAAGTAAGCGCAATGGAATAAAATAAGATGATAAGGGCTGTCGGGGAAGCAAGGATTACTGCTTTCCGGACAGCCCTTTTAAATTGAATAATCTTCTTATTTTTTCCCTGTAGCCGCCCAGCGGATTCCGGCAAATAAATGATTTAAAAAGGCAGGTTCGCTGAAGTTAGTAGGTAAATGTCCTAACTCGGTATAGAAAGCACGGCCGCCATCGTACTCGTGGTACCAGGCAATAGGATGCATTTTACCCATTCCCTCTCCTTTTACCCTTCCCCAGTCTGCTTTTGGATTATAGGTAGTTTCATCTACTGCCATGATGTAATTAAGGCCGGAGACTTTTTCAGGGCCAAACTCATACCATTCTTCTGTCCATAATTTATCATCAGCAAAGCCCTGAAGTCCGGGAAACTTGCTATCCACGATCTTCACCTTCGCGGTTTGCACAGCGGGATGGATATGGAACATTCGCCCAACGAGTTTGGTGTACCATTCCCAATCGTACTCGGTATCGGAGGCACTGTGAATGCCCACGTAGCCTTTGCCCGACTGGATAAAGCGCTCCATTACTTTTTGCTGGTTGGCATCGAAGATATCGCCGGTAGTATTTAAGAAAATAACAGCCTGAAACTGCTCCAGGTATTTATCGGTAAATCCATTGGGATCTTCCCACAAAACAACGTCGAAAAAATTACGGGCACCCAACTGCTGAAGGGCCAGCACTCCGGCGTGTACAGATTCATGGTGCCAGCCTTTTGTGGTGGTAACCAGCAATACTTTAAATTGCTTTTGAGCCATTGTGCTGAAAGCAAACGAAAATTGCAGTGCTAAAAGAATGAGAAAGAATTTAAAACGATTCATGTGTTTTGGATTAAAATTGATTAAGTAAAATTAGTATAAACACAGATAGAACTTGTTAGTCGGCAGGTATATTAAACCATACATGCTTTGCCCGGGATGACGAATATAGTAAATGTTGCTGCTGATTTTCATTCCTGGGAACTATCTGTTTTGGGATTAGCTGCTTTCCCTTGCCGGATACGGTAATTCAGGGTTAGGTTTACCTGGCGCTGCCGGAACAGGAAATCGCTCTCGGTATAAAAATTAGCACCCTGCGAGATCGTCCGCATCCTGCGGGTATTAAACAAATCAAGCACATTCAGGTTCAGCGTACCCTTGCCTTTAAAAATATCCTTACTCATGGAAAGATCGGCATAGTATAAAGACTTACGCTTACCCTGTGCTGTTTTTTGCGGCGCTTCGTAATTGGCCCTTAACTGGATGTCAAAATTCTGCGGAAGCGAGAACCGGGAAGTCTGACGGGCAAACCAGCTATACGTAGTGGTTTTATAATCGGGCCTGATATTGCTGCCATCGATATCGGCATAAAAGAAATTAAAATTAAAATCGATCTTCCACCAGTTATAGGGAGAATAGCCGCTGGTAAACTCCGTACCCAGGGCCTGCTCGGATGAGAGATTTTGCGGAAGAGTTACCGAATTACCTTCCTCATTAACCGTCCGTATCCGGTCAATCTTTCCTTTGGTATGCCGGTAATAAACAGAAGAGGTAAAAGAGCCTTTGTCAAAAGATTTGATGTGCCCGATCTCCACCACGTTACTGAACTCGGGTTCAAGGTCAGGGTTTCCGCTGAAAAAGTTACGGCTGTCAGAAAAAGTAACAAAGGGACTTAAATCGTTGTAGAATGGCCTTCTCACCCGCCGGCTGTAACTAAGCTGTATCGCGTTTTCTTTTGGCAGGTTAAAAGTTACATGCGCACTTGGAAACAGGTTTACATAGTTTCGGGGATTTTCCTGGTTTGTTTCTTTCAGGGTTGTTTTCACATCGGTCCACTCTGCCCGTAAGCCTGCCTGATAGGCTACCTTTTTGCCCTTGTTCCCTAATATGCCGTAAGCGCCGTGAATATTTTCATCGTACACAAATATGTTATCAAGCCCGGGAAGCGGAAAAAAGGCTCCCGCATCATCCTGTTCGGTTACCACATAATCGTTCACCATGTTTCTGAAACTGCTCCTTAAACCGGTTTCAAATTTCCCTTCTTTACCAATCGGCTTTACATAATCCAGCTGAAACAGCCATTGCTTTTCAAATTCGTCGTTCAATGATTTCTGAACCAGCCTTTGTGAGGCATCTTCTGCTCCCATCGGACTGTAGTAATTCTGGGTAAACAGCTGATCTGAATTTTCCCAGTAATCCAGGTATTTTACTTCGGCAGTTAATTCATGACCCTTCTCAGCGAAAGATTTCTTATAGTTTACCGAAACTTCCGAATTGGGTTCAGTTTCATCTTCATCCTGCCGCCGTTTGATCATATCCGTTTGATTGGAAAGGTTAAAAAGGTAATCCCGGTAGGTAATATCAGTAATCCGGTTTCCCTGGCTGCGGCGGTATAAATAGGAAGCCGTCAGGATGCTCTTTTCTGTAAAATAATAATCCAGGCCGCCGCGGATGTTATTATTAAATCCTGTGAAATGGCTTTTATTATCCTGTTTCAGGATGAAGGTAGTATCGGGCGCATACACCTCCTGGTATAAAGAACCTTTACCCGGTTGCTTGCGATACGCGATTCCGTAATTAATAAAAAAGTTGATTTTTTTATGCCGGTAGTTAAAGTTGGCCGCTGCTCCTAAGTTGGTAGGATCGCCTGCAACTACTTCGACAGAACCATTAAAACCCTGTTTATTATCTTTTTTCAATACGATGTTGATGATTCCCGCCATACCTTCTGCTTCATACCTCGCCGAAGGATTTGTAATGATTTCCACCCGCTCCACCATATTCGCCTGCAATTGCTGTAAACCGCTTCCTCCTTTAATGCTTACCAGGCCCGACGGTTTGCCGTCAATCAGGATGCGCACATTGTCGTTTCCTCTTAATTTTACATTCCCTTCCGGATCAACAGATACAGAGGGAATATTGGTTAAGATATCGGAAGCAGAACCTCCTGCATTTGCGAGATCTTTTCCCACATTAAATATTTTCTTATCCAGGGATAACTGCATGGAACTTTTCTCTGCCTGTACCAGCACTTCATTTAATGTATTTGCAGAAAGGCTTAATTTAATGGTTCCCAGATTATGAATGGGTTTCGTTTCGGAAAGTGTAAATAAGGCCGATCTGTGTGGCCTGTATCCCATAAATTCCACCTCAGCATAATAACTTCCCGAAGGCAGACTAACAGAAAACTCACCTGATTCGGCCGTTACATTGCCACTTACCAGTTTCTTATCGCTGCTGTTAAAAACCCGGATACTTGCGTAACCTAAAGGAGAAGCAGACAAGGAATCAACAACTTTGCCTTTTACTGTATTGTTTCCGGAAGACTGGGAAAAGGCATTTGTTAAAAGAAAAAAAGAAATGGAAAAAAGAATCAGGGTTTTATTTAGTAGCAGGTGCATGTTAAATCAATATCAGCAAAAATAAGACGGTTAATAATAAGTTAACGGTTAATAAAAAAGACTTAAGAGGAAGTAAAAATAATTTTATTTGGAATATGGCATCTTATCTCTCCTGTAACATCTTCATATCGTGTTCCCGTTTCGCATCTGCCTCCTTACGGGCTTTCTTTAAAACCGGAATGAAGAACAGTATGGCGGCAATGCCCGCAAGGCCCTCTGCCAGCACCGTGAACGGAGCACTTGTGATATGAGCAAGACCTCCAATAATCAGGCTTCCTATGGGCTGCATCCCCTGGAAAGCCATTACGTAATAACTTACCACCCTTCCACGCATGTGTTCATCTACATTAGTCTGCACGTAGGTATTGGTAGCAGCAATCTGGGTAAGCATTCCGGCTTCTCCCGTCATTATAAAAGCCAGCGACAGCGGAAGTTTTGTGGTATATGAAAATGCCGTAAGGCTTATTGTAAATAACAATCCGGAAAAAGCAATAAGCTTTAATAAATTGGTACCCAGCGGCCTGTTGGCCATATAAATGGCACCCATCAGCGCTCCCAAACCTGAAATACTGTTAAGCCAGCTGAACGTGCTGACGTCACCTTTAAGAATATCCTGAGCATAAACCGGAAACAAATTTGAATAAGGTATTACAACCAGGCTTGTGATAGCCATCAGCAATATTGCAGCACGCAAGCCGGAATGATTATGCAGGTACCTATATCCTTCCTGAAGCCCTTTCCAGATCGGTTCTTCATTTTTCTTTCTTACCGGCACTTTTATCTTCATTGCCAACAGCGAGGCAATTACGGCGAAGAAGCTTATAAAGTTTACCAGGAAACAGATATCCTGCCCGTATGCGGTTAAGATGATTCCGGCTGCCGCAGGGCCTAATAAACGGGCGAGTGTAACCATCGAAGAGTTGAGGGCAATTGCATTGGGCAGAACGGCTTTATCCTTAACCAGGACGATCATAAAGGATTGGCGTGAGGGTGTATCAAAGGCATTGATGATACCCAGCATAACGCTCAATGAAATAATGACGGTGATATTGTAATAACCCGTAAATACAACGAGTGTAAACAGGCCCGCCTGGATCATAGACGCTATCTGTGTTACCAGCAAGGTACGGTAACGGCTATGCCTGTCGACAAAAGCACCGGCATACGGAGAGAGGAGCAGAACCGGAATTGACCCGGCAAAAGCCACAAGGCCCAGCATAAAGGCAGAATGGGTGATATTGTAAACCAGCCAGCTTACTGCTATCCGCTGCATCCAGGTGCCAATAAGCGAGATCGCCTGCCCGCTGAAATATAGACGAAAGTTGTAATACTGTAATGCCTTTAATGACGAGGGTAAGTTCATCTTAATTTATTAACTGTTCCGGTATTAAAATGTGTGCTGCAACAGTTGAACAGTATATTAAAATAATGATACAACTAAGCTGGTCAGCCGCATGAAAATAAAGTTT
The DNA here is from genome assembly GCF_047272945.1 of Rubrilithobacter danxiaensis. Classification (NCBI taxonomy): domain Bacteria; kingdom Pseudomonadati; phylum Bacteroidota; class Sphingobacteriia; order Sphingobacteriales; family Sphingobacteriaceae; genus Rubrilithobacter; species Rubrilithobacter danxiaensis. The sequence continues at coordinate 190,076 of NZ_JBKOPS010000007.1, forward strand.
TTTCCAATGACAAGACGCCAACAGCCCTACATAACGATATTGTTATATTCTGTGCAATGATTTAGATAACAAGTAGTTTAATATTGTATAGCGGATCTGTTGCAAAGCAGAATCGGTAAAGCTTCTGAAAAAAAATAACTAACCATAATAAACACCATGCGAATATTAAGTCTCATAAAAGTACTGGGAGCTTTTGTTGCTGTAAGCGCTCAGACAATGCCTTCTGCAGCGCAGGTAAAACCCGTCGGTGAATCCAGTATCTGTAAATGGCAGGATGGAAAAGATGCCGCTGTTTCTTTAACGTATGACGACGGCAATGTAAACCAGTTCAGGGTGGCGCTCCCCATTATGAACCGCCTTCATTTACCTGCTACTTTCTTTATCATGACGGGCCAGTATCCCGGTTCGAAATACCAGGGTAAATTTATTGGGCGGCCGGTAGAAGAAATTATAAAGGAGACAGCTACTGTCCCTTCCAGTGAGGATAACTTTCTGGAAAGGGCTTCCGCCCTGCCGTATTTAGGTTATATCGGGCCGCTTGAATATCATGTAAAAGCCGGATCCTTACACGAAGCGGGAAAAACAGAGGAAGCTTTTAAATTATTGGACGAGGTTTACAAAAAGGTACGAAACGGAGAATTTAAGAAGGGCTTGGAACCCGGCCTTGAAGTAGAACAGGCAAAAGGCATCACCTGGGATGATATTCGCAGCTACGCAAAACAAGGACATGAGTTTGGAAGCCATACCATTACGCATCATATGACACCCGTTTTGGATGAACCCAATCTTTTGTACGAACTGGAAAAAAGTAAGGAAGATATTTTAAACCAGCTGGGGCCGGAACATACCTTCTCTGCTGAATGTTCATACGGAGTAGAAAATCCCAGGGTAATGCAGTACGCTTTGAAAATCTATCCAGCCCTGAGAAACCGGATGCCGGCTCCATACCTTGCAGAACTGAACCGGGGCAGCAAAAAGCTTCCGGGAAATTCAGACAAAGAATATGTACAATGGCAAAGAGGAGCTACAACAAAAACATCCATGCCGCTTATGAAATCATGGGTGGATACGGTTTTAACGCACGATAACAACTGGCTTGTACTGGTAATTCACGGAGTTGACAGCGTAGGCTGGGAACCGATGACGCACCAACAACTGGAAGAATATTTTCAATACATTAAAGATCGCGAGAATAAGTTATGGGTAGCCACTTTCGGAGAGGTAACCAAATATATCCGCGAGCGGAAAAATGCTAAAATTCGCTCTTCAGTTAAGGGAGACCAAATAACTGTAAATGTTACTCATTCCCTTAACAAGACAATGTATCATATCCCTTTAACACTAAAAACGTATGTACCCGCATCCTGGAAGAACGTACAGGTAAAACAGGGAAACAAAACGCAAAAATTGAAGCCAATGGCGGATGCTGACGGCAGTTATCTGTTGTATCGTGCGAACCCGAACAGCTCTCCGGTAGAGCTATCGAAACTATAATGGAAAAAAGGAGATTAACAATTTCTTTGACACATCTGCAAAACACAAAGAGGTTGGTGAAGACACCAACCTCTTAAATATAAGTTACATTACCATTCGACCCTGAGATCGAGCGATACTCAGGATATAGATTCCTTCAGATCATTTTTCTGGTGATTCCAGAGTTTGTTAAACATTTCACCATTTTCAAAAAGAGACTGCAAGGTTCCTTCTTCTACTATTTTACCTTTATTCATTACATAAATGTAATCGAAATGCTTAAGCAGATGCAGGCGGTGCAACGTGGAGATAACTGTTTTGCCCTCGAATTCCCTGAACATATTCAGGTATATTTCCTGTTCTGTTTTAGGGTCCATGCTGCTGGTAGGCTCATCCATCAGAACAATACTGCTGGATTTAGAAGCGAGCACACCACGGGCAAGCGCCAGGCGCTGTTTTTGTCCTCCTGAAAGGTTCTGCCCTTTTTCTATGATCCGGGTTTGAATACCTTCTTCCATATCATTCAGTACTACAGAAAGACGGGTAAGTTCACAAACGCGTTCTACTTCTTCTTTTTCAAAAGGCAATCCCATGGTTACGTTGTACTCGAAGCTGGCTTCAAAAATCTCCGGCTCCTGGGGCAGTAAAGTAACGGAGTCAGAAATATTATCAAAGCCCATACCCGGACGGCCGTCTACTTCCATCATAGTACCTGCCGAAGGCTGATTTAATCCTCTTAGTAAAGTAAGCAGGGTACTTTTACCGCATCCGCTCTCCCCTATTAAAGCGATCCGCTGACCCCGTTTAATATCAAGGTTTAACTTCTTAAGCCCTGCAGGTTTCTTTAATAAATGCGAGGGATCAAGTACACCCTGCGAATTGACAACAGATGCTGCATTGCCTTTTTGAGGATGCTTGTAGCTTAAATTACGGATGGCAAGATTATTCCAGTCTTCAGGTAAAGCGGTTGTTTTTTCTGTACGGCGATTCTCTTCGAATGCTGTTTCAAAAACTTTTGCTGTTTCTACATCTGTGTTGTACTGTACAATCTGCGTGTACTGGCTTGCAAAATCATTAAAAACGCTGGTAAACTGGTTTACAAAGCCCAGAAGAGTCACCAGTCCGCCAAGCTTGAAAGCAATCCCGGGAGTATAATTCTGATACACGTAACCCACCACCATCACTACATAAATAAGAGCTACCAGCATTTGAGCTGCAAACCATTTCCATTCGTTGATCTTTGCATTCTTTTTGAAGGGAGGAAAAACAGCACGTACCTTTTCCATAAGTCCTACATGTACACGCTGTTCAAGACGGAGCGTAATTACGGTCATTATATTTGATAAACTGTCAAATAAATTAGATGACATGGCATGATCGGCTTCATTAACTTCCTTTAATGACTTAACAAAAGGTTTATCGAATTTCATGATAACGCCGATGGTAAGTATTCCAAGAACTGCCGCTACACAACCAAAAAGCGGAGAAAAGTAGAACATTGCAATAAAGGCAGTTATGAATTTGAGCATGGAAGCCAGGTAAATAAATCCATTCTGAAAGAAATCCTTTAAAGCGGTATATGCTTTACGTAAGCGGTTAATTGTAGAACCGCTATGGTTTTCCTTGTGCCAGCTTACAGGCAAATGAACGAGTTTATTGTATTGCTCGTCCAGGAAATTCTGCGACACCTTAAAAGCCAGTTTACGCTCCATAACCCTGGCAGGGCCATGAAAAGCCCATTCAAGTAATTTCAGGAACAGGAATCCAAGTCCGTAAATCCAGACTTGTGAGATTACATCGGCCCCGTTCTCCTGTACAGAGTCTACAAACCAGCCGTAAAAGAACGGGTTAATTGCGGCGGTTAAGTTTGCACCGATAAATAATAAGTAAATGCCTATGTATAGTTTTTTGTCTTCTTTAGCGTAACGCCAGGCAGTTGATAATAGAGATAAATACGGATTCTTCATTTTAATAAATAGATGCGCTTATTACGTGCACCAATCCAGAAAGGTTATCCGTTTTTCTAAAATTTATAAGGCAGTTTGTATGTTTAAAGTCATATAGGTGTTCATTGTAAAAAAGCCTCAGAAAAGCAGTAGCACTACTAAGGTCTCCGGCTGTTTAACGAAGCTTCCTTTCTACAAATAAAGCGATCGCTGCCGTTTTATGCTCACTTACTGATTAAGCGGGAAAGGTTATCTGCATAGGCTTCACTTACAGGGACTTTTACATCATTAACTGTAAGCTGATGCCTTTCAATTTTATCTATTTTATTAATTGCAACAATAAATGAGCGATGAACTCGCAAAAACTTCTCTTCCGGTAATAAATTAACAGCCTCACTAAAGGTCATTCGCGAGAGGATGTTTTTATCCTTAAATGCAAATGTTACATAATTGCCACCCGCTTCCAGGTACATTATCTCCTCGAACAGCACCTTCTGTGTTTCATATCCCGTTTTAACGAATATATGATCGGGTGTTTCGGCTGCATTTCTGTAGTTATATAATTCAAGCGCCTTGTTGCAGCCTTTTAAAAAGCGTGTTAACGAAAAGGGTTTCAGCAAATAGTCGACTGCATCTAATTCAAAACTTGTAACGGCATGTTCAGAGTAAGCTGTAGTAAAAATCACCAGCGGCCTTTTATTTAAGCTGCTGATAAAATCAATTCCGGAGATATCAGGCATTTTAATATCCAGAAAAATAAGGTCGACAGGTTCTTTCTGTAAATATTCAATTGCTTTAAAAGCATCTGTAAACTCTGCCTTCAATTCAAGAAAAGGGACTTTAGAAGCATGCGTTCGTACAATTTCTAATGCTATCGGTTCATCGTCTATGGCAATGGCTTTCATTTATGCTAACTGTAATGTAAGATGTACAAAAAATTCTTTACCTGTATCCCGAATTATCAACTCGTGTTTAAGCGGATATAGATGGTTTAAGCGCTGCTTCACATTTTGTAATCCGATACCGCTTTTATTCTTTTCCGGGTCATTCTCTGACCGGAGATGAATACTATTATAGACATCAAAATACAAGGTATCAGCTTTTGTTTGCAACATAACTTTAATATGGGAGGGCTCTCTGAGACTAATGCCGTGCTTGAATGCATTTTCAACAAAAGGAATAAGCAGCATGGGAGAAATTTGCAGCGTGTTGACCTGTTGTTCGATCTCTGCCTGGATGGTAACTTCCGGGCTGGTATCTGTGCGAAGTTTTTGCAGGCTGATATAATTATTCAGATAATCCACCTCACGTGCCAGCGAAATTTTTTCCTGCATATTTTCCTGCAACATAAAACGCATCATGTCTCCCAGTTTCTCTATTCCCTCGCTTGTTCGCTCTGCATTTTCCTGCAAGGCGGTGCCGTAAATCGTATTTAATGCGTTAAAAAGAAAATGTGGGTTTATTTGCGAACGTAAGAAGTCAAAATTTGCGTTAGACCGCCCCAACTGCGTTTTCAAGATGTACATTTCCTCCTTGCCCTGCTGCTGCCGTTTATAAATAACCCAGGTTAGCGGAGCCGTAATAAGCAATTGAAAAGCAGAATTAAAAAGAATTGTTACAGTTACCAAAGGTCCATCGAAGCCGAGTATATATCCCAGTAGAACCAAAGGTAAAACCGAAACAAGTAATACAAGCGTGATTCTTCCCAGGTAGTTTAAAAAAGGTTTTTTTAAGCGTAAGGAATCAGGAATAAACCTGTAAAACGAATACCAGTAAAAGAGGATACCTATGGGAATAATAACAAACCACACAGCAACTATCTCCTTCGGTACGTTTATTATTAATAATACAAAAACACTTATCATCCATAAAACAAAAGCGGTTATACCATCCCGGGTAATGATTTTGTATTTTGCTTCTATGCTTTCGGAATTTAACAGGAGATATTGTCCGCCATATTTTATTACCGAGTAAAATGCGAACATGAGCATGAGCCAGGATGCATATACAAAACTATTTTGGAAAAGAAAGCTGTAGGCTGCCTCATAGGTAGGATATTTATATAAGATGTCACCTCTCAGATAGGTATCGGTGATGCCGCACACTACACCAATTAATAGAAAGACCAGTATCGAAGCAGCAATATTTCCCGCTATCGATCTTTTATTTATAATGCCCGGCACTACCTGGTAATTAAATAAAAGAAACGAAAGGTAAAGAACCGTGTACCGGACAAGATTGGGAAAAAAATAATCACGGTAATAGTTGAACGTTATTTTTGCTTCTTCAAAAGCAAAACGGTTCGGTGTCCATATATCGGATACATTATTTCTTACTGCAGCCGTGATCATAAAAAATACCGAAAACACATATATGGTAGTTACTGCCCAGAATTCTATCCTGTTTAAATTTGCAGGTTTATTAATATATTCTTTCATTCTTAAAATAATTAAAAGCCTAATTTTTGATGGAGTTGTTCAAGATAATAAATAGCGATAGTTATTAAAACCGGAAATAGATTGATCGTTTAATTTTTGCTTCCGCCTGTTAAATCATCATTCCTGATACCTCTCTGATTCTTTTTTATTTCCCCTTTAAGCTTCCCAAACTTATAATTAATACTGAATGTGTAAGATCGCCAGTAATCCTGATTAGAGCTGTATTGACTAAAATTATTGCCCCATGCCCTGTTTTCAGAATACCGATATTTACTGAACGGGTTACTTGTTGCTATAGAAAATGAAAGCTTATCCTTCACGACATCTTTATTTAAACTAAAAGAAGAACTTGTAAATGAATCGGATTTTCCCTGTATTGAAATATTTTTCCCGTTATAACTTACTTCGGCGCTTGCATTCCAGCCTTTGTTGAACCTGTAATTGCTTGAAATAGCAACCCCGGGCATAAGGCCCTCATTCTTCAGGTAAATCCCGTTAATCATGCCTTCTACCCAACCGTAATTAAACCTTGCCGATGCAGAAGTGCTCCATTTTTTAGTTACAGGGTAATTAATATGAAAATTAGCACCCAATAACCTTGCTTTGCCCGTATTTGCAAATGAAGACCGTATAATGTTTGTAACGGGATTAAACATTGTTACCGGCATAATCAGTTTTTTGAAAAGAATATAATTAGCGCCGATATTTATATTCCCTTTTTTAAACCTGTTGTACCTTAATTCAAAGCCCTTGCTGGTCATAGGCTGCAATTCAGGATTACCGCTTCTTTCAAAATCCGGATTAGACCTGTCGACAAAAGGATTAAGGTGATAAATGCCTGGGCGTTGCAGACGGGAAGTGAAGCCGAAATTCAAACTGTTACCATCTTTTAATTTTTTATTGATAGAAACAGAGGGAATAAAATTCAGATAATTCTGGTTAATGTTGGTTGCCGCTGAAATAAAATCTGCCTTAACAATTGTCTGTTCCAGGCGTAAACCTGCCTTAAATCCCCAGTCTTTAAATCCAAACTGATAAGCATTATAGACGGCAAATACGTTTTGCGTATTGTTGAAATTATTTGTCCGTGAGGGGTCGGTTTCAAACTGGTTGTTTGCAGTATTGAGCGAAAGATAATTAAACTCGCTTTCGTTGCTTCTCAAAATTGCTTTTACCCCAGCTTCTACTGTTATTTTTTTTACCGGATGAACATAGTCGAGCTGAAAGGTTTGCTCAGAGGGTTTTTCGGTATTATTCTGACGGTAATCAGGGATGGTGAAATTCACAGGATTACTTAAGGTTGAATAGTAAGAATCATCACTTAAATAGCGGGAATACCTGTAAGAAAGAGTAAGAAGCCGGTTTTTGTCGGCTTTAAAGCCTAACTGATAGTTAAGAGAAGCATCCGCCCCTACGCCGCTTCCATCGCTTTCATTCATCAGATTGTACTGTTGCAGTATTTCAGTTTCCCCGCCGTTTAAAACAGAATACTGATTGTTTAACCCGTTTTGTTTATTTCCGTTAATATTAATTTCGGCAGAAATGAGATTCAAACTATCAATTTCAAAACTGAAATCCGAACCAAAGTATCCGCTTTTACCAGACGACTCTCTTAATCCGTTCTGAATTAAATTGGTACTATTCTCTCCCAAACCTAACCGCTGATTAAAGCTCTCCGTTTCCGGAGAATTATTACTGCTTGCACCGCCATAGGCAGAGATACCAAACCTGCCCGCTTTTGCGGTAAGAGATCCACCTATTCCCGGCCCCCAAACGGGTGCTCTTCCATTCAGGTTAATTGAACCGTTATAGCCGTTATCTGCCTTTTTATTTGTGATAATATTAATTATTCCTGTCAAACCTTCGCCATCGTATTTTGCAGGCGGAGTAGTTATTACTTCGATTTTTTGAATGCTGGAAGCAGGCATACTTTTTAAAACATCTTTCGCGTTCTTCTCCATCATACTCGAAGGCTTCCCGTTAACGAGGATCTTATAATTTGAGTTCCCCTGCAGTTGAACATTATCCTGTGCGTCTACCGATAGCAGCGGTACTTTACGCATCATTTCGAGTACATTTTTCACTTTGCTTTCCGGGTCAGCCTGCAGGTCGTAACTCAGACGATCAATTTCCTGCTTTACCAAAGGCTTTTCTGCGGTTACCACCACCTCGTTTAATCTGGTGGAAGCTGTATTCAGGTAAACTGTTCCTAAATCCTTGACTGTAATTGAACTATCTCCTAAATTAACCCTGATATTGGCGGGTGTATAGCCCACGGCCGCAGTACTTACCAGATAAACAGAGGGTTTTAAACCTGAAAAAGCAAAGGTTCCTTTATCCCTGGTCAGGACAGTTTTAACAACTTCGTTTTTTTCTGTTTTTAAGCTTACAGTAATATATTCCAGCCCCTGTTGAGAAACTGAATCTGCAATTTTACCCTTAATTTGGAGCTGCTGTGCTTTAGCTGTTATTGACAAACAAATTAAGATGGATAGGATTACTCTCATAAAATTTTTATTTAATGACGAGCAATGATAGCTTGTACTCCTGTGCGGGTATAATAAATGTGACGAAACACCTGAAAAATGTGAAGAGTTGCAGATATGAATTAATTACAATTAACTTTTATTATAAAAAGGGATTATTTATGGTATAATGATTGCATCATGTAGGCATCATTTACCTTTAAAATCTTTACATTATGTTTGATCAGATATTAGGATTGGTTAAAGACCATATTGGTGGAAACCCACAAATTGCTAACACCATACCAAACGGACAACATGAAGCTGTTAATCATGAAATCGCCGAGCATATTACCCAGGGCTTAAAGAGTCAGGCGAACTCAGAGGAAGGGGCAGGAAACCTGTTATCGAAACTTGCAGGAGGCATTTCTTCCGGCAGCCCCGTTACAAGTGCTATTGAAGAGGGCTTACTGGGAACTTTAGGCAGTAAATTTGGTTTACCTCCTGCAGCAACCGGTGCCATTGCTGCTGCCTTACCCGGAATTTTACAAAAATTTGCGCATAAGGCGAATGATCCTAACGATGCCAGCGTAAATAAAGAAAGTGTTTTGGGATCGTTAAGCGGTGGTTTAGGGGGACTCTTCTGATCCTTTTAATCGAATAAAGGAATTTCTTACGGACGGAAAGATTCCTGGTTAAGGTCGAAGCGGAAAGCTTCGGCCTTTCTTTTTTTACCAGCTTTAAGTTTAGTGATACTACTAATGATTTCCGACCGCTCCTACCTGACTTAGCACTATCTTATTTTTATAAACTATATTATCAGTAGCACGATTAAGAGCATTTATAGATGAAAATCTTTCCAAAAAATCATAAAACAAACCTGTTATTAATCTGATTTATTACTTATATCCAACTAATATTTACCAATTTATTAACATCTTTTTATGAAAAACATCCGGCAATTGATGGCCCTTATTGTGGCCTGTGTTATCCTGTTTAATGGCTGTAAAAAAGACACTGTTACTGAAAGTAAACTCCGCAATCAGGAGCTGCAAATGAAGAGCAAAACCGCTGCGAAACAAACCTCCGCTGAACTGAAGAAAAAGCTTAATCAGTTTCAGTCTTCCTTATCGACTAACTCGAAACAAAAACTCAAACAAAATTTGGCTCTTTTACTAAAAATTCATCCTGAGTACCGTGATAAGGTACGTAAGGCTTTAAACATTGAAGAAAGTACCTGCGATGATAATACCCTTACAAACCAATGGCTGGATCAGCAGCTTGCAGACTGGAACAGTGAGATTATCAATTACGTTCTTGAAACTGCCATGCTGGATTTACCTACCTATGATGCACTCCTATTTGAGAATAGCTCGGCTAACCAGTATTTTGGAACAAATGGTGAATACACACATCAGCTTACCAAAACTTTCAAAGATTTGAAACGCTTCTGGAATATAGAGTCAGATGGAATCGTACTTGCTGCTATGCACGGAAGCATGCTAGCGGACAGAGACAGGCTTATAAGAACATACGAAGCAGCATATGGCTTACCCCCGGCAGATGCTGAATTTTATGCCGATTTTGTTTTGGCTATACTGGACGCTTTCCCTCAATTAAGAAATGGAGATCATCCTATCTTTACCTTTAACGCTTTTGCTCTTCAGTCCTTTAACTTTCCGCCGTATGGAGTTATACCTGATAAAATTATAATGGGTGATGGAATTATGGAAGCTTTTACTGCTATTGGTTATGGTGATGTAGCGCCACAGGCAATCCTCGCCCATGAATTTGGGCATCACATTCAATATCAGCTGGATCTTTTTGAAGATGAAGACAGCCCGGAGGCTTCCCGCAGAACTGAGTTGATGGCTGATGCTTATTCGGCATATTACCTTTCTCATGCAAGAGGCGCTTCTATGCAATGGAAAAGAGTAAAACAATTTCTCCAGGTATTTTTTAATATCGGCGATTGTTCATTTACCAGTAACCAGCATCACGGAACACCTGCACAACGGATGGCCGCAGCTGAGTGGGGTTATAATCTTGCTAATAATGCGCAAAAACAGGGACACATTTTAAGCAGTCAGGAATTTACGCAACTGTTTGAAGCGCAGTTGCCACAGATTGTGCAGCTTTAATTTATACGTTATGTGATTATAAATTTTAGTCGCATTCATTATTACAAACAGCGCTTATGAAAATTTTCATAAGCGCTGTTCTTATCTCCAGGTACTTGTAAAAGATATACTTTATAACTTTTTCGGGTTTATAATTCGAACGCCCTGCTCCCCGCAAACAACAGCTTTGGTTGCCATTCTGTAAAACAGCGAATGCTCGACTACTCCCGGTATCATTTTTAGTTGCCTGTTTAATTTTTCAAGATCAGTAAGATGTGAAAAATAAACATCCGCCAGCAGGTTACCATTGTCAGAAATAACAGCACCGTCCTTCTGATTACTCATACGCAGGGTTATTTTGGCATCCGGAAAAAAGGATGTAAGTGTTGCAAGCACAATTTGCAATGCTTGCGGAAGAATTTCAACTACAACCGGATAAGTAGTATTTAATTGAGATGTAAACTTACCTTCGTCTCCAATTAAAATAAATTCTTTAGCTGCAGATGCCAGTATCTTTTCTGTAGTATGAATTCCGCCACCACTTTTTAGTGCATTCAATTCTTCATCAAATTGGTCACATCCGTCAAAATAAATATCCAGTTCTTTTATTAATGCCGGAGCTTGTATGTTTAGTCCACGGCTTTGTAAATACTGTATTGTTTTAAATGATGAGGACGTGAAAACAACAGAGGAAGACAAGTTTGTTTTTTGTGTAATTCCATCTGCAAGATGAAAAATAGTTGCTCCTGCCCCTAAACCTATAACTTGTCCGGCTTTAATAAATTCCAATGCAGCTTTGGCAGCTTCGGCTTTATAATTATTCATAGTCGGCTAAGTTAATTTATTTTATTCCTTTTTCTTCTGCTAAATATTGAATAGCTCTTTCCAAAACCCTGTCATTTCCTTCAGCAATATCATCCTTTCTATTTTTAATATAGATATCCGGAGCAATACCTTTGCCATCCAGACTGATACCATCGGGTAATAAAAATAGCTGGATGGAAAAGCGGTAAACCCACCCATTCGGTAAAAATCGTCTCATGCTTGTCGCTGAAAAATCTCCGGCTGTCGTATCTCCGATATGGGTAACATGCTTAAACGACTTCAGGTGCAGGGTCAGGTACTCTCCCCCGCTCATGGTGGCCCGGTCTGTAAGGAGTACAACCGGCTTTACATATTGAACTGCGCCTGTTTTTTGTGTAACTTCATTAACTTTTTGATTAAAGTCAGTGTGGTTAGGCCCATTTCTTGTCTGAACTGTTGCTATAAGATGCTCGCCATCTGAAAAACTCCCTGCAATGATTTTTGAATAGCGTGCATCGCCGCCGCTATTGGTACGGATATCAAAAATAATGGCATCCATATTTTTCAGCTTGCCGATAATTTCACCTATTGCACGTTCGGGATTTTCTCCCTCTTCTTCCCTCAAGAAGATGTATCCGATGTTCCTGTTTCGCAGCTTGCCGTAGCTTAAATCGGCTTCACCCGGAGTTTTGGTAAAGTTTTCTACAAATTTCGACCGGATTAGATTTAAGCTGAACTCTTCATCAATCGCTTTACGCCCTAATTCAAAACCCGATTCGTAATACCTGCCATAATTTTCAGTATAAATAGCTGTATGGCTATCATTTAAATGTTCTATTAATTGCGATAAGATGTTCCATAACTGCTGGTCGGTAGTAGTGCTGTTTACCTGTGGGCGGTAAACCTGATAAAGAGAGTCCCAGTTAGTTCCTTTGATTGCAAAAAGAGCATAATGCTTGTCGAAATCATTCCAAAACAAATCAAAATTCTGTTCAGGGTTATTCGGCTGATCTTCCCCTAAAAACAGCTTCCTGCAGGAAGACAGTATGAGCACGAAAAGGAAGCATAAGATTACTTTACGCATATTAAAATTTTATTGAAAACCCGGCGGTTAGCTGATTTTGAAAGTGTACCATTTTATTAAATCCGTTAACCTGCTGAAATCGTAACATGTAGCTTAAATTAAAATCCAAATGATTTGAAGCTGCATATTTATACAAAGTTTTCCAGTCAAAACCGTAGTACTTATCGAAAGATGCCAACTCTCCTCTTAGCAAGATTTTTAAAACTTTCTCCTGGTTCTGTACAATATACTGATCGAAACCATTGTATGGAGGACGGACAAGCAGTTGCACTATTGGAATGGATAAGGAGGATTGAAAAGTTTTCTTATCGGATAATTTATAAAGTACAGAACCCTTTAAATCAATTCCATGTGTGGTTAAGTAACTCCAGGTTTCCCTTTCATTCCAGTCAATATACTGTAAATACGAATTATACTGAGGGCCCAGAAAAAAAAGCAATCTATTATTTTTAGACTGCGATACCTTCCATAAAAGAGATACTTCTAAATTTCCAGACAGTGAGATGGCATTAAAAAAATCGGTAGGATCTGCTTTTAATTTGCCATTCGTAAAATCCAAATCTGCTGTTAAAATAGATTTCATCGCAGGTTTTACATGTATATAATTCAGGGAAAATATCGCCCCTGTTTCGTTATAGTTTAAGGGGGAAAAGTTCCGGTCTTTTAAATAGCCAACATTTATTCCTGCTTCAATACCAATTTTATTTTTAATAAAACCCGGAGATTCATCATCCTGAGCCAGTATGTTCGTGCATATAAGAACGAGAAATAAAAGGTAGGATATCTTTTGTTTCATCAAAGGTATTGTCAGGTTAGGTTTATCGTTATTAAAGGTATATAAATAAATCTTTTATCAATTACAGGCTGTAATTTTATACTTTAACTAACGCTCAGATATGTTAGAAAAATAAATTCAATTACCTTTATCCAATGGAAAATACTACTTATAGCCTTCAATACCCAATAGGTCCTTTTGTAAAGAAAGACCAGTATTTACGGGATGAAATAGATTCATTTCTTGAAATTATAGAAAGAGCGCCAGAACGCTATAAGGATATTGCCAAAAATTTAACTGAGGAAGACCTTAAGAAAACTTACCGCCCTGAAAGCTGGAATGTACAGCAATTGATCCATCATGTGGCGGATATCCAGTTGCTTCATTTTCTTCGCATGAAGAAAGCGCTGACGGAAGCCGATTATACAGAAGTAACCCTGATTAACATGGATGCCTGGGTAAGCACTGCAGATGGTTATCAGGCGCCTGTAGCAGATTCATTAATTATGCTCGAGGGAATTACCAGGAGGTATGTTTATCTTATCCGCTCCTTAACTGATAAAGATTTAGAAGTTGCTTATTACCACCCCGTAAGAAAATATATGATAAACCAGGCGCAGGCTATAGCGATGTCGGCATGGCATCTTCAGCATCACCTGGCTCATATCAAAATAGCTGTGGAATAAGCCGAATAGTTCGTCCATAAATGTTTTATTATCCAAAATCTTCGTCGATCAGTTCTTTGTTGACAGAAATTCCTGCCTTTGTTCCGGCAGCTACAGCAAATGCAACCGATCGGGCTTGAGTTGTATTATCTCCCGCTGCAAAAACCCCCGGAATAGAGGTTCTTTGGAGTTCATCAACCTGTATATAACCCTGGTCGTTCAATGTACATCCAAGCTGTAATGGAATAGTGCAATGTTGCTTAAAAGATGGCCTGGCAAATAGCGCTGTTAGCTGCTCACTGCTACCATCCTGAAAATAAAGTGTATGAATATTTCCGTTTTCATGGGCTAATTTTGCAAGAGTTTTTTCAACAATCGTAAATCCTTTACTTAACAACTTCGCTGTTTGATCTTGCGTTAATGCCAATTTTCCATTTGTAAACAAAATAATATTCTTGCTCCAGTTCCCAATATGTTTGCACATTTCAAAGGCTATATCCCCATTTGCCAATACGCCGATAGTTTCTCCCCTCACTTCATATCCGTGGCAGTAAGGACAATGTAAAACCGAAATCCCCCAGCACTCAGCAAAACCGGCAAGCGGAGGCATCTCATCAGTAACTCCTGTTGAAAAAAGAAGCTTTTTAGACTCAACTGTTAATCCTTTATCTGTAGTTATTTTGAATCCATAATCGGTTTTTTCCGCTTTTTCGGCAAGAGCATTTTCCAACTGAATAGTCGGATAAGAAAGAACCTGTTCTTTAGCTGCTTCTGTTATCTGTTTTGGTGTTTTGCCGTCCTGAGTAATAAAATTATGTGAGTGAGGCGTTTGCCTGTTGCAAGGTTTACCACTATCAATAATAAGGACTGTTCGTAAAGAACGGCCTAAAGCCATGGCGGCAGAAAGGCCTGCATAACTACCACCAATAATAATTACATCAAATTTCTTTTTATATTCCATTTTTTTGTTCTCCTGGTATTTATATTTTGATTTGACAAAGGTAGAATATTTTATTATTATTGCAACAAAGTCGCAATAATGAAAAGAAGAAAAACGGATACACAATCAGCCATACTTGATTCACTTAAAAAGTCCAAAAAGGCTTTAAGCCACGACATGTTACAGGCGGAATTGGCTGAGGTTGACAGAGCAACAATTTACCGGGCGCTTAACAGGTTCAGCGAGGATGGGATACTACATAAAATAATTGGAGATGATGGCAAACTTTATTTTGCTGTATGCACAAATTGCACAGAAAACAAACACCAACACAATCATTTCCACTTTCGCTGCAGAAGTTGCAATAAAGTTGAATGTCTTGCAAACGAAATTCAGGTTAAAGTACCTGAAGGTTACCTTGCCGAATCTTTCAATGCCATTGTTTCAGGTTTATGTTTAAACTGCCGATAGATCAGTATAGACAGAAGCAGTTACCGTCATTTTTTCTTGCTTAGATTTTCCTGAACGCGAAGTTTTACAATTTTGCTTATCAGATCGCCGGGCATGGGTTTATCCAGGGGAAACTGAATGGATCCCTTTCCGGTTTTGTAAGCGCTTAACTCCTGCTTCAGCGTCTCATTTGCCGAAGGCAGAGCATAAAAGCCAATGTGGTTTTTAAAAGCAGCGAAGTACACTAAGGTTACCTTGCCAAGTTTAAAAGCGGGCATTGCATAACTGATTGTTTCTTCTGCTTCCGGAGCTGCTTTTTTAATCAGTGACCTGACCTGTTCAAGCACTTGCTGAGTGTCTTCAGGAAAGGAGGCAATATATTCGTCAATGCTCAAAGGTTTGTTCATCATAACTTATTGGTTAGATAGCTGTTGTTACTACAAATTTAACCGATCCTACTTAAACCAAAGATGTCAAAAAAGACTTTTTCAGGGGGTAAATGCGGCTATTTTAGTTGGGGAATCTATTCGTCTAATTACTGCGTTAGTGTAGCGGTTTATTTTAAATATTCATTCTATTTTACTCTTTAAACAAATGTGTGCTTTATTAGTTAAAAATTTTCTATGTTTATTGCATAAACCTAAATTTTATAAAAATGAAAATCCTAATTGGATCTATCCTGATCAGCACGCTGCTTATGTCGTGCGGGGCCAATACTGAAAAGAGTTCAGCAAATGGAACTGCAAGCACAAACCCTTTAACCGGAACCTGGAAACTCCTTCAGGGAACACTGATAGAAAATGGCGACACTACGGTTACTGATTACACAAAGAATGTATCTTTTATAAAAATCATTAATGATACCCACTTCGCCTTTCTGCAGCATGATTTAAATAAAGGCAAAGATTCATCAGCTGCTTTCTCGGCAGGCGGAGGTACTTATTCTCTTACAGACACATTGTATAAAGAACATCTGGAATATTGCAGCGCCAGGGAATGGGAAGGAAACGATTTTTCGTTTACAATCAGCTTCAGCGGTGATACCCTGATTCAGCAGGGAGTAGAAAAGATTGAAAGTAAAGGAATTAACAGGTTAAATATTGAAAAATATGTTAAAGTAAAATAAACTTCCTGTAAGACTGTTGTAGTTTGATAGCCGCCTTGAATGGCTATCAAACTATTACTATTTCTTCCATCTTCTGTTAACAATTCATAACTACCCTCCACACTTTTCCATTGTAAAATTAGTTTAGCATCTGTGTTATTCTGCAATATAGATGTTCACAAATTCCTCTGTACTTTCCAAATGGAGGTTGATCAAATTTTAACTTCAGAACATGCTTAACAAGTACCCCGAGTGGGGCACTTAACCTTTTAAAAAATTACAGAAAAAATCGTTATTATTCTTTAATCTTGGAATCTCATAATCGTATGCTAACAATATAGGTAATAACAGCAGCAATGAATACGAAAACATTAAGCCCGGAGATTCTGGAGACTAAAAAACACTTTGAAATATTGGATGGATTACGAGGAGTAGCTGCTTTAGCTATTGTAATCTTTCATTTTATGGAATGGGTGTATCCCGATTCCAGCAAAAATTTCATCGGACATGGTTTTTTAGCTGTTGACTTTTTCTTCTGTTTATCGGGATTTGTTATTGGGTATGCTTATGATGACCGTATTGGAAAGATGGGAGTTATTGAGTTTTTTAAATCAAGGCTGATCCGATTACATCCTTTGGTTATTTTGGGATCAGTATTGGGCCTGTTAGCTTTTCTGTTTGATCCTTTTGCAGGTAATGTGGTATTTGATACGGGTAAACTTATTCTAATATTTATCTGCTCCGTTTTTCTTATCCCATTCCCGGTAATGGAAGAACGTGCTTTTAATCTCTTTAGCCTCAACGCCCCTTCATGGTCGTTGTTTTGGGAATATGTTGCCAATGTTTTTTATGCCTTTATCCTGGTTAAAATTAACCGGCGCTATTTAATTATATTAACAGTGCTTGCTGCGGCATCACTTTGTTTTGTCGGCTATCGATCCGGAAATTTGCTTGGTGGATGGGCAGGAGAAAACTTTTGGGATGGCGGTGCCCGTATTTCTTATTCCTTTTTAGTTGGACTGCTGCTATATAGATTCAATTGGATTATAAAAAACAAGTTTGGTTTTATTGGTTTGGCGATATTACTATCACTTGCCTTTTTAATGCCGCATGTTAAATTGAACTGGCTGGCAGAACTGGTCATCGTACTATTCTATTTTCCTTTACTTGTTTCACTGGGTGCAGGAGCTGCCCTCTCCACACGACTTGAGAAACTATGTATACTTTCCGGTAAAATATCTTATCCGCTTTACATGACCCATTATGCAGTTATATGGATGTTCGGAAACTATTACACCAATAATAAACCCGGAACACTCCAGCTTACTTTTATCGTTGTTATAGCCACCTTACTTTTGCTTGCTATAGCCTATTTAGTCATGGTAATTTATGACCTGCCGCTTCGGAAATATCTAAATAATAAAAGGAAACAAAGTGCAAGATCTTAGCAATTGAAATTGGTAAATTAAATAGCTAGCTGATTTTATAAGAGCTGGTAAAAATAAAAAACGCCTCATAATAACTTATGAGGCGTTTTCATTCGTTTAATTATCGTTCTACTTAGCCGGGGTAATAACAATGTTCCTGAACTCTATGGGCCCGTGATCACCCTGAAAATAGATAGGGCCGGGTTCGCCTTCGTTGCTGTCAAGTGCTCCGCCTGTAATGCCGGGAATCTCCTGATTGCAGATTACTGTTTTACCATTTGCCACAACTGTAACCATACGGCCAATCAGGGTAATATCATAAGTTTGCCACTGGTCAGGGCCTAAAGCAGCAATTTCACTTGGCACTAAAAATCCATAAACACCGCTAAATAATCCGCTTGCTGGGTGCTCCCCTTTTTGACTATCTTCGATCTGCACCTCATATCGGCCCCTTAAGTAAACTCCGCTGTTGCTGCCTTTCTGATATTTAAATTCTACATGCAACTTAAAATCGTTGAATTTTTGTTCAGAAATTAAGTTAGAACCTGATTTTGGACTTGTAAGCACACCGTTTTTAACCACCCACTGGTTTTCACCCAAAGCTTTCCAACCCGTAAGATCTTTTCCATTAAATAATTTAACCGGCTTGCCCCAAACGGGAGCAGAATTTCTTTTTAGATAAAGTGCTTTTACCCCCTTCCAGTTATACTTTTTACCTTCGCTGGTAACTATTGTACCGCTGATTTCATTCCCGTTCAATTCGCCTTCAATAACAAAGTCCTGGTCTCCGGATTCCCATTGGGGAGGTATTGTAAAACTGAATTTACCATTATCAAATTTGATTTCTGATACGGGACGGGCACTTCCCGCCGTACCTACAAAACTACCCACCAGGGTACGTGTACCTGAAAGTTTAACCTCTAACCAGGAAGGCTTTGGCTTACCATTCTCGTCCATTGTGATATCCCATCGTCCTATCAGATCTTTTGCAGCTACCGCTGCTGTAGATTTCAAAGTAGCATTATGCGTTGCTGCGAAAAGGCTGCCGGCTGTTGAAATTGTCAGCAGGCCACTTAAAATTAATACGAAACACTTCTTATTCATATACGTGAATTTAGATTATAAATGATTAGTCAACTTTTATATCGATAATACGAAGATAAATACAGTGAGTAATATACTGTTTATTTCTTTATCTGGATTTGTTGTAACAAGAGTATTATCCCCTTGTATTCATGGTACCCATTAAAGTATTAACAAAGCAAATTTGTTTTTTGCTAGTCGATCACCTTTTAATAATGACTTCTGTTAGAATGTAACGATTCACTATTTAAAACTTTAAACATTGATAAAGTCTGCCTATTACTTAACTTAGTACAGTAACTGTAACCAATAAAATTTACATCATGAATCATTGTCTCAAAACGTTTAACTTCCTTATCTTCTTATTTGTAGGATCATTAACTGCTTATGCTCAAAGCTCTTCGAACAAAGGAACAGTAGCCGATCTGCGTTTTATTGAAGGTGAATGGATTGCAAAGCCCAATGGAAAAACGGTTGAGGGAGTTTGGCTGACACCAAGGGGTGAAAATATTCTGGGATTTATGCGGATGATGAAAGACGATAATGCCGAGATGTATGAAATTTTAGCTTATGAACAAACCGAAAAAGGCCTTATTTCTTTGGTTAAGCATTTTAAACCGGGCTTATTAGGCCTGGAGGATAAAGAAAAACAAGACAGGTATAACTTTATAGAAAGCAGCACTGGCAAAGCCATCTTTGAAAAAGAGGGAGAACCACTGCGTATCTTGTATGAAAAACGTTCTCCTGATCAGTTTGTTATTGCCCGGGGTAACCAGCAGGATGGAAAGTGGGTATATAAAGACCTGTTTGTATTTAACCGCATTAAATAAAATCACTTGGGTAAACAAACTATTATCAGGTGCATTATATAAACGTACCTGTCACAAAATTTATCATTATTGTTTAAACTCTATCTACTATGCTTGATATCGTTATCGAATCCAGAAAAGCAGCTATTGGCCCCGGTATGGAGGTTAAACGGATCTTACCTTTTCGCCTTCGAAGGATGGTAGGGCCTTTTATTTTCATGGATCATGCCGGACCGGTTGACATACCTCCGTTAGCAACTTCAATGGATGTACTTCCTCATCCACATATTGGCTTATCAACTGTTAGCTATTTATTTGGCGGACAGGTAACGCATCGGGATAGTCTGGGTATTGAGCAGGTAATTCGTCCGGGAGAAGTCAATTGGATGACTGCGGGAAAAGGCATTGCTCATTCCGAGCGTTTTGAAGATCCTTCTGCACTGGCTGGCGGAAAGCTGGAAATGATACAAACATGGGTAGCGCTACCCGAAAAAGATGAAGAAGGAGCTCCTTCCTTCAACAATTATCAACCCGAACAATTGCCCATATTTACAGATACTGGAGTATGGATGAGATTAATAGCCGGAAATGCTTACGGTGTAACAAATGATGTGAAAACACATTCTCCCCTATTTTATATTCATGTGGTCTTAGACACCGGAGCTCATTTCGGGCTACCAAAAGAACACGCAGAACGGGGTATTTATATAGCCAAAGGAAGTATAGAAATAGCCGGCAGAACTTACCAGGAAGGTCAGATGCTTGTGTTTACAAAAAGTGCCGATCCTGTAATTATAGCTAAAGAACCGGCTACAATCATGCTTTTAGGAGGAGAACCACTAGGGGAAAGATACATCTGGTGGAATTTCGTTTCTTCAAGAAAAGAACGTATTGACCAGGCGAAATCCGATTGGAAAGAAGGAAAGATATTATTGCCACCAACAGATAACAAAGAATTTATACCATTGCCCGAAGACAAATCACGGCCTTCAGGCAGTCCGCCACCTGAAGCTCTTTCCTGAACTGCTAACTGTATATCATTTAAAATACGAGAAATGGGAGCACCTTAAAAACAAGATCGCCCCTGCTTACGGACCGATCCTGAATATTCCATAACTTATTGCCCTCATTTAATATACAGATAAAATGAAACTGACGTTAAACGCCAGAATTACTTCTTATGTAAAGCCCTGGCAATTGCTTCTTCGGTTACTTTAGCCATTATGCGATAACCAGCAGCATTAGGATGGACTCCGTCTAATGTTAATTCTGCCTTTTGTCCGTTCTTTTCATCAGCAAATGGACTAAAGTAATCAAGCAGGGTGAGATCATTTTTAGCAGCATATTCTTTAATTGCCTTATTTAAAGCAATGATCTTATTGGCTGGCTCCAACCCTTTCCTCCACGGATAGTCGTACACAGGAAGGTAGGCGCAAATAATTACTTTTATACCGTTAAATTTAGCCAACTCCGTCATCGACCGTATATTATCCATGATAACTTTTGTAGTTATATGGCCTGTACTGCCTGCAATGTCATTGCTGCCGGCAAGAATAATTACCGCTTTTGGCTTCAGGTCTATAACGTCCTGCCTGAACCTTATCAATAACTGCGGCGATATTTGTCCGCTGATACCTCTGTTAATGTAATTCTTATTTGCAAAAAACTCCGGCATGAGATCTGTCCATCGCTCAAATATCGAACTGCCCAGAAAAACTACCCGTTCCTCTCCTTTTGCCGGGAGCGGCAGTGTCTTGTTTTTTTCCCGGTAATGACGCAGATCTGCCCAGTCGTCCTTATAATCTTCCTTATTAGTATCAGCTGAAGCAGTGTTCTGAGCGTTAACATAAAAGCAACTCAAAACAAACAAAAATGCAAGTAACAGGTGTTTCATAGTTGAAGTTTAAGCAGCAAATTTAAAACATTGGGTGGTTTATAAAAGTGATTTTACAATAAACGGTCATTTCTGCTACCCGGTCTAATTTCTTTAAGCGATTGTTATAACAGGCTTTAAGTTTTTTTTCGACCTTTGCCCCCGTGAAACTGAATAAAAAAACTGCTTTGCTCGTTGTTGTAGTTCTTGGTCTTGCCTGGATGATTATCGATTCTTTCAATCAACCCAGTGCGGAAAATTTACGCGGAGGATTTAAGGAAAAGGTATTTTTGAGAAACGAACAAAATACAGGGCCAATAATACGCATTTACGTAGTTACAGTAAAAGACACTTTATGGCAGGAAATGGAAACATATGGAAATTATAAACCCCACACTAAATACGGAACAACCATGGTTTACTATTTCCTCGAAGGAACATCTGTTCCATCGCAAGTAAGTCTGGAAGGCGAACACATCAGCAAGGAATATCAAAAGCATTGTATTGCCAGGTATAAAAAAGCATCTATGGGACAGGTTGTGCTCAATAAAAGGCCATTTGAATAAAGAGCTTAGGAGAACGGTTTTGAACGCTCCGGCTCAAGAATCATTAAAATAGTTGTCTTCAGTAATTTTTCACTTCTTCTATCTCTCTTTTAATTCTTTTATTTATGTCAACCGTAGCTTCTTTAAATAAAATTAATGTTGTGCCGTATTCCCTTGCAAAGGTATTAGTAATGGAATCGGCTACTAAAACACTTTTAAAGTAGGGTTTCGTTTCTTCCAGTTCATTCTTTACTTCAGAATAACTTATTACCCTTAGCACACTTGTATATTGTTGATTCAAATCAAACCAATTAACATAATCTGCATTGAAGGAAACGGCTTTAATTCCTTTTTCAGAATAATAATTAATTGCGCCCGCCTGCCCGTAATTGTCACAGAGAACAAGTGTATGCACTGGGTCGGGCAAATCTGAATAAACCTGATCTACTTTGCGGGCCAGTTCTTTCCATCCAAGCATATCTGCATAGTCCTGGGGTAATTCGTGGTCTTTTCCGTCTTCCCAACGAAGCATGCCCAAATCTTTATACTTCCTCTGGTTTTTTAATATATATTCAGGACTTTTATTAGGAAAGGCAAAATTATACATTGGAATAAAAAGCAATACGGGAAGTGCAATAGCAACAGTCCGCAAATACTTTTTCCAACCGTTTTGCAAAACATTTTCCAGAAAAACAGAGCCGAAAGCGATATAAACAGGATAAAGTCCAATAGCATAATAGTCCTTCGCCTTAAAATACATGAATACAATGAGCGTAAAAAAGAATGCCCAAAAGAACGATTCGTATATTTTGAATGGTTTATAAAGCAGTAACGCAACTAATCCCGACAAGATTACGGGAAGCGAACCGATGAAGAAAAGCAACTGAGATTTTAAGAATTCCCATCGGTCAACATTTACCAATTGCGTTTCAGATAGTTCTTTAAGATGGTGGACAACAGGAAAACTGTTTTGATACTGCCAGATCAGATTGGGCAGAACTAACAATAACGCCAATAAAACCGCCAGGTAGAATGAAGTTCTGGTTAATACGTTACGTTGTTGGGTGATTAAAACAGCAGGTAGAAAACCTAAAAGTAAAAACACCACGTTGTATTTATTCAGAAATCCAAAGGCAAGGACGATTGCCCCGATAAAAAGCCATTTTGGGTTTTGAGAGTTGAAGTATTTAATAAGTACAAAATAAAATGTGGTCCAGCTGAGTACATCCAGGGAATTTGGCTGATAGAGAGTATTTAATCTTAAAAGAACAGAAAACAAAACGCAGGTAGCACCCAAAATCAGGGCGAAGAAGTTTCCCTTAAGTTCTTCGATCACTTTCCAGACAACAACAAGTGTCAATGCGCCGAAAAGTGCGGGAAAAAATTTAATCCAGAATACCGAGTTCCCCAATAATTTTATAATGAAAGAAACCCATGAAGTAACCGGAGGAACTGACAAATACCCCCATGCTAAATGATTTGCCTGATCCAGATGAAGATATTCATCCCTTTGCAAATCGTATTCAGGACTTATTAAAATATACTGCAATGCAAATTTCAGAACGATAAAGCCGAGTAAAATGCTGTTTCTTTTTGTCATTAAAGTCTTTACTTTAAATTACAGTTCATGTACAGGTTTCGAGCAGCAGCGCTTTACTTTACCACTCGTTTTTGCACTAAAAGTAAACAGATCGCGATGAAGTTCAAATAACATGCTTCTACTGGTATATACTAATTCTAACTTAACTACTTTGCCCGAAAGTGAGCAAACTATTATCCGGATCAAGTAAGGAAAATTCTTTTTGCCCCCAATGCTTTAGTTGCAAATGTCCTGCGGGATGAATGGCTATTCCTTTATCCAGCATGGACTGATAGAGCTTATCAATTTCGTCTGTACGAATATAAACCTGTCCATAGTTCTCTTTAGGATTAAGTTCCTTAAATTCAAAGAAATGGATTTGTATATTGTCCATCTCAATCATTAAATATCCATCATAGTCTGCGCTTCCAAATTCCTTAAAACCTAACTTATCCAGGTAAAATTCCTTTGTCCTGAGCTTGTCTCTCATCGGCAATTTAGGATGAATAGTTGTAAGCATATTACTAAGCGTTTTTCAACGTTTCAATATCAAATTTTGTCATTTGCATAAATGCCTGGATAACCCGGGGTGTCTTCTCCTGGTCAGCCATTAATTGTCCTAAAATAGTGGGTACAATTTGCCAGGAAACACCGAATTTATCGTCAAGCCATCCACATTTACTGTAGTTTCCCTCTTTACCCAATGCCTCCCAATAATAGTCTATCTCCTGCTGCGTTTCGCATTCAATAACAAAAGAAGTAGCAGGTGTAAAAGTATACTGAGGCCCGCCATTTAAACCCATAAATTTCGTATTGTTCAGTTCAAAAATTACCACCATTGGATTTTCTGAAACTATCCTGGAGTCCTTAAAAACAGAGCAGTAAAAATCTGCCGCCGCTTTGGCTTTCCCGTCAAACCATAAGCAAGGATAAATCGGTTTATTCATTGATATTTCTTTTAGGTAAATATATAATTTTCCAGACCTCTTTATTTTTTGTCGTTTAAAAATTCATCAGTAAAGTGGCCTTTTTGTTTAGGCTTAGAGAATTTTTCTGAATTATATGTTTGTGAGTTTCCTTTGGGAATTGATAACGAAGTCCAACCATTTACTGCCAGCATTTTCCCCAGAAATACAATTTGTCCAATATGATACGGATAGTGCGCCAGTTGCCTGTTAATTGCCTCTGTTACTGTATGACCCTGATTCCTTATATAAATAATTTTTTCAAGATCACTGGTTGTCAATGAACCAATCGCATTTAGTAAACAGGCCCAACCGGCATTCCATTTGTCTAAAAGCTCTTGTCTGGTCTTTATATCATTCTCAAACTCTGCATCCCTGTCACGCCATTCTTTTTCGCCGTCCGAAGTTAGAAAATCAGTCCAGCGGGAAAGCATGTTTCCCCAAAGGTGTTTTACTATTGTTGCAATACTATTGCTGTCTTCATTATACTGCCAGAATAATTGTTCGTCCTGCAGTTGGGAAAATGTTTTATCGCCGAGCATTTTGTAATACTCAAACTGCTTTCTCACACTTTCTAAATAGTCATTGGCCATGGGTTTTCTGGTTTTTCAGGTTTATAATTGCCGTAAACTTTAAGATTTTACAGCTAGTGTTAGTTAGGGTAAGGATTACTAAAACTAAAATTAGTAAAACATCTTAATCTTGATTATGCAACAATTTCCATTGAATGATTTTTTACCGAGAGCAACTGCAGCAAAAATCAGATTCTCAACAAACCACGAAATCCTCTGGCCGCATAGTACGATTCCGCGCCGTTGTGATACAGAAACACCTGGCCATAGCGGCGATCGCAAAAAAGAGCGCCGCCCAGTTCCCTGATATTTGTCGGTGTTTTCACCCAGCTGGACGTTTTTGTATCAAAATTTTCGAGTTGCTGCAGACGACGGTATTGTTCTTCGGTTAAAATCTCAATACCCATTGCTATCATCATCTCAATGGCGCTGTCTGCCGGTTTATGTTCTTTCCTTGCTTCCCGGGCTTCTTCATCGTAACAAACACTTCTCCGACCTTTAGGACTTTCTGCGGAACAATCACAAAAAATGTACTCTTCTGTGTTTTTATCATTCCCCATAGTTGTTGGGAAAACAACCACATCCGGTTCTCCTCCGGTTCTTTCCATTTCATGGATAGACCACAGTTTTTCCGTAGAATGTTCAGAGTTGAGCCTTTCCTGTATTTCAGCCCATTTCAGACTTCTATGTCGGTGCATATTTTTCTCAAAACGGAGTTTTAAAGTATCGAATAATTCTTCCCGTTGTTGCGGTAGTAAATTTTTACTGCTCTTCATATATTTTTTGGATCAGGTAATTTTCAAGTTTTTCTACGTTCTGGTTCAAGCCTTCATCGGCTTTAAAAACTTTAACTACTGTTTCAAACAATTCAGCTGTTTCAAACTGCATTGTCCATTCCAGCATGGTTTCCTTTTCCTTTGGAACAAAAACTATGTTGGCAAGGTAATTAGGGTTAAAGTGTTTGAACACAATTTTTTTAAACGGCACAATTTCGACGAACTCACTTTTATTAGGATAATTTTTTCCGTCAGGGGCATGCATAGTCAACCGCCACTCACCACCAGCTGTTACGTCCATTTTATGAATGGTGTTGCTAAATCCACTAGGACCCCACCAGTTCGCAATATGTTCTGGAGTTGTCCATGCTTCCCAAACTAAATTTACCGGAGCTTTCAATATTCTTGTAATACTGAGTTCTCTGTCGGCTGTATCGTTAGTTGCTTTTTTCATTTATATCTGTTGGCCAGCGTGGTAAAATGAATAAAATTTATTTTATTATCGAATTTACGAATCATTTAACCCCTTTCCACTAAGAATTTGCTGTATACATTTCTCAATCCTTGCCTCCCGGGTTTTAGATTGTTTGGCTTGAGAGAAATGCAGCAGGTACGCTCTTTGCCGGCCAGGTGTTAGTGCGTCAAAAGCAGTTTTCAATGTGGGCATCTCATATAATTTCTTTTGAAATTCGGCAGTAACAGTGAACTCTGTAGTCTTTTTTAAATTAACTTTCAACCCTGCCTTTTCCACTTCTATGGCTTCATAAATATAAGCTTTCAGAACAGGTTCTACCTCCATTATTTCCTGAATATTTGTAAACCGCACCTGCCGGGCCGCCTGTACATTTTCCGTCTGCTGGATTAAAATACCATGGGCATTATTTAACAAGGCTCCCTTAAAAAATAAAAGTGCACAGTATTCTTTAAACTCATGTATTAAAACGATGTTATTTTTCTGAAACGTGTAACAAGGGCATCCCCACTTCAATTCTTCGTTTAGTCCGGTTTCAAGAACGATCGTTCTTAGTTTCTCCAATTCTTTCTGCCACTTTGCGGTTTTACTGAAGTACCAGTCAATTTTTGGATTCATATATTAATTTGTAAAGTTTGGTAATATACTGTTTAGGGCTATTCAATTGTTATTTAAGATAATTTTCCTATCTGCAGGCCTGAAATACCAGGACAGCATTGTAAGTACCAGCAATAATACCGGACCGAAAAATTCCTTAGCGCCATCTCCCAGGGCTAAATGAGAAAAGACAGCACCAGACATGGCAAAAAAGAAACCAGCGTACGTCCATTCCTTCAGCAAAGGAAATTTAGGAATAAGTATGGCAACAACTCCCAGAATTTTCCAGATACCCAGTATTGTCAGAAAATACAGCGGGTAGCCCAGATGTGACATCATTGCTGTTTCTTCTTTCAATTTTAATAACTGTACAATTCCGGTTGAAAGCATTCCTAATGCCAGCCAGAGCGTAGCAATCCAATAAATAATTTTATTTCTTTTTTTCATAATGTATTATTTTAAGTTGCTTACGATGTTTTGCAAGCGATTATGCGCCATGTTTATACCTTGAGCAAAAGGCAAAGCAAGTATCTGGTCTCTGAGATTTACAGACCTGTAAACTACATGCATGGTAAGTTTACTGGTGTCTTCAGTGCATTTTTCAAATTCCAGGAACTCCAACTGGGCACCAAAGGGCGTATTCTCCATTTCAAATGTCCGGGTGATTTTCTGATTCGGAATAAATTCATGGATCACTCCATTGAAGCCGTACTTGTTCCCTTTCGGGTCGGTTGTTTCAAATTGCCAGCTGCCGTGTTTTTTATTTTCCAGCTTCAGCACCCTGGTTCCCATCCATTGTTCAACAAGGTCCGGCTCTACATAGGCTTTAAAAAGAAGTTCCAGGGGCAAATCAAACTCCCTTGTTATCATTATTTCCTGTTTGCCATCTTCGGCATTCACTTTTGTTTTTCGTTCCATACTTTATTCTTTTTCCGGATAATTATTAGACTTATAATTTTTCATGATACTTTCCAGTTTATTAAACCGGTCGTCCCACATATTGCGGAACGGTTCAATAAAATCGGCTACTTCTTTCATCTTTTTTGCATTGATGTGATAATGAATTTCGCGACCGTTCTGCTCTTGCTCAAGCAATTCGCACTCCGTAAGTATTTGCAGATGTTTTGAAACAGTAGGCCTTGCTGTATCAAAATTTGAAGCTATTGCACCTGCTGTCATCGATTGGGATGCTAATAACAACAGTATAGCCCTTCTTGTGGGGTCTGCCAGGGCCTGAAATACATCTCGTCTTAAATTCATTCTTGTAGCTATTTGACTACAAATATAAACGTAGCTATATAACTACACAAATTTTTCTTTAATTTTTTAGAAGTTGCTGTTCACAGGAATTAATTCAATTATTTAAAGCCCCGAATAAATAGTTTAAATTTATTGTCTTCAGAAAATTACACTATTCTACTATGGAAATATCCAAACTACTGGAAGACATTGAAAAACTGTTCTACAGCTTTTTAACGCTTATTGTATTAATTCCAAAAACATTGTTTCAGCTGCTTGTTCCCAGATGGTCATTTGCTTATGTAGAGAGCCAGTTTGAACTTCCTACAGAAGATCGTTTTAAAGATTTCACATCTCCAGTACTGCTGTTTATTTTATTCGTTACACTACCTATATATTATTCCTTAAACTACGGCACCTATCTAGGCCCTTTAAACACTAACCGAACCGATTTTTTTTCCAGCGTAGCCACCAATCCTACAATTCCGTTTATAGATAAATTCCTTATTATCTCCGTTATCTTCAGTATATACCCCATTTTATTTTCATTGCTAATACTGATACTAAAAAAGGAAGCCGTAACTACCGATTCCTTAAAAAAATACATTTACCATTTTTTGTATACTTTTTGTATTTCGTATGCATCCGGTTTCTTTCTGTTCACCAGCTTCTTCCTTTTAAACGACTACGATATCTTCATCCTGCTGTTCGCGATTATTTTATTCGGTTATGTCTTGATTTCAACTTATCTAACCAACTTCAGCATACTGACGTACTCGTTGCATTACAGCCGCTTAAAAACCAACCTGTGTTTATTATCAGTTTACATTCTTGTCATGATCCTTTATTATTACATAATCGGAAACATCGTGCTCGTACTCTTTGCGAATATTGTGGATTAAAGAAATTGACAGTAATTGAGGATTTTCTTTAAAAAAACGGATTGCTACTATTATTCAGGATTGGGCTTATTTCTTAAGAAAAAGTATCTGCAAAAAAACTTTATAAGGCAGTAATACAGTCTTAACTCAGGTTAAACCTTGGTTTTAGATACAATTAATTTAAGACTCGGTTTATGGGATGTGCCCGGAGAGAGACTCGAACTCTCAAGAGACAATTCTCAACGGCTTCTGAGACCGCAACGTTTACCAATTTCGCCATCCGGGCAGTTAGAAAATAGTATTTTTGCTTTCCAACAGGCTGCAAATATAAAAAAATCAGGAAGCTTTCTTCAACTAAATTAAAAGTGACAATAAACTATCTCTTCGTCATTTTGATAACAATGCCAGAGGAGGAAAGAGATATCTGAATTAATCCCTTGCTAACTGTTCCTTCGCCTTATTAACATCTTTAGCAAAGACTATCCTACCCCTTTTGTTACTCTCATAAATAAAGTCTTTCAAACTTTTACTATTAAACTTGCTAAAATCACCAACGATAGCAAGAGAAAGGTTGTAATTAGAAAATTTCTGAAGAATTTCGCCGGCAAGCCTCGTTTTAAGATCAAAGAAGTCGGGATTGAGATTTTTTTCATAAATAATCACTTTTGCAGCACCGAGATAACCAGAGTTTCCTATTAAATCCAGCGCATCATCAACGGTATTTATCTCAATCTTATCAGATACAAGCTCTGCAATCTTTACTTTATTAAAATCAGAAACAGTTATTTCCATCACGTATAAATTAAAGATAAAGTTAACAAAAGCAACAATGTGAAGCAGCAGCCGGACAAATATCTCTTAAAATGTTAAAGCATGTTAAACTTTTAATCCCAATTCACCAATTCCTATATTTTTAAGCATGCCAGTAAAAACGATAGCTTTGATCCTGATCATCGGATTTAATTTTCCTGCTTTCTGCCAGATGAATATCAGGGGAAGAATTACAGACACCAAAAGCAGAAAAGCGCTCAGCTATGTAAATATTGGGATAAAAGGGAAAAATATAGGAACTATTTCCAGAGAAGACGGCTCCTTTTTAATCCAGTTCCCGCAAGATCATATCAGGGATACGTTAACCTTTTCGCTTGTCGGGTATGACGAACTTATGCTGCCACTACTCCAATTAAACCCTGAAACCGAACTCGATATAAACCTCAATAGGAAAATAACGCTATTGAATGAAGTTGTGGTGACAGGAGAAAAGTTAACAGAGAAAAAATACGGAATCAAAAGAACAGGAATCATTCATTTTACGGATGGTATTTTTAAAAAGGATGATAGTTTTGAAATTGGACAGGTTATTAACCTGGGCAACAAAATAGCAAAGATCACTTCGCTGAATCTACATATTAATTCATCAAGACGTGATAGCGCAAGCTTCAGAATAAACTTTTACAGATACGATGAAGATGAAAATCAACCTGCGGAAAGATTAGTTAACAAGAGCATTATTCAACGCCATCCTATCAAGGAAGGGTGGTTAAAATTTAATTTGTCCGCTTCCAATATCTGGTTGAAAGGAAAGGTATTTGCCGCTATCGAGTTTATACCTGAAAATAAAGATGTTGAAAAGATTTTTTATGAAGTGAAGATAGGCGGCAGCTCAAAAAGCTTCTTTAGAAGAAGCAGTTTAGGGCAATGGGTAAGGCCGCCTCATCACTACTGTTTGTATGCCACGGCTTTAACCGATAAAAGCAAACCCGAGGAGCCAGATGATGCTGAAACTACTCCTTCAATGATTTTAAAGTCCGATTTTTCAAAGGAGCCGTTCAGTATTTTCGTAAGGTTACCTAAAGATTATTCAAAAAACAGCCGGAAAACATATCCCGTTATTTACCAGGTGGACGGCAATGCCTTTTTTGATCCTGTAAGCAGTTCAATAGAGCAGCTGGTCAAAAAGAAGAAGATACAACGGGAGCCGATACTTGTGGGTATAGGTTATGAGAACGCGTATGTAATGGATTCCTTAAGAGCTCGTGATTATACCTTTCCGACTGCGTTGCCTGCCGATAGTTTCGGAGTGAGTGGCGAAGGCGCCAATTTTTATAAGTTTATAAAGACAAAAGTTATACCACGGGTTGACTCCTCTTATAGAACGGAAAAAACCGGCCGAATCCTCATGGGTCATTCACTTGGCGGATATTTCGTATTATACAGCCTATTACGCGACAGAATGGAGGAGGCTATTTTTACTAATTATATCGCGGCGAGTCCTTCCCTATGGTATCACGACAGTTACCAGATGAAGCAATTCGAAGAACTGCCTGACCCAGGTAATAATCAAAAGAATACAAAACTGTACTTATCGGTGGGAGAACTGGAAATCAAGGATAGCGAAGCGAACAGTATCAGTACGTTCTCTCAACTGCTAACTGCAAAGCAATTGATCCGCGTGCAGCCAAAAGTTTATAAAAATATGGAGCATATGGGAACTGCTCTGCCATCTTTTGAAGATGGAATTGAATTTATTTTGAGTAAATAAACCAACTGAATGTTTAAATGGATCAAAGGATAATTATAGTTATCCTTTTTAGATTATAATTTAAGATTAGCTATTTCCAGGATAGATGGATAGTCGCAGCGATTCTTCTTTAAGCCTTCCGTATAGTTCATTTAACTTAAATGGTTTGAGAATATAATCATCTATTCCAACAGCCCTGATCTTTTCGCTCAGGTTTCCGGAAACAGAAGCTGTCAGGGCAATTATCCGAATCGTTGACTTTTGAGGATCCGCCAGTGCACGAATCGTTTTTGCAGCCTCGTAGCCATCCATAACCGGCATATGCAGATCCATTAGTACCAAATCGTAATTATCTGTCATTACTTTATCTACCGCCTCACTTCCATTGAAAGCAAATACCGGATCAATATTCCATTTAGAAAATAGTTTTGCCAGCAATACTCTGTTCATGAGATTATCTTCTGCTACCAGAATCCGCAGACCTGAAAGGTTATAATCCTTATCTGTATCATAAAAAGCACTTCTTTCTCCTGGCTCAGCCCTTTTAAGTGACAAGTCGAAAGAAAATATAGAGCCAACACCGGGATTGCTTTCAACAGTGATAGCACTGTTAAATAACAACAAAAGGCGTTTAACAATTGCAAGCCCTAATCCTGTGCCACCAAAGTTTCGCGTAGTACTGGAATTCGCTTGGGTAAAAGGTTCAAAAATAGTTTCCAGTTTCTCTGCACTTATTCCAATTCCTGTATCTTTAACCGAAACTCTTATACATATATTCTCCTCATCAGCTGATACTAAATGAACACTAACAGTCACACTGCCCGCCTGGGTAAATTTGATGGCATTTCCTCCCAGATTATAAATAATCTGAGTAAGGCGTGTGGGGTCGCTGATAACACTTAATCCCACTGCTCTTTCATCCAGATCCAGCACAAAATCAATCTGTTTTTGTATTGCCTGAAAACGCAACCCCATACTCATCTCGTTAAAGAACCTTTCAATTTCTACCGGTATCTTCTCCAGCTCCAGCTTTCCTGATCCTAACTTATTAAAATCAAGAATATCATTAATAAGCGTATGCAGACTGTGTGCAGAAGTCTTTAAGATAGTAAGATTTTCCTCCTGTTCTTTGCTATGTGCATTGTCCAGTAGTAATTCACTAATCCCGATTACTGAATTGAGTGGTGTACGCAATTCATGGGACATGGTGGAGAGAAAGTCGGATTTTGATTCTACAGCCAGGTTAGCCTCTTTTACTGCTTGCCGAAGCTGTATATTTAAGGCTTCTTTTTCAGCGAGATTCGTATAAAAAGCCTGCCTGAACAAATAGTGACTTATAAGTATGGTTATAAAATTAAGTACTACAAGAATCTCAAACCCCGGGGATACAAGTTCTGCCGAAGGCATCAGGTTTAATGAAAATCCCTGCGGAAAAACTGTATGAATTACTGCAGGAAGAGTTGCTAAAAAAGAATACAGAAAGGCAAAACGAAGCTGTAAGAGATAAAATGCACTTACAACCAGCATAAAGATAAATTGTATAGAAATTACATTAATAATTTGTGCATACAGAAAAGCATTTGACCAGATAAGCATTAAACCGGTACAAACCATTGCATGGGTAAGAGGCTGCACAAATTTTCGGTTTGCTAACAGCACTTTCAGAAAGCTGGTAAATACAAAGAGCATCAGTACTGCTCTTGCCAGTTGATATATCTGCCCTCCCTGCCACGTTACCGTTAGTACGATGATAACCTTAAGTAACGAGAACAACAGGATGGTGTACAGAATTTTTATTTTAGCTTGTATGAAGGTGTCCGGTTCGCTACTAAGCAACTTTTTCAAAGACCAGTTAAAAACAGAAAGATGCGGATTCATTCGGAAATAGTCTTAAATCGGTTATTCTATCTGTATCTACATTTACAGACAGCGGTTCTGGTAAATCTTCTCTTAAAAGAGAAAAAATTTACCTAATATAATATAAATTAACCACGCCAAAACTATCCTATTTTTTTATTAGAAATTAAAATGCTGTAATTATCAGATTTATTTCTTCTTATTCTCCAACAGTTCCTGTCTCCACTTTTCCGGCTCGCTTATAATTTGCAATAATAATTCCACCCGGAGTAACTGTACTTTCTGTTAATGTAAATGCCGCGGGAATCGGGCCATCGTCAAACAACTTTTTTCCTTTACCAAGGGTCAAGGGGTGAATGAGGAGCCAGAGTTCATCTGCCAGGTCATTCTTAAGCAGCAGCTGAATAAGCTTACTACTGCCCCAGACTTGAATATCAGAACCTTCTGAATTCTTAAGCTTTTTGATATCTGACAGGCTGTTAAGGAAAACTGAATTTTTCCAATCGGAATTTTTCCTTGTAGTGGACAAAACATATTTCGATGCATTATTTATGCCCGGCCATGCTTTTTCATGATGTGGCCAATAGTTTTCCCAAATTTCAAATGTTT
Organism: Rubrilithobacter danxiaensis; assembly: GCF_047272945.1. Classification (NCBI taxonomy): domain Bacteria; kingdom Pseudomonadati; phylum Bacteroidota; class Sphingobacteriia; order Sphingobacteriales; family Sphingobacteriaceae; genus Rubrilithobacter; species Rubrilithobacter danxiaensis. The sequence goes on from NZ_JBKOPS010000007.1 coordinate 224,146, forward strand.
TTCTGCCCAGAAGAACGTCTGCTGGTTGCATCAGTTTTTCCATAAATTTACCAGAGACTTCGTCATCATAAGGTGCAAGCCAGCCGCCATATTCGAAACCGCCTGAGGTATCTTCCTCAGGTCCTCCAGGCGCCTGCATTACCCCATCCAATGTAATCATTGATATTACAATTAATTTTCTCATACGATTTCACCTCCTGGTATAATTTATTTTGTAAAAATCTTTCACAGATAGCAGCCTTGCTACGATACAAATTCCGCAGCACGAGTTACAAATTCCCAAGTAGAATTCTCACTGCCTCTGATATGCCAATCGCTCCAGCCTTTTGCTCCGATTCTTTAATACATTCAGATACTGTAAGGCCCGATTATTATCAAAGTTTTCATATGCCTGCTTTGCATAGTCCTGTGCTCCCTCCATATTTCCCCTGATCTCCTGTATAATGGCCATGTTATAAAGTGCCCTTCCCGCTATTTTCGCATTTGGATTCTTTGTCTCCCGGGTCCACATTTCCGCTGCTCCGTCCCAGTTTCCTGTTTGTGCCCTGCGCTTTGCTGTTTTAAATTTATCATTTCCTCTAACATAATAGATCCTGCTCACCCTGGTTTTATACGGCTCTATACTCCAGGCGTATGACTGTCCAAGTTTATAACTTTCCTGATTGACCGCTTCCTTTCTACCGGTAATTGCCGAGGCAGCAGCGACAGGATTAATGCCCTTGCCTGTCATGCTTACATTTCCCGTCATATTGAACTCGTCGATAATGGTTCTGCTGTTATTGTCGTAGATGCGCCATCCGGTTTTTATGATTGTTTTTGCAGCTGCCTGATGCTCGATTGTGGGAACCTTCAATCCTATGGGATTTTTAAGAAGTACATTCGCCGTGCTATAGTTGATCTTCGAATCCGTATCGTAGGATTCCAGTGAAAACAGTCCGTCGAGCTGGTATTTAGTACATATTTCTGCAATCCGATCCCACGAAAGCGGCTCCGGAAATACCCCGAAATTAGAAGCTTCACATTTTTCACCGGCGAGATACTGTACATCTGTAAGGCGTTCGTTCTTTCCCAGTTCTTCGTTAAGTCCTATCATAGCCTTTACCGACCCATCCTTATCCAGGTTTTTCCCTTCAGCAGTTAAAACCTCGTCGACTTTCTCCAAAATAGGCTTTTTGCTGCCAGGCAGGCTTCTGTTAATAATTCCTATTCTTTTCATAGACATAGGAAGTGTTACGGGTGCAGGCTCTGTAACTGTCAATGTCACATAATTGGTAGAGCGGCAATTTGAAAGAAAAGGTACCAGGAGTACTAAGATCAGATTTCTCATAAAAATTAAGAATGCGTTAATTTGGTTCAATTAGTTCTTAAGACTACCGAACTAAAGTAGTAGAAATTTTTTTTATTTCAACGAAATTCCGGAATTTGCAATTCTGAAGCACTTGTCGAACCAATACTAATCAAACGTGTCGGCTATTAGACAACCTCTTTTCCATCCTAATATCAAATATTATTTGAGGGAGTAACTAGCCGCCTCAATCCTTAACTTTGTGTTATATGAAAAAAATTGGATTTCTATCGTTTGGACATTGGTCCGGTCATCCTGCCTATAAAACCCGTACGGCAGCCGATACCTTGCTTCAATCCATAGACCTGGCTGTTGCAGCGGAGCAGCTCGGTTTAGATGGTGCCTATTTTCGCGTACACCATTTTGCAGCCCAGTTAGCCTCGCCGTTTCCCCTGCTATCAGCCATCGGGGCTAAAACAAGTAAAATAGAGATCGGAACCGGTGTAATTGACATGCGCTATGAAAACCCCATGTATATGGTGGAAGATGCCGGTGCCGCCGATCTGATCTCAGGAGGCCGCTTACAATTAGGGATCAGCAGGGGTTCGCCGGAACAAGTGATCGACGGCTGGCGTCATTTCGGATACCAACCTGCGGAGGGGGAAACCGATGCAGATATGGGACGCAAAAAAGCGCTGGAGTTTCTGGATAAACTCAAAGGTATCGGCTTTGCCGAGCCTAATCCCTACCCCATGTTTCCCAATCCCCCGGGCCTGCTACGCCTGGAGCCCCATTCTGAAGGATTGCGGGACCGTATCTGGTGGGGCGCTGCATCAAACGCGACAGCTGTTTGGGCCGCCGAAAACGGGATGCACCTGCAAAGCTCTACCCTCAAGTACGATGAAAGTGGCAAACCTTTCCATGTGCAGCAGGCAGAACAGATCAGGATGTATAAGGAAGCCTGGAAAAAGGCGGGACACCAACGTGAGCCAAGGGTATCTGTTAGCCGTTCTATTTTTGCATTGGTATCCGACGAGGACAGGTATTACTTCGGGCAGCAAGGTAAAGCGTCCGATAGTTTCGGCTATATAGAGCGTGGCCAACGGGCTGTTTTCGGAAAGAGTTATGCAGCAGAGCCGGATCGACTCATCAGCGAATTAGCTGAGGACGAAGCCATACAGGAAGCAGATACTATACTTTTGACCATACCCAATACTTTGGGTGTAGATTACAATGTGCATCTATTGTCCTCCATTTTGGAATATGTAGCTCCCGGGCTGGGCTGGCGTTAGAATAAGGGAAAAGACAGAGGGGCTGAAATTATCAAGCCCTTTTTGTCTGACCAAAAGTCAAAACGATAGATTGAAGCAGATTTAACGATAGACTGGAGCAGATTTATAATCTCTTAACACAATTTCTTTAGGGATTATAAATCCCTTTATTCTAAGCTATCTTCGTCCTCTTCCTCCGGAGTGAATTTGTCTATTTCCGCCCCTATCAGATTGACTTCCGCATCCTCTGTAAAAACAGTAATGTCGGTATCGGGATCTAGCTTTAGCCAAACCCCTTCTACGTCTTTTTGTATTTTTAAATATTCAATACCCTCTTTGAAAATCGTATAAGTTTCATCCTCTTCAGGGAAGACTGAATATGCTATATCTCCTATTTCTATGTCGAAAGGTTCTTTCATCAGTGTTAAGCTTATTGTGAACGATTAAGAGCAATCGTACGGGTATTAAATTTCCAATTTTTGTTTTTGTTTTCCCATTTGCCTGTTCAAATGTATTGACTAAATTGTCTAATAAATATAGGAGACGAATGCCCGGAATCTTATACCCGTTGTTTGCAAACTTGAATGTTCTGCACACCTCATTCAAGCCTTCTTAACGCTGCTCAGCGCTCCCTTTGGATTATGTCCGCTGAAGCACACAAGTAATAGAGCATTCACTTTACATATAAAAATCAGCCGTTTTGAACTATCTCTCCCAACTTAGCCACGTCCTGTAAATTATATGGCGTTTCCTGGTAAACGAAGTAATTGAGCCAGTTATTGAAAAGTAAATTCGCATGACTTGTCCAGCAAACCAATGGAGCATTCTCCGGATTATCATCCCGGTAATAGTTTTTCGGTACAGGCACACCAAGGCCTTTCTTTACATCCCTGACATACTCCTCGTGCAGGGTTAGCGGAGCGTATTCTGAGTGACCGGTAAGATAAAATTCACGCCCGCCCCTGGAAGATATAATGGCGGCTCCTGCATCCGGAGATTCTGACAGGATTCGAAGATCTTCTTTATCTGCTAAATCCGATTTTAGTATGGTGGTATGCCTGCTATGAGGAATAAAGAACTCATCGTCAAAGCCCCTTAACAAGGAGTGGCCCTTTTCAGTTGCAGTATGTTTAAACACCCCGGATAGTTTTTCATCCAATGGCTTTTTTTCTACCCCATAAAAATGATAAAGTGCAGCTTGCGAGGCCCAGCAGATATAGAGTGTTGAGGTTACGTGTTTTCTGGCCCAATCAAAGATCTCGGTGATCTCCTGCCAGTAGGTTACCTGCTCAAACTCCAGCATTTCTACAGGAGCACCGGTAATGATCAAACCATCATAGAAGTTCTCCTTTACTTCATGAAAGCTTTTATAGAACATTTCCAGATGCTCTTCCGATGTATTTTTAGAAGTGTGTGAATCAAGCCTTAAAAATTCTACTTCAACCTGCAGAGGATTATTGGATAACAAACGAACAAAATCCGTCTCGGCTGTTATTTTAAGAGGCATCAGGTTAAGTATGAGTACCTTCATCGGGCGAATATCCTGCGTATTTGCCCGCAGATCACTCATTACAAATATGTTTTCCTTCTTTAACAGCTCTATAGCAGGTAAATTATTCGGAATTTTAACTGGCATTACTTCTCCCTTGTTCTTATTTAACGCGAAAATAAGAATAATAACGCTGAACTCTAAACTAAGAGAAGCTCTGTGACTGTCTCATGGCAATTCTGAAACATTAATAAGTTATTACGCTAACCTTATTACCTGGAACCTGAAGGCATTTTTTGAGGTTCGGTAGTAGGGCCATGTACAATAATTTTACCGTTTTTTACATCCATTCTATCAATAAACACTACTCGTTCCGGACCTGTCCTGGTTGTTCGTCCGTGATAAACGCAAAACATCTCCTTACCGTCCGGAGAGTAAGCGATGCTATTATGCCCGGTACCGGAAACAATGCCACCTTTATCTGTATTCTTACGCAACACCGGATTATTGTCTGCCTTTTTAAAAGGGCCTAAAGGTGAAGAAGAAGTGCCGTAACCCACTGCGTAATGCTCTCCGCCAAAATGATTAGCAGAATACATAATGTAATAAATGCCGTCCTTTTTAAACGTCACCGAACCTTCTGTCCAGCGCCGGTTAACTTCACCGGTAGTTACAGAAAGGCTTTCCCACTCGGCTTGCTTGTCGTTTAACTTTACAGGAGGCCGAAGCAATAATACCGGTTGTCCTATCACACCCGAAAAGTCGGGTTTCAGTTCTACACCGTAAACCCAGCTTTCTTCAATTTCGTTATACTTACCGCTTTTCCTTGCCTGCTCTGCTATTTCGCTCTTTACAGGATGTTTATAAGCAGCCCGCGAATAATATAAATACGACCTGCCGTCTGTATCAAAAAACACATTTGCATCAATAATGGGATACCCAGGATCGAAGAGAGGTTTCGGTGCCAGGTCAACAAAGGGCCCTGTAGGTTTATCGGAAACAGCAACACCAATCCTGAAATTTTCTGCTTCTTTTGCAGGGTTAACCTTCCACTGTGCACTGTAAAAGAGGTAAAACTTACCTTTTACTTCATAAACTTCAGGAGCCCAATACGCTCCGCCCCAACCGGCGTTCGGATCGCTCCAGCCATTTTTATTGTCATGAAAATACACCTGTCCTTCCGGCTTCCAATTGACTAGATCTTTAGATGAATATGCCGAAAAGCCCCGGTCTGCTCCTCCCCCTGTTCCGTACATGTAATACATGCCTTTACTAAATAATACAAAGGGATCACCTAACTCAACTTTTAGCGGATTTGTATAAACGGCCTCCTGACTGCTTGAATTTGTCTGAGCTATTACAGGCTTCGCCAGCACTTCAGTAAAAAGAATAAAAAGCAATACTATTTTTCTCATATAGAACCAATTTCAGTGGTAGCAAAACTAAAAAATTAATAAATATCAATGCAATCTGCAAAACCAACTATTCATGCCGGCTTAATATTGGGTTAATTTCTGCTCTTCCGAATTTGTAATTCCGGAGAGCGATAGGGTAAAATACTTTAACCAATAGTAAGGAACTATAATGCCGCAATCGACCCCCTAAATTGTCTTCCTATGCCTCACATCCTTCTTATATAATATCTTAAATTTATACTATCAAATTCACCTAAAAAAGCGTACTTATGAAAACACTGCAATTTACACAGGAAATTAATGCACCTGCTCAAAAAGTCTGGGATATACTCTGGAACGAAGCCACATATCCCCAATGGACAGCCCCTTTTAATCCCGACCCCAACGGCGGTTCTGTTATGCAAAGTGATTGGAAAACAGGCGGAAAAACATTCTTCATGGATACGAAGGGCAACGGGATGGTTAGTACCATAAAAACAATGAATCAGCCGTATGAAATTGTATTTGAGCATTTAGGCGAAGTTATCGACGGAAAAGAAGATACAACGAGTGAAAAAGTAAAGAGTTGGGCAGGGTCTCTGGAAGCATATAACCTGTCCGAAAACAATGGGGTTACCACTCTTAAAGCTTCCGTACAAACAGGCGAGGAATGGGCAGACATGATGAACAACGGCTTTACTAAGGGCCTGGAAATAGTAAAGAAAATCTCTGAACAGTAAACACCTTTAAAAAATCAGATTATGGAAACTCCCGCAGCCAGATCTCTGGCAGTCATCATCCCCGGCTATCGCATGCGCAGCCAAACCTTCAACAACATGCTCGCCGGTATTCAGGAAGCGGATGCGCAAATCCGTGTCGAAAATAAAACGAACCATTTCACCTGGATGGTTGGCAACCTGGTTAACACCCGGTACTGGCTGGCAGGCATATTAGGTATGCCGGAAAAGGACCCTCATGAAGACTTGTTTAAGGATGCAAAAGCACTGGATATAAATGCCATATACCCCTCGCTTGAAGAGCTAAAGAAGGAGTGGCATAAGATATCCCCTCTTTTATATCAAAAGCTCTTACATATTGAAGAGGCAGAACTTCTGAAGCCCTACGAATTCGGGATGAATATTTCGTACGTGGAAGAGAACAAACTCAACATGGTGGGTATGTGCATAGACCGCGAAAGCTACCTTTTAGGACAATTAGGCCTGATGCGAAAGATTTTAAATTACCCCGGTGTCAGATACGATGTGGATGATAACTTAGGCTATTAACTGCTCATAAATTACATCCAAATGTTGGTGTGGTACGCAGCTGGATTTGTCCGCTGTGTACTTGCACTTTCTTCAAAATTTCTTAACACTAAATCCGGTAACAAAAAATGATGCAGATTTAGAATCTGCGTTATCTAAAATTTGGAATACTTTTAAGAACATTCCAAAAAGCAAAAATTCCTTTTGTCTTAACAACATGCCTTTGTTCAGTGGAGACTTCGAATCTAACGAGTAACAAATTTCATATCAAATCGTCAAATTACAGGATTAACTAATTTTAAATACAAAACCTGTTTGAATGACTCTTGAGATTTTTTTACGTTACCTGCACTTCATCAGCATTTTTACCGTATTCAGTTCTTTAGTTGCCGAGCATATTTTACTAAAGAAAACGCTAACCCGGAAAGAAATAGGTCGTATTGCAGGAATTGACGCTATTTACGGCATTGCAGCTTTAAGCATTTTGGTTGCCGGACTAACTTTATGGTTTGGAGATGTAGGTAAACCGGCAGCATTCTATAGCGCTAACTGGATTTTCCACACCAAGATTACCTTGTTTGTTCTTGTCGGATTGCTTTCTATCTACCCTACTGTATTCTTCATCCGGCAACGGAAAGGCAGTCAGGACGAAGCAGTTGAAATACCCAAAACAGTATTTCTATGCCTCCGGATCGAATTACTTTTGCTTGTTATTATTCCCCTACTGGCAGCGCTAATGGCTAAAGGGGTGGGATATTTCGGATAACAAGTTTAATTTTTTCCTCGCACTAAAATGTCCGGGCTTGGCAGGACAATTTGTTTGTGTCCTGCCTCTTTTAACTCCTTGCACTGTTAAAACTCCAGTATAAAACCGAGAGAGGGCAGCGGGCGACCAGATTTGTTTGTAAGTATAACCGGTATTGCATTACTTCCATCCATTTCCACAGGTAAATCGTTTGTAGTTTCAAAGCCTGTATTATCCGCATTACGTTTAAATGTAAAGTTCGGGTTGCTTTCGTTTTCCTGCATGAGCAGATTTTGAATATCCAGATAGGCGGTTAGTGAAGTTTTGCGAAAATTAAATTTCTTATCTACCCGAAAGTCAAGCTGATTATATGCTGAAAGCCTGCTTTCATTGAGCAACTGCATATCCGGTATACCTTGCCCCAGCAGCATATAGTTAGCCTGCGATGCTGTTATATCAAAAGACGTATACGGATTTCCACCGGCATACCGATATTTTACACCTATCTCCCAGTTGTTCTTAAACTTGTACCCCAGTGTTCCGGTCAACAGGTGTCTGTTATCCCAGGAAGAAGGTTTCAGCATACCGTCCAAGCCTGAAAAGCGACTGACCACGTAGGAGTAGCTGATCACGTAGAATATATTTCGGGTCATTTTCTGCTGCACAAAAAACTCAATGCCATAAGCTTCACCCCTACCATTCGTAATCAGCCGCTCACTTCCAACAGATCCATACTGAGTTCCCTGGTTAACCATAGAAACTCCGGTTGATGCAGATACAGGGTAGTCAGAATATTTTTTATAAAATCCCTCCAGTGTAAACCGGAGTGAATTTTTTGGCAGATATTCGGTTCCGAGTACGAAATGTGTAGAACGGGTATAGTCCATGTCTTTATTCACAAATTCGCCATTCTCCCGGTATCCGAGTGCGGTGTACACCGGTGTCTTGAAGTAAATGCCTGAAGATGCATTCAGGTTCCACTGATTATTTATACGATAGGATACTGAAAGACGTGGAGAAAATGTTTTGAAAGGGTTGCCGCCTGTGTTTGTAAAGCTGTTCATGTCCATGCGGAGCCCACCGGAAACAAGCAGATTATCGTCAAAAAAACGTTTGGCTGCCTGTGCAAACAGTCCGTACCTCCAAAACCTGACTTCGCTGTTGAATTCAATTACTTTTTCGGGTGAAAAGATATTGCCGGCTGCATCTTTTACTTCATTCAGCAGTTTATTATACACATCTCCTGAATATCCTGCATACTGAGCATCCATACCCGCAGAATATCGCCATCCGTTGAGGTATTTATTGTAATTAAACCGGAATTTATTTTCCCATTCACGCGAATTAACTAATAAGGTGCGGTTTTGTTCAACCTTCTTTTCATCTTCAAATTTATCAAGTTTGGTATTGAACACATTCCTGCTCAGGGTAAAATTAATAAACCCATTGCTGATTTTTCTGTTCAGATTGAACCCCGCCGTATAAGTCCACTGGTTGATATAAGGCGTGGATCGCAGCACATAAATATTTTCAGGTGACGATTTTCTTGTAGGCGCAAAATGAAATCTATCGATTGCGCCCAGGCCGATGGCGGTCAGAGTAGTCTTGTTATTGAATTTGTGATTGACCTTGTATTGGAAATCAGAAAAATTTGGGCGGATAGGCAAATCAATTAATTTAAACAAAAGTGCCAGGTAAGATGCCCGGGCAGAACTTAAGAAAGTGGTCTTTGACGAAAGCGGGCCTTCCAGGGTAAGGGCACTTTCCGTCAGACTCGTCCGCACATTTCCCGAAATACGTTCAGGATTTCCGTTTCTTTGGTTGATTACGAATGTTGACGACAGTGCATCGTTATATTTCGCGTCAAATGCTGAAGTTGTCAGCTTCAGGCTTTCAATAAACGAAACGTTTAAAATACCTTGTGCTCCCCCCGAACTTCCCTGCGTTTGAAAATGATTCAACACCGGTATTTCAATTCCATCCAGATAGTAAACATTTTCATTCGGCGCACCACCCCGTATAATAATGTCGTTTCGTTCGCCCACACCATTACTCAAGCCCACTCCCGGCAATGTTTGCACCACTTTTGAAACATCGAAATTTCCACCCGGGTTCGACTGAATTTCCTGTGAAGTAAGCTGCTGTACGGAAAGGGGTGTAATCATATCTGTGGCAATGGCCGTGACATTTTTGTTAAAAGTAACAACAACACCTTCCAGCGACTTTGCCTCTGCAATCATTTGGAACCGGATAATGCGGTCATTACCGGCTCCTACTTCAATATTAAACAAAGTGTTGGACTCATAGCCCAGAGAACTGGCCGTAACCGAATAGCTTCCCACAGGCAGTGAAATTTTAAAAGCTCCTGCACTGTCTGTTATAGTGCTTAAAGAGGTCCCATTTACAGCTATCGTCACACCCGGCAACGCTTGCGTAGTATTTTTGTCTTCTACCGTTCCAATTAAATTTCCGTTTCGTTGTGCGAGTGTAGTGAGCATCCAAAACAGGAAACAGATACAAAAAAATACGAGCTTAGCAACCTTCTTCATGCCGTTATTTTATGATTGCAAAACAAGCACTCCTGAAGAGAAAATAAAATTTTATATTCAAAAAGCAGCCATTGATTCCTGAAGGGCATCTAATGCAAGTAAATAAACTGATGTTCATGTCATGCTGTACGGGATGTTAGTTTTAGCGCATCCTGTACAACTTAATAAAGCAGATTTAAAATCTTCAATTATCTCTTTTCCTTTATTCTTGTTCTTTTGTCTTAACACAAAAGAACCAAAAAGTCAAGGCTTAACAGTTTTAGCTAAAAGTTTAACTGAAGGCTTATCTGCAAGCCGAGCCCTGGGAATGGTTTGAGCAAAGTGTAAGCCGTTACACCACTTCTCCGTCTTGCTTCCCTTCCTGCTGAATGAATGTTTCTGCAAGCCTTTCATTTAAACTTTCTTAACGCTAAAGACTGTAATGCCGGATATACGTTGCAACATCGTACACACTTGTGCGGAGCCTGTGAAAGACAAACGAACAAAAAACCACATCTCTCTCATAGTGCGAAGAGCGTCAGCCCGAGACAAACGGCGGGCCAGTGGAGCCCTGCGGGCTGAAGCTTCGTTTGTCTCTTGAACTTTTGGTCCTTTTCTTTCAAGAGAAAAGGACTAAGCCCGCCCGGCTATGAGGGCAATAAAGGTATTCTTGTTCTTTTGTCTTTACACAAAAGAACCAAAAAGTCAAGGCTTAACAGTTTTAGCTAAAAGTTTAACTGAAGGCTTATCTGCAAGCCAAGCCGTGGAATGGAAGAGCATTATGCAAGCCACTACTCCACTTCTCCGTCTTGCTTCCCTTCCTGCAAATCAAATGTTTCTGCAAGCCTTCATTCAAACTTTCTTAACGCTAAAGACTGTAATGCCGGATTCCCGTTGCAACAACGTACATACCCTCAGGCGGAGCCTGTGAAAGACAAACAAACAAAAAATCACATCTTTCACATAGTACGAAGAGCGCCGGCCGGAGACAAACGCGGGCCAGTGGAGCCTTGCGGGCTGAAGCTTCGTTTGTCTCTTGATTTATTCGCAGATTTAGTTTTTCTTTCAATGGAGCTCATGCTTGCTTCGCAGGTTTGGATACTTTTGTATCAAGGTAAAAGTATCTAGGCCCGCCCGGCTATGAGGGCAATAAAACCTTTGTTCTTTTGTCTTAACACAAAAGAACCAAAAAGTCAAGGCTTAACAGTTTTAGCTAAAGACTGTAATGCCGAATTCCCGTTGCATAACGTGCACACTTGTGCGGAGCCTGTGAAAGACAAACGAACAAAAAATCACATCTCTCACATAGTACGAAGAGCGCCGGCCTGAGACAAACGGCGGGCCAGTGGAGCCTTGCGGGCTGAAGCTTCGTTTGTCTCTTGACTTTTGCGGAACTTTTTGTCAAGAAAAAGTTCCTAGGCCTGCCCGGCTATGAGGGCAAATAAACAAAGTAATCACCTATTCACATTATGCGCTTATATAGGTGAAAACATCAGGAATATAGGTTTGTAAACTTTCTCGCTCATTGCCGCGAAAGCTAGTTGTTATTCACATATGATTTAATTTTTGAAGGCGTTCATGCTTTCGCTTCGCTCAGGTTTGTCTTACACAAAAGAACCAAAAAGTCAAGGCTTAACAGTTTTAGCTAAAAGTTTAACTGAAAGCTGATCCTTTCGAAGTATTATTCCTCCCTTCACAAGTTCCCTTTCTCTAAACTAAAAAAAGCCCTCATTACCCTACCAAAACCGTACTTTGTTCGTACCATCTTCGGGAGTTTGCGAACATGGTACGAACAGTTCCCGAAGAAGCCCCGAACAAAAGGCCTTTTTTTAACACCTTTTCCCGAACAGGAAGCCATGTCTTTACAGCCCATTTAGGTAGTTAAAAAATTAAAAATTTGGATATTAAAAAAATTGCCATTAACTTAAATCTAATTAACCAAGTATAACTCAAGGCCGGACACAGTCGATTCGCTCTCGCTTACTTTCCGAACCGCTAGATTCCTGTCTTCTTAATCGTAGTTTGTATGGACCAGTTTGCAGAGCAAAACAGGCTTCACAACGTTGAACGTATGTTGATGGAGTTGCTTCAGAAAGTAAATGAGAAAGAAAAAAAAGCGAAAGACAAAAAACGGAACCTCTTTAAAAAGGCCTGGCTTACTTCGCAGGAAGTAATGTTCCTGCTGGATATCAGCGAACGGACGCTTACCAAATGGCGTTCGGAAAAGATCCTGGTTTATTCACAGATAAAGGGGAAGTCGTACTACAAGTCGAAGGACTTAAAAGACTTGCTTAAAAGAAATTATGGCAAAACCGAAGGGCTTTAAAATGAGCGAGCTGAATTTAACTGCTACAAGAACAGCACTGCAAAGTTGAAACTAAACCCGGTTGAAGCGGATACCGGCCCGTGCCGAATGCTGGTGGCGTATGAGCGTAAAACGGGACTGCGGAAAGTAGAAAGCAGTATTGCAGCGTTTTCTAACTTTATAAAAACTGATATTGCAGGATATGCTATTTTAAGGTATAGTCAAGGCTTTTCCTTTTTCATCTGCTATCAATCTCCCCGATCCAATTTTTTATCTTATATTAAACCTTGATTAACCAGCCAATAAACCAACATGAAAAGTAAGAACCTGGTATACTGCCTGATGGGTGTATCGATCCTGGCATATACCTGCAAGGTAAAAATGCCTACCCTTGCCGATGAGCAGGCAAGTTTAAATAAACCGGTACAAACAGATCCTTCCACCGTTCCGCTTACGCCTGAACAAAGCCAGAAAGCTTTCCGGGTTCCCGCAGGCTATCACATGGAGCTGGTGGCCAGCGAGCCGATGATACACGAGCCGGTAGCTATAGCGTGGGACGGCGATGCGAAAATGTATGTGGCACAAATGGAGACCTATACCCAGGATGCCGACGGCAGCGGCACTAAAAATAAAATAAGCCGTGTGATGTTGCTCGAGGATACCGACAACGACGGCAAAATGGATAAAAGTTCTGTCTTTATTGATAAGCTGCTGTTGCCGAGGATGCTTTTATGCGTAAACCACGAGCTGCTGGTGAACGAGACCGACACCTACGATATTTTCAGTTACAAGGATACCAATGGTGATGGCGTTGCCGATCAGGTAAAGCCGGTATATACGCCGGGAAAAGTGGCTCCGGGAAACCTTGAACATCAGCGAAGCGGTCTGGACTGGAACCTGGATAACTATATTTACCAGACGGTTGACCCGGTACGTTTCCGGTACGTGGGCGGGATACTGCAGCCCGATTCTCTCCCCAGCGGATCAAATGGGCAGTGGGGATTAACGCATGATAATTACGGCCGCCTGTTCTTTAGCCGGGCAGGTGGTGAGAATGCGGGGTCGGGCTTCCAGATCAACCCCGCTTACGGGGCTTTGGAATTTGCGGATGCGTACAATGAGGAAAGTTTTGGAGCGGTTTGGTCGGCTATTTCGAACCAGGATGCGCAGGGCGGACTTAAAAGGCTGCGGGCAGACAGCACTCTGAACCATGTTACTTCCGCTAACGGCCAGTCTATTTTCCGTGGGAATAACCTTCCGGCAGATCTGGTGGGAGATTATTTGATTGCTGAGCCTGTTGCCCGTATTATACGCCGTGCCAAAGTTGTAAACCGGGAAGGGAAAACCTACCTCGAGAAAATGTACGGCAACAAAGAGTTTATATCCAGCACCGACTTTTATTTCAGGCCGGTTAACACCTATACAGGGCCTGACGGCAACTTTTATGTAGTGGACATGAACAGGGGCATTATACAGGAATCGCAATGGACTCCGAAAGGAAGCTACCTGCGGGGAAAAATTGAGCAGTACGGACTGGATAAAATTAACCAGCGGGGGCGCATCTGGCGCCTGGTTCATGAAGGGTATAAGAAAAAAACAGTGAAGCCCCACCTGCTGGATGTTCCTGCCGGTACGCTGGTAAACTACCTCGATCATCCCAATGGCTGGTGGAGAGACAATGCGCAGAAGCAGCTTGTTATCCTCGGCGACCGCTCGGTTGTTCCGGCATAAAAACAGATTGCTTCGGGCCTTCCGGGCTCGCTCAAACAAAAACCTTCAGCCTTGGGCCGGCTTCACGCCCTGTGGACACTGGAGGGTTTGAATGCCATCGACAAAGAGATACTTCATACGGCGATGAAAGATACGGACCCGCAGGTACGAAGAGCAGCGATCTGGATCAGCGAACCGTATATAAAACAGCAGGATGAGGAAATGATCAGCCTGCTGGCGGGTATGGTATCTGACGAAAACTTTGACGTTAAAACACAACTGGTACTCTCCTTAGCAGCAAGTAAAAATGAAAAGGCAATACAGATCGTTCAGGAGATCCTTGCGCAAAACCCCAATAACCAAATGCTTGCGGCTGCCAAGGCGAGCGTAGATAAAAATGAAGATATTAAAAAATACGGCAGAAAGCTCGCCAATCTTTCTGCTGCAGACAGGAAGCTGGTGATGGATGGTGCCGTTATCTTTAAAGGTTTCTGCTCTGCCTGTCACGGCGCCGATGGAAAAGGCCTTGCCAGTGCGGCGGCGCCTCCCCTGATTGGGTCTAAACACCTTACCGGCGATAAAGAGATTGCTATCCGTATTCTTTTACACGGCTTAACTGGGCCTGTTGAAGGTAAAACTTATTCGGCAGACATGCCTGCACTGAAAGATAATACGGATGAATGGATTGCCTCGGTATTAAGCTATGCCCGCCATGAATTTACTGAAAATACGCGTGGCAGAAGAAACCCGTCTTCCGTAATAATACAGGCGGCAGACATAAAAAAAGTAAGGGAGCAGTTTCCATCAAAAACAAGTCCGTGGAAAGTGTCAGAATTAGAAGCGCTTACTTCTTCTTCAACAAATTAAAACGCTAAGCAGCAAGCGTAACAATTCGAATAGCTGCCGAACCTTTTGGGGTATTATTTTTAACTTGGATAAACCATAACCAATAAAACCATGAAAGATCAGCACCTATCCAGACGTAAGTTTCTGGGTACTGCAGTACTGGCAGCTGCCGGTATTGCATTAACTTCCAAATCCGGCTTCGGTATGCCTGCCTACATTAAAAATCTGGGCAAGCCAAATTCCATGTTTAACGGTGTACAAGTTGGTGCCATAACATACTCCTGGAGAAGCCTTCCGGACGATGCCGAAAGTGTACTGAAGTATGCGGTTAACTGTAATATCAGCGCCATCGAACTGATGGGCAACACTGCCGAATCCTTTGCCGGCCTTCCTGCAAGTCCACGCACCAATGGCCCCTGGGTAAAACCAGCTGACCGGACCCCGGAACAAAAAGCGGCATTTGCGGAAGCTGCTAAAAAAGCGGCAGACTGGAGAGCATCCGTATCCATGGATAAGTTTGAAACCCTGCGGAAAATGTATAAGGATGCGGGGGTTATGATTTATGCTTATAAACCCAATGCCCTGAGTGTAAATAACACGGATGCCGAAATTGATTATGCATTAAGAGCAGCAAAAGCGCTGGGAGCCAGCCATGTTACGGTAGAAATGCCGGAAGATCCGGCTCAAACGCAACGCCTGGGTAAAATGGCTGCAAAACACGGTGTGTATGTTGCCTATCACGGGCACGAACAGCAGACTCCTACGTTCTGGGATCAGTCAATGCAGCAGTCAGACTACAACGCTATGAACCTGGACATGGGTCATTATACCGCTGCCGGCTACGATGCTTTGGCAGAAATTAAAAAATACCATCAGCATATTAAAAGCATGCACGTAAAGGACCGGCAGAACAAAGCGCATGGTGGTGCAAATCTTCCCTGGGGCGAAGGCGATACGCCTATCATCCAGGCTCTTCAGCTCATGCAGAAAAATAAATACACTTTTCCGGCCACTATCGAACTGGAATACAAGATCCCGGAAGGTTCTGACGCGGTTAAAGAAACCATCAAGTGTGTGGAGTATGCAAGAAAAGCCTTAAATGCTTAGAATGTGTAGGAATGGGCGATGAGTGTCATTGCCCATCCTGCGCTTGTTGGAGCATTATTCACCAGGATAACCAGACACTGCTACTATTACTATCCCTGAGATTCCTCCCTATCGTCGGAATGACGCTGCATGTTCATTTCCAACAAAAAACGTCCTGTCCAGACATCCATCCAAACACATCCCGATCCTTCCATCCTCAAATAAAAATTTAAATTAAAAACCACCAAATCTTATAACCTTTCGCCCCATTTACCGTATGTGAAAACGGATTTTGATGAGTAAATCCAATTAATAAGAAGAATAGATGAAGAAAGTGTACTATTATGCAGCAGTCCTTGGTGTAACAGCCATGGGAATGATTGTGTCGTGTAAAAAAGAGACTAAGTTAAATCCGGGGAAGGTAATTCTGAATACCGAAACGGATAACCGGTTAAAAACGTATCCTGATGGTGAAATTGTGCCGGTGGTTAATTACGGCGATCAGCGATTAATGTCTCTGAAGAATCCGGGTAGGATTGCTTCTACAGATATTTCATCAGGGTATAATCTGAAGCTGGTTGCGGAAGTAGAAGCCCCTAAATACGAGGGAAAGACATTACAGGCTACCGAAGTAGCTATAGCAGGCAACCGTGCCTACGTATCCTACAATACCCAGGGTGAAACGTATTTAGGCGCTGTGGATGTACTTGACATTACCAATGCCACACCCAAACTGTTGCAAAGCGCAGTTACTCCGGGCATTGATATCAGCTCTGTAACATCAGACAATACTAATCTATATATTGCAGGTGCTGTTAATATTGATCAAAATCCTGATTTTACTTCTCCCGCAGTAGTAAGCCGCATCAGCATAAGCAATGGCTTGTTAACCGATCAAATTACGAATGTAAAATTAGGCGGCTATGTAGCTAACAGTGTAAGTATAAGCGATAATGACGTTTTTGTTACCAGTGGAAATACAAACGGAGGTGTTTCTGTCATTGACAAAAACAGTCTGACAGTGAAGAAAACTATTGCTCTTGACGGAGCAAAGGATATTGCTGTTAATTCTTCTGAGTTTACCGTTCTTTCGGGTGCCTATGCAGGTGCTGCGAAACAAACCCTGGGAGTTTACGACAGAACTACTTACCAGTTGAAACGTTCTTCGGATGTTCCTGCCGGAATTAATTCAGATGCCAAATCAAACATCGCGGCAACGGCTAATGCTATTCTGCTTTCTAACGGAACTGCCGGTATTACCATGTGGAGTTCAACTTCCGGTACAAAGCTGGATGCTATTAACCTGCCCTCTGTTATTGAAAACATTGCACAGGAAGACATTTATACCAATTCAGTTTCTGTTGCCGACAACTATGTGTACGGCGCTAACGGAGCTGCCGGACTGGTAGTGTCGAGAGTTAACAGCCAGAAGACAGGGCTTGAAATCATGGGTATTGCGGATGTTACTGGTTCGGCCAATTATGTAAAAGCTGCCAATGGATTAATTTTTGTTGCATCAGGAAAAGGAGGCTTACAGATTTACAAATTGGAAAGTAAGGCGGTTGCGCCTCCGGTTGCTACTACTCCTTCATGTGAAAGCCGCCTTGTACTTGCATCCAATCCTTTAGGCTGGTATAATAACAATTCGGGTTCAAAAGAATATTACCGCGGATCAGCTATGCTGGGAGGATTGAATGTAAACGATGTGTTTGATTATTGCGGATCGCTGCTTGTTTTGAGTACCACCAATATCAATTCAAACGGACAGTTAAATGTGAATGGCTCACTTGCGGTAAACGGTACTTTGAATGTGAATAAAACATTAAAAGTTGGAGGTGATTTAACAGCGGGAACTTTAACGCTTAACAGTAACGGAAATGTAGAGATGCTTACCTCAGCTGACCTGGTTGTTAAAGGAAACATGACCTTGAATTCCGGTTCAGTACTTAAAGTAAGAGGAAATCTTGAAATTGACAGGGATTTTACGTTCAACGGCGGTACTATTGAATTTATAGGCGATGACTGCTCTGTGCAGATCAAAGGAAAAGTTTACGGTGCCGGCGGAAATATTACAGGAACCTATAAAGGAAAAATAAAATAAAGGTACTTACTCATCCTTAAAAGCCCCGTAATAACCGGGGCTTTTCTGTTTTTAGGACTTGTTTGTAAGAGTAGTGATTTATAACTATTTTCCTTTTGTCTTGATACAAAAGAATAAAAGATCAGGCTTAATTGCTGATAAACTTACGTCATGTTGAGCGGAGTCGAAGCATTGTTCCTCACGGAAAACCATATGTGCACTGCTACTATCCCTGAGATTCCTCCTATCGCCGGAATGAGGCTTATGTTCGTTCAAACTTTCTTAAGGCAAATCTGTAAGTCTGATAACACAATTTCTTGCAGATACATCAGGATGAGACAGACTTGAATCAGATTCATACAGGAATAAATGCAGGTATTTTTTATTTTTGCCGGTATTGAGAATAAAATAAACCTCATGAAAATTTCACCTGTATTCGCTCTTTCATTTGTATCTGTTATGTTATCTGCTCAATTCTGTTTAGCACAAAACAGGGATACAACAACCCTGGATAGTATTACAGTTCGCGGAACCGGTCCGCATCATCTTTCAGACATAAAAGGAGTATCTGTTTACTCGGGTAAAAAAACAAATGTTGTTTACCTCGAATCCGGAAAGTCAAATCTGGCTGTAAACAATACCAGGATGACTGTCTCAGAAATTCCGGGAATAAATGTATGGGAAATGGATGGAGCGGGAACACAGATAAACATAGGAACCCGCGGAACTGACGCCCATCGCTCCATAGAAATGAACATGCGTCAGAACGGCTACAATATCAATTCGGATGTTTTTGGTTATCCTGAAGCTCATTATACTCCTCCGATGCAGGGCGTTGGCGAGATGCAACTGGTAAGAGGTTCAGCAGCACTGCAATTTGGAAGCCAGTTTGGCGGAATGTTCAATTACGTGATGAAAGAAGCGGATACAACCCGACAATTCAGCATAGAAAGTGAGCAGACAGCAGGTTCTGACAAATTCTTTAACTCATTCAATGCTATTGGTGGTAAAAGCGGAAATTGGATCTATTACGCCTATTTTGATCAGCGGAATGGTGACGGCTGGCGAGACAACGCCGCTTTTAATTACCAGGCATATTATTCAAATCTAACCTATCAGTTCAATCAGAAAGGTAGTTTAAGCTTTCAGTTTTCAAGAATGAACTACCGGCAGCAAATTGCAGGCGGATTAACGGACGAACAATTTAATCAGGATTCAAGACAAAGCACCCGTTTCAGAAATTATTTCAGGCCAATAATCAATATTCCCGCTTTAATTTTTAATTACGATCTTAGTAAGTCAACCAAACTGCAGATAAGTGCTCACAGCCTTTTTGGCGAAAGAAGCAGCGTTCAGTTTATTGCGGCTCCCAATGTAGCGGATACCATCAATTTAACCCTTAATTCATACAATCCCCGCCAGGTAGATCGGGATTACTACAATGGGTTTACTACCGAAGCTCGTATTTTGCAGCAATACCGGATAGGAAATTTAACAAGCATCTTAAGCGGTGGAATACGGTATTTTACCGAACTAACCAAGAGACGCCAGAAAGGACAAGGAACTGCCGGCACTGACTTTGATCTGAGTCTGAATGGAGCTTATGGCATTGACCTTCGCCTCCACACCGATAATTACGCTATTTTTGCTGAGAATATATTCCAGCTCAGTTCCCGTTTTTCAATAACTCCCGGTTTTAGATACGAGATAATAAAAACTTCATTAAAAGGAGTAATAAATAATGCATCTGTTCCCGTTAATTATACCGGCGACCGAAACTTTCCTTTATTTGGTACGGGCCTGCAATACCAGGTAAGTAATGAAACTCAGCTATACGGTAATATTTCTCAGGCTTACCGGCCTTATATATATGCAAATGTAACCCCTGCCGACCGGTTAGATGTGATCGATCCGAACTTAAAAGATAGTAAAGGTTACGATATCGATTTAGGCTATCGTGGACATTTGTCTCCCTTCTTCCGGTTTGATGTTAACGGTTTTTACCTGTACTACGGAAATCGTGTGGGCTTACTGACCCAGACAGGAAGCGATGGTCTTGCGCATCTTTTTACTACCAACATTGGTAATGCGGTTGCTAAAGGAGTTGAAGCATATGCAGAGCTGTCTCTTAAAAACCTGTTATTTAAGAATACACAGATGGTCGACATGAAGGTATTTAATTCATTATCTTACACACACGCCCGTTATACTTCCGGTATGCTGAATCAGTCTGGCAGTAATAAATCCCTTGCAGGGAATCGTGTGGAAGGAACTCCTGACTGGATTAACCGCACAGGCGTATCGTTTTTAAATAAACACATTTCCACTACGCTGCAATTAAGTTATGTAAGCAAAAGTTATAGCGATGCCGGAAATACAATTCAGAATGCTATCGGTTCTGTAGGTATCGTTCCGGCTTATTCTGTATTAGACTGGGCATTTACCTGGAGTTTTTTGAAAAACTATCACATTACCGCGAATGTAAACAACATTGCAGATGCCAAATACTTTACAAGGCGGATAAACATGTATCCCGGGCCCGGTATTTTACCGGCAGAAGGCAGAACATTTAATGTTGGTTTGGGAATTAAACTGTAATATAAAGTTCCCTTACAAACAAAAACTATACGTCTTGCTAAGTGGAGTCAAAGCATTATTCCTCAGGGAAGACCATAAGAGCCATGCTCCTATCACAAAGATTCCTCCTGTCGTGGGAATGACGGCTTTATGTTTAGAATAAAAGAACTATAATATTTTCCCTTACTTTATCAACTCCATGTTAGCATCGAACTTCTGAGACTGGCCGGGTTTTAACTGAAGCCCGATCAGCTTATCACCATAGTATACTTTGCATGCTCCTCCGTTAATACTGTAAATAGTGGCGGCCAGAAGTTTATTATCTTTCCATTCCATATCTACTTCAAAACCTCCCCTTGCCCGCATACCTGTAACTTTGCCATCTTTCCAGCTGTCAGGAATTGCAGGAAGCAAATGAATAAACCCTTCCTGGCTTTGCAGCATCATCTCTCCCATTCCGGAAATTCCACCAAAATTGCCGTCGATCTGGAAAGGTGGATGAGCACAAAAAAGATTGGTATAAGAACCACCGCCACCGGAATAATTCGTCCCCTCAACGCCTGTGAGATGTAATAAATTCCTCAACAGTTTGTATGCATGATTACCATCGTGAAGCCGTGCCCAAAAATTAATTTTCCAGGCAATACTCCAGCCTGTTCCTTCATCCCCACGCAGTTCAAGGGTTTTTCTTGCAGCTGCAGCAAATTGCGGAGTAGTAAGCGGAGATATCTGCCTTCCGGGATGCAAACCGAACAGGTGTGAAACATGACGGTGGTGTGGTTCGGCCTCTTCCCAGTCTTTATACCATTCCTGCAGGTTACCTTTACGCCCCACCTGTAAGGGGTATAATTTACTCCGCTTTTCTATCAGCAGTTTCCTGAATTCAGCATCTGTTCCCAATTGTTCCGAGGCTTCTATCAGGTTGGTAAACAGATCCCAGATGATCGACATATCCATTGTAGTAGCAACCGATATACTTCCTTTTTCGCCATTTTCTGTAATAAAAACATTTTCCGGAGAAGAAGCAGGAGCGGTAACAAGGTAACCGTTCTCATCTTCTACTAGCCAGTCGAGGCAAAACAAAGCGGCTTCTTTCATCAGCGGATACGCTGTCTGTTTAAGAAACGTTTTATCCCCGCTGAAACTGTAATGTTCCCATAAATGCTGACTGAGCCAGGGGCTTCCCATTGTCCAGTTAGCCCAGGTAGGGCTGCCTTTACCCAAATCGCCTACCGGATTTGAGGTGGCCCAGATATCTGAATTGTGGTGAACGGCCCATCCCCGTGCCTTATAAAAGTTTTGGGCAGTTTCTTTTCCGGTTATCGCAGTTTCTTTAATAAATTCCATTAAGGGGAGGTGCATCTCCGACAGATTCAGCATCTCTGCAGGCCAGTAATTCATCTGCAGATTGATATTTGTTGTAAAATTACTGCTCCATGGGGCTCTTAAGATAGGGTTCCAGATGCCCTGAAGATTTGCTGGAATTCCTCCCGGCCTGGAACAGGATATAAGCAGGTAACGGCCGTACTGGAAGTACAAAGATTCAAGAGAGGGATCAGAAGCACCATCGGCATAGCGCATTAAACGTTCCAGCGTAGAAAGCGATGACCCGGCATTGTTATTCAGGGAGAAAGTGACCCGGTTAAAATACTTCTGATAATCTTTAATGTGTTCTTTTTTAATATCTTCAAAACTTTTCCTGAATGCTTTATTTAAATAAGATGCAGCTATAGCAGATTCATCCTTCCCTTCTTTATCAGGGCATTTGTTGAAGCCGTTGTAGCTGGTAGCCGCCGAAACATACAGCACTACTTCAGTCGCATTTCTAACATGCAGTCTGTCAGTATCTGTTGTTACCTCCCCTCCCTTGTTTTTTGCTTTTACCCGAAGCTCATAACGCATACCGCGACAGCTTCCTGCCTCTTCGTATTGAACCGGTTCAGGTTTGTCGTTTACATAATTTGGATCGGCATGCGAAGGCGCCTTGCCTTTCATTACCAGTTCATCTTTACCTGTCACCTGGTGGGTAAACCTTAAAAGGCTGTTGGTGACTACGTCAAAATTCAGTTTCGCTTTCTTGTCAGCTGTTATCCGTATCACGATCACCTGATCTGGAGCGGATACCAAAACTTCCCGTGTATATTCCGTATCTCCTATTTTAAACCTTGTTGAACTGACAGCAGTGGAAATATCAAGATCCCGGTAATACGATACAGGCTTACCGGCAACGTGCTGTTTGATGATCAGATTTCCCAAAGGCATGTACGACTCAGTATACAGGCCCTGCATCTTTTTGCACAGTTCTTCACCTTTAGCATAATCTCCCCGGAATAATGCTTCCCGGATTTGTGCTAAATATTTTGGCGCTTCGGGGTTTGGGTTGAGGTTGGCAGGCCCTCCGGACCACAGCGTTTCTTCATTTAAATGAATGAGTTCCTCATTTACTCCTCCGTAAACCATGGCACCCAAGCGGCCATTTCCCAATGGCATCGCGTCTGTCCAGACCTTAGCCGGTTCTTTGTACCAGAGTTTTAGATCGTTTTGTGCAAACGCAGAAACGGTTATGAGTGTCAGAAGAAAAAAAAGGCACTTTTTAAATTGGAATAATAACAAAAAATCTGTCATACCTATCCTGTTTAACTAAATAGTTTATTTTGCTAAAATGGTAAAATTGCTACTAAACATAGGCATATATTGAAATAGTTACCGAATGATAACAGAAAATATTTTTTTCAAATGCACCTTAGTATTGTTTGAAAATTTAAAGGAAACAGGACTTAGAACATAAAGTTTTTTTTCAAGAAATAGAAAACTACAAAAGATAACACTGTTTATTGAATACTGGTATGCTCTTCTTTCATTAATACATTCAAGGCCATATTGAAATAAGCCTTATCTTTGATGGTGCTTATAAATTTACTTCAGCTCTTTCTGCTTTTTATTGCCTTAAACAAACCTGTTGAAAGCAATTTAAAAAACACAAGCTATAAGCAGCCGAATGCGGCAAAAACTGAAGCTGCCGAGACGGTAAAGACATCACCTAACTATCCTTATGCTTTTTTCCTTAGTAATGCAGCGTATGCGCATTCAATTGCTGAACGGGTAGTAAAAGCGTATTACGGTTTTACCAGGGTTGCCTCTATCTTACCCGAGCTCGCAACTGGCTTTGTAGTTTTATGGATCTCAGTCTTTCTGGCTGAATCCATATGCGCTGAATTTTATCGTCTTATCTTATTTCCCTTTCATGTGTTCTGGTGAGAATTCTGATTTCTTTTAACATTATTTAAACATCAGATTTTTCATATTAAAAAACACATAAAATGAGTGAAATAGTAAAAAACATACTCACTCTTGTTATTTTTTTGGCTGTAATTATGCTTCCGATAGTAATTATAAACCGTCAGACTAAACGGAGAAAACAAGAGAAAATGAAACAGAAGCTCGGACATATTGCTTCCAAATATCATTTAACCATTTACAAAGAAGAGTTTTTAGGGCATAAGATCATTGCACTTGATTCAGTAAAAAGAACATTAATCTTTGCAGACACACTCGCAGGTGAACCTGAACTTGTTGTAGATCTGGATTCATATAAAGAGGTGAAAATCGTACGTAAAGAACATGAAGGAATGGTACAATCAATATGTTTGGTGCTCACAGATAAAAACAAACAAATAAACGTTCCTTTTTATGAAAGCAGGGTCGACAACGAAATGCACCTGAAACAGATTTCAGATAAAACAGATAACTGGCAAAGAGAAATAGCTTCTTTGATTAAGCCTGTTTAATTATTACGGTATCTGGTGCATTCGCACCGGATACCGCTTTTTAACTAATAAACCCATAATAATAACATCAGGATTTGCTTTTGAAGTTTTTCAAATAGTATGTAAACGACAATAAAAAGTACCGGCCTAAAGAGGTGTTTCTCATATCCTGAATATAATTTGTTTCTACCGACCTGCTGATGCTGTTATTCTGATTCAGAATATCGAACACATTCAGCTTAATCTCTGTTCGATCTTTAAAGAACGTATGGCCGACGGCGGCATTCCATAAAGTAAACCGCTGATCAAATTCGCTACCTAAGCCGTTATATTGCTGGTAATTCAGATCATTATCCAGAATAAATCCTTTTTTTGTTGTCCATGTAAACCGGAATGATCCGCGGTAGATCTGGTAGGTATCGTTCAACTGGCGTTGCAAACTATTGGTCACCTTGTTAATATTAATATTGTTAGAAAGGGTGAAATCGATTCTTTCGCTAATATTGCTTGACAGCACAAAGCCGGCACCTCCGGAATAGGTTCTCGACTTATTTTCGCTATTATTTATTATTCCGGGATTAATAGTATATCCAATGTCAGCATTCAGGTTAAGGTTTGACTTCATAAAAGTAAGGGGTAAACCATAAGCCATTACTCCGCGGTATGATTCGAAACCGCTTACGTTTACCGGCTGTGACAACTGTACGCCCTGCCGTAAAAAATTCCATTAAGGGTGGTATCGGCCGCAGCCAGAAAAGTCGCATTGGTAATATACTGCTGTGTAAAGCGGGCATTGAGAAAAACAAAAAAGTTTTGATTGTTTTGCTGGTTCACGCTGTTATACCGGGCAATTATGTTATGATTATACTGCTGTTTCAGATCAGGATTTCCTGCATCGAGAAATAAGGGATTGGTATTATCAATTACATTCTGCAGATCCTGTATAGAAGGTGCAGAAACATTCGTCCTGTAGTTTATCTGTAGATTTTTACCTCTCCCGGGCCGGTAACTAAACTGAAGGGATGGAAGTATATTATCAAAACTGCGGTTAAAACGAGCAGTTTCAGGAAAAATCTGTGTGCTGCGAAGGTTGGCATTCTGATAATTTATACCAGCGCTGAACTGGATCTTGTTTTTTCTGAATTGGTATTCGGTGCTGAAACGATTGGTAAAATAATCGTTATTAAAACCGTTTGATAAAGAGTCTATATATTCTGAGTAACTATTTGTAACGGGATCATAGGTATAGCTGGTACGTTCGGAGTTACCATTACGGGTTGAAGCATTGTAACTAAAACGCAGAACACCTGTTGTGCTTACCGGTTCGGTATAACTGATCTTTCCGGTGATAGTATTGGTATTGCTATTATTATCTGTTAATTGATTGATCTGTTCTGTGGCAGGCGCATCGTTTTGATAAAACTGATTTAAAGCTGTTAAATTATTCTTTCCCTCCCTGGAATTAAGATCAGTGCTGAGGCTGATGGTAAACGTTCTTCCTCTTTTTTCAAAGGCATGCCGGAAAAGTGCTTCGCCGGAAACGGTATAAGCTGAAACTTTATTGTTCGAATTATTACCTGATTGGTTGAGAAGTGTATTTTGAAGCATTGTACTCCCGTTACTATTATTTTCCGAACGATTTGTTTGTAAATTTATTCGCGGTGTAAAAACCAGTTGGTTTTTATCATCAAAATTATGTTCTAAACGTAAATTGAAACGATGGTTGAAATTGTTATTTGCTGAATAATTACTCTCATTATATAACTGTTCTTCACTTGTAAAATAACTTCTCTCAAGCAGTTGGTCATTCGTATTATTACTGTTATTGAAGAAATAACTTCCGATGATACTTGAATTCTTACCGTACGAGTCACTGTAATTAATTCCTATGGAATTAGTACGGGTTATACCACTTTGCTGACCCACCAGAAAATTGGATGCTGCTCCGCCTCCACCCATTCTGTTTCCTCCCGAACCGCCCCTTCGCATGTTTCCTCCTGCCCTTCCGCCGCCTCTTCGTCCACCATTAGAACCGAGTGCTCCGGCAATATCCTGCATAGAAAAATTCTGCTGATTAATATTGTTTGATAAACCGATAACGGAGATTCGCTGATCCTGGTTAAAAAGGTTTATGTTACCTCCTGCAATATACCGTTCATCATTTCCGTACCCGCCCAACACTTTACCGAACTGTCCGTTTCTACGATCAGCACGGGTGACAATATTGATTGTCTTGGTGGTTTCGCCGCTGTTAAAGCCTGAAAACCGATCCTGATCACTTTGCCTGTTATAGACTTCAATTCTATCCACAACTTCGACGGGAAGATTTCTTAGTGCAGCAGTAGCGTCCTGTCCGAAGAATTCCTTCCGTCTACCAATACCTGTTGAACATCTTCACCCTGTGATGTAACAGTTCCGTTTTCTACCGTTACTCCCGGCATTTTTCTGACCAGCTCCTCCGTATTTGCATTCGGATTGGTTTTATAGGAACGGGCATTATAGCTAACAGTATCACCATTTACCGTTGCCGGCGGTGTTTGCCCTACTACTGTTACCTGCTGCAGCTGCCACGATTCTACCGTAAGTAAGATAGCGCCTAAATCAAGTGCAGCGTTTTTTATGGTGATATTTCGCTGATACCTTCCATACCCGATATAGGTTATCTCTAACTGATAGGAACCCGGAGTAACATCGGCAAACACAAAACCTCCGTTTGCATCTGCAGAAGTTGATTTCGATACAGTACTTTTCGCTACATCGGTAAGACTCACCCTGGCTCCAACCAATGGTTCACGACTACTGCTGTCTGCTACAAGCCCTTTTACTACTACTGTTTGTGCGTCGGTAAATTTTGCAAAGGCGAATAAAAAAATAAACGCCGCAAAAAGAGATTTCATGGCGGTATGACGGCAGAAAGCACAAGGAGTTTAATCTTGGTAGAAAAGATTAAAACGAAAGTAAAATTATTATCACCCTGAATCTCTTCAATGACCGTAAGCTAAACTCTCATCTAGCCAGCTCTCCTAATGATCGAACACCTTCAAATTACTTCCGGTTATACTCAATCTGATAAGAGCCGGAACCTACAGTAAACTGCAGCTCATCAGCGTTTTTGGAAACGTTATTTATCGTTTTCGCTGTGCTGATATCTTTACCATCAATTGCAACTTTTGCAGAAGACGCACCGGGTAAATGAACGCCTGCCGTAGTATTTGCTGGAACAGTAATATTCAAAATAAATTTACCGTCCTTTATATCCCATGCTGATTTAACAGTTCCATATAAAGTTTCGTATTCAGCAGAAGCATTGCTGAGACTTCCACCGGGATGAGGTGCAATAATTATCTTTTTATACCCCGGAACTTCCTCGTCTTCTCTGATTCCTGCAATTTCCCGATACATCCAGTCGCCTATCGCTCCGTATGCGTAATGGTTAAACGAGTTCATATTTGGAGTTTGAAATGTTCCGTCAGGCTTTTGTCCGTCCCAGCGTTCCCAAATGGTAGTAGCCCCCATTTTAACCGGGTACAGCCAGGAAGGATAGCTTTCCCGCAGCAGCAAAGAATAAGCAACGTCCCGGTAACCAAACCTGCTTAATACCTGGCATAAGTATGGCGTTCCTAAAAATCCTGTTGTTAAATGGTTATAATCTTTTACATTTTTTACTAATCTTTCTGCTGCCTGTGCCCGTAATCCCTCCGGTAGCATATCAAAGTTTAATGCTAAAACGTAAGCTGTCTGCGATCCGGAAACCAAACGGCCGTTTGGAGTCAGATATTCATTTACAAATGCCTTTTTTATCCTGTTCAGTAAACCGTTGTACGTTTGCACATCTTCCTTTTTATCAAGCACCTTTGCAGCATTTATTAAAAGCTGTGTTGAATGGGCATAAAAACATTGTGCAATCAGGTATTTGTCGGTTAAAGCAGCACGGCCGTCGTTATCATCATCCGGGCGGTAGAATAGCCAGTCGCCAAAGTGGAAGCCGGTATTCCATAAATCTTCGGGACTTTTCTGCCGGATATAATTCACCCAGTTCTTCATGCTTTCATACTGCTGTTCAAGCACACGTTTATCACCATAGGCTTTATAATACTGCCAGGGAATTATTGTAGCTGCATCCGCCCAGCCGGCAGAACCATCGCCGTCAAAAGCCTGCGGAATAACCCAGGGTATGCTTCCGTTCTCATGCTGATCCGCCTTTACATCCTGCAACCATTTACTGAAAAAACCTGCAACATTGCGATTAAAGGTTGCAGTACGGAAGAACGCCTGTGCATCTCCTGTCCATCCCAGGCGTTCGTCCCGCTGAGGACAATCTGTGGGCACATCAACAAAATTTCCGTTCTGCCCCCACTGTATATTGTGCTGCAACTGATTAAGAAGCGCATTAGAACTGCTGAAAGTACCTGCAGGCTTCATATCTGAATAAACGGCAATAGCGGTAAAATTTTCAGGTTTTGGCTCCCCGGGAAATCCATCAATTTTTATATAACGGAATCCCTGGAAGGTAAAATGAGGCTCATAAACTTCTGGTTTGCCCCCTTTAAGCGTATATTTTATTTCCTGTTTTGCAGACCTTAAATTATCTGTGTAAAAATTTCCGGCTTTATCTAAAACTTCTGCATGATGAATAGTAATGGTTTCGCCGGGTTTTCCTGACACCTTTAACTGAACCCAGCCCACCAGGTTTTGTCCAAAATCGACAACTGTTTCCCCTTTGGGTGTTTTAAATATCTTCAACGCTTTAAAGGTTTCCTGTTTTCTTACCGGAGGACCGGACATGGCTACCAGATTGTTTTTATCAAAATCAGTTACCGTTACCATTTTCCAGCTGCTGTCACTAAAACCCGCAGAACTCCAGCCACTTTTTTCCATGCGTGCATCGTAAATTTCGCCATCGTAAATCTCTGAAGCACGAACAGGCCCATCGGATGTTGTTTTCCAGCTGCTGTCCGATGTTACCAGGTCTTTCGTTCCATCTTCATATTGCACCTCCAGCTGAAAAAGCAGGGATAAATCATCTCCATATAAATTAGTTTTACGGTCGCTGAAAGGCATATAACTTGCATACCAACCCGAACCGATTGAAACTCCTGCAGCGTTTTCTCCTTGCTTTACTAAATCCGTTACGTCATAAACCTGGTATTGCAAACGCTTGCGGTAGCTGGTCCAACCGGGTGAAAGGTAGCTGTCTCCCACTCTCTTTCCATTAAATTCAGCTTCGTATATTCCGTGTGCAGTAATGTATAAACGGGCAGCTTTTACCGGGCTTTTAAGGCGAAAGCCTTTTCTTAATAAAGATGCCGGGCGTTTTCCATCTTCAGCAATTTTTCTTTCTCCCCGAATCCATTTGGCCGACCATGCATCTGCAGATAATAATCCCATTTCCCAGGATTTGATTTCACTCCAGGGTGACACATTTCCCTGATTATCCCAAACCCGAACCTGCCAGAAACATTTTTGCCTCGACTGCAAAGCCGGCCCTTCGTATTGTATATGTATTGATTTATCTGAATTAACTTTTCCTGTTTTCCACAAAAGCGCTTCTCCCTTCTCAGTTGCTTCCGCAGTATTAGCAACCCGTATTTCATAAGCCTTTTGAAGTATATTTTTATCTGAGGATTGCAGTTTCCATGATAAACGCGGGTTCACTACATCAATACCTAAAGGATTATTCTGATACTCGCAGGTTAAATCATATACTTTTAGTTTTTGAGAAAAGGCAGGTAAAACAAACGAACAACTAAGCAGAAAAAGATAAAATGCAGTGCAATAAATTTTAAATTGTCTCATTTACAGAAGGTTTATAATTAGTTACTGGTATTTACAACTATATATAACAGGTTTATTATGCGCATCCTGTACTGTCCTGAATTAGCACAATTTTGTAAACTGAGCCTGTATTTACTTTAGATAGCCACTCTACACATCTCTCCTTAATACTTCCAAAGGCGGCTTATTCAAAATCCCCCTGCTGTTTATTAAACCGATCGCAACGGTTAATGCAGACACCAACAGGAATATAATGAAAGCCGGCAATAACTCCGGATGAAATTCAGTTTCAAAGCTGTATTTAGCAAGCGCCCAGCTGCTTATGAATGAAAGAAAAATACCAGTAAGAGATGCCAAAGCACCTAAAAAAAAGTACTCGAGCGCGGTTATAAAAAGAATCTGCTTTCGACTTGCACCCAGGGTTCTGAGAAGTACACTTTCCTGTATACGCTGGTATTTGCTGATTAGCACTGATGCAACAAGTACTATCAGTCCGGTAAGAATGCTGAACGCGGCCATAAAACGAATAACAAATCCGATTTTATTAAGAATTTCATCTAAAACACTTAATACCAGATCCAGATCGATAATGGAGACATTAGGGAATCTCTGAACAACAGCCTGTTGAAAAGCAACCGATGCTTCTGTAGAAGGTACCCTTGTAATCAATACATGAAACTGAGGTGCATCCTCAAGCACTCCCTTGGGGAATACTACACGAAAATTGGTCTGAATGCGATTCCAGTCTACTTCCCTGAAGCTGCCTACTACCGCTGGGATGAGTGCTCCCTGTACGTTAAAAACCATCTTATCGCCAATTTTTATATGCGTGCGTTCTGCGTACCCTTCTTCCAGTGAAATGTAAACAGTTCCGTCCTTCGCAATATTTCCGCTCCACTTTCCTTCGGTGATCTTTTCAGAACTGGTCAGCGAATCGCGAAAAGTAACTCGTAGCTCAGAATTAAAAGCTCTTGGAGAAATTTGAAGAGTGGAATCCTTTCTTACATCAGCCGCAGTTAAACCGTTGATTTCTTCTACCCTCATGGTAACGATAGGAACCTCCTGGATAATAGGCAGCTGCTTCTCCCGCGTTAAATTGGCAATATCCTTTTTCTGATTTGGTTGAATATCAAACAGAACCATGTTAGGCTGATTACCGCTTGCAGAAAGCGTAACTCGTTTCAGAAGGATATCCTGGATAAAAAACAGGGTACAGATAAAGGTTGTTCCGAGACCGATAGAGACAATCAGTATCAGTGTCTGATTATTCGGCCGGAATAAATTTGCAAGTCCCTGCCGCCATACATAGCTGAACGAAGATGGGAAAAACCGTTTAACCAGGTTGATCACAAGCCATGCCAATGCGGATAATACTGCAAATGAAAAGACTACTCCTAAAGTAAAATAAGCAGCTTTTATCCAGCTTGTTAACTGAAAGTAACTAAAGATAAAAATAAACAGAAGGATAAGAAGATAAACGAGCCCTTTTAAACGATCTTTGAATAAGCTGAGATGTTCATAAGATAAACGCAGCGTATTCAGGGGTGATATATTTCGTATAGAAATCAGCGAGAGTAAAGCAAAAAGAATGGAGATAATAAGGCCCAGTCCTACTCCCTGTAAAATAGCTACCCAGGAAATATCATTCGAAATTTCAACAGGTAACAGGTCTTTTAATACCAGCGGCAATACTTGTTGAACAATCGTTCCTATTATCGCTCCGAGAAGAGAACCGATCAACCCAATTCCGGCAATCTGTATTAAATAAATGAGAAAAGCCTGCTTTCCCTTTACACCCAGGCAACGTAGTATTGCAATAGTGGCAATCTTTTCACGCATGTAAATATGAATAGCGCTTGCCACTCCGATACACCCCAGTAAAAGAGCAATAAAGCTTACTAAAGATAAAAAGCGGGTTAAATCGGCAAAAGAACGGCCTGTCTGCTCTTTCTGAGATTCAATGGTGTCGTGATCCAGACCTTCCTTTTCCAGTCTTTTTTCAATTCGTTTAACCAGCTTCTCTACATTAACCGACTGATTATACTGATAGTAAAATTTATAATTGATCCTGCTTCCCTTCTGGGCCAATCCTGTTTGGTTCAAATACTTCAAGGGAATGTAAACAACCGGAGCAATACTGGTAGACAATCCTGTTTGCCCCGGTGCTTTATCTAATATCCCGGCGATACGAAAGGTTACT
The DNA here is from genome assembly GCF_047272945.1 of Rubrilithobacter danxiaensis. Lineage (NCBI taxonomy): Bacteria > Pseudomonadati > Bacteroidota > Sphingobacteriia > Sphingobacteriales > Sphingobacteriaceae > Rubrilithobacter > Rubrilithobacter danxiaensis. The sequence continues at coordinate 256,469 of NZ_JBKOPS010000007.1, forward strand.
TCGCCTACTTTAATGGAATCGCCAACCTGTGCGTTAAACTGAAGCATGAGGGTTTTTTCCACCAATGCTTCTTTTTCATGCCTGAAATTTGCTCCTGCTTCTTTGGGTGTTGTTTCTAATTTCCCATAGTAGGGAAAATTACCTTGCAGCGCACGGATATTTACCAAACGAGTGCCTTTACTTTTAGGAAAGTAGATCATCGAAGCAAAACTTCGTTCCTCAGACCGCTCTTTACCTAAAGAATAAAGAAATTGAACAGTTTTAGCGGCGGGAATCTTATTTGTTGAAATAACAAGATCAGCACCAATAAGGGTAGCAGCCTGCTCATCGATATCTTTACGAAGATTGTCGCCAAAAGAATAAATAGCGACCAATGCTGAAATACCGATGATAATAGAGGAAATAAACAGCAATAAACGGGATCGGTTGCGACGGCTGTCCCGCCATGCCATCTGTAACAGCCAGGGAAAGTTTAAAGGGTTGCTATTCTCCATCAGGCCTTAATCAAAGTATCATCAGCAACCAGTTTACCGCCTTTTATCCGGATAATCCGCTGTGTTTTAGAGGCAAGGTCCATATCGTGGGTAACCAGAACTAAGGTAGTACCGGCCTCACGGTTGAGATCAAAAATCAGTTTAACCACTTTCTCACTTGTTTCTGCATCGAGATTTCCTGTTGGTTCATCGGCAAATAAAATTCTTGGATTATTGGAAAAAGCCCTTGCCAGAGAAACACGCTGCTGCTCTCCGCCAGAAAGCTGGGCCGGATAATGATGGCCTCGGTCAGCAAGGCCTACTTTGTCAAGAAGGTCTAAAGAACGTTGCCTGATATTTTTTTCTCCCCGTAACTCCAGAGGAACCATTACATTTTCAAGTGCCGTTAACGTGGGCAACAACTGGAAATTCTGAAAAATAAAACCGACATACTGGTTTCTAACCTGTGCTCTTTCATCCTCGCTTAACGAGTCTATCCGTATACTGTTCAGTTCAACTGTTCCGCTGGTAGAACGGTCAAGGCCGGCGCATAAACCCAGCAACGTAGTTTTACCGCTGCCTGAGGGACCAACAATAGAAACAGCAGAACCGGGTTCAATGGTAAAATTGATATCGTTCAATACCGTTAAAGTCCTGCCGGCACTTTGGTATGTTTTGTTTAAATTTTGGATATTCAGAATACTCTGCACAATTTTAGTGTTAGAATTTGTTATGTAAACAGCATAAAGCTAAACTTAAATGTTAGACACATGTTTAAAAATACTGTTACTTTGATTCAAAAATTTACTATGCGTACGTTCTTAATATTCTGTTTTCCCTTGTGTTTGGCCCTGTTGTCTTGTAATAACAACTCCGGTGAGACTGCCGAAGGGAAACAAAAATCAGATAGTGATACTTTAAAGATGAATAAAACTGAAATAAAAAACATTCTTTTTTTTGGCAACAGCCTTACAGCCGGTTACGGACTTGATGATCCTTCAGAAGCATTTCCGGCTGTAATCCAGCAAAAGATAGATTCTCTGAACCTTCCCTACAAAGCGATCAATGCAGGCCTAAGCGGTGAGACTACGGCCGGAGGTAAAAACAGAATTGACTGGCTGCTGAAGCAAAAGGTAGATGTTTTTGTGTTAGAACTTGGAGCTAATGACGGACTCCGTGGTATTCCGGTTACTGAAACGGCTAATAACCTGCAATCTATTGTTGATAAGGTAAAAGCGAAATATCCGGAAGCTCAACTGGTTATGCTTGGCATGGAGGTGCCTCCAAACATGGGTGGCACCTATGCTTCACAGTTTCGGGTCATCTTCAGAAAGATCGCTGAAAAGAATAACATGGCTTTTGTGCCGTTCCTGCTTGAAGGCGTTGCGGGAAATGTAGATCTTAATTTACGTGATGGCATTCATCCTACCGGGAAAGGATATAAAATTGTTGCTAATAACGTTTGGGAAGTTTTGCAGCCTTTATTGTAAATTAATAGAGCAGTAAAAGAAGCCAAAACAAACTTTTATAAGCTCCTCTATTTAAGAAACTTTACAGCAAGTCTTTCAGTATAAGGATAAAAAAGAAAGATTATGGAACTTTTTATCCTGATTATCCTTTCTGTGATTTTTATTCTTTGTTACGGATACGAGGCACCCTTACACGATGACGACAAATCTTAAATAGCTGTTTCCTAGTTGTCCTCTTCTTTAAAATGTAATAAAAATAAAACGGGCAGCTTTATTGCATTCAATTATCTGCAATTAAACCACCCGCTTCCAATTTGCTGAATTTCTCAGCTTGTTATTTATTCGTATATAAACTGGCAATATTATAATCGCCAGTTTTGATCGTCATCACCTCGCTGGGTTCGTGGAGTAATTCGCTCAACTTTTACATCTGTACTTCTGAGTTTATCCTTAATTGTTTCATCTGTTTCTTCAATTTCTTTATTCAGAGAAACCTGTTCAACCATCCGGGCTTCTTTTCCAACTACCGGAACTTCTTTATGCTCAATTATATCGATAGAACCTTCCTGAAAAGTTCCTGTAACCCCACTATTGGTGGGCTGGCTGGAAGTACCGGGTTTAGCCAGTTTTGAGCGTAAGCGATAATTTTGATCTAAAGGGTGATCGATGATTTTACTATGATAGCTGCTGCTTTTTCCGGTTGGTTCCTGTATAATTGTGTGGGGATGATCTGAGGAATTACCATCCGCACTAATTGCTCCATTTTCATCGAGTATTTGTGCGGCTCTTTCTGCCTCTTCTGCGGATTGCGCATGCACTGTTACCACAATTCCATTCCTCGCTGCTTCGGTATAATTGCGAACTTTATCTTCATCACTGCTAAACAAGGAATGAAAGAATCCGGAAATGCCGCTATCCGAATCAGTATCGTCTGACATGTCTATATGTTCTGTGTTAAAGTCAGCATATTTCAGGCTTTTAACCGCAGCTTCAGCATGTTCAGTGTGACGGAAAATACCGATGACTGTTTGTGGTTTTTCTTCCCTGAAATGGTCTTTATTTTGCCTGCGATGATATAAATTATGTTGGTCAAAATGCCGGTGATTGTAAAAATTACTGTCATCAGATGCGGCTTCCACCCTGCTTCCAAAAGCATCTCTTACGGACGATTCTACCTGCCTGCTGATCATTCCTTTTTCATAGGTAGGCAGAGAGGTCAGCTCGTTCGCCATAACTCCCGGAAAGATCACATTATCATGGGCATCATGCAGTTCTGCTATCCCTATCGGAACCAGGACCTTCCGGCTTTCGAGGTGGAGTTCATTCTCTTTCAGATCGAGTATAATATATCGCACTTTACCCGATTCGGTGTCAAACAAAAGATCCTTAACCTTACCGATAATTTTACCACGACCGTTCTTCGCTGTCCAGCCCCGGATATCAGGTTCTCCTTCAGTAATTTCAAAATTACTTCCGCTTAATTCCTTTAAACGATCAGATTCGTAGTTTTCTTTAGAAGTCATGATTTTAGGTTTTTATTGGTTTATAATGAATTAGCCTCTGCAAACAGTAAGAAAAACAAAACCGGGAGTTGCATTTTCTGCGGTCTGTAATTTTAATGTACTTGTTTCTGCCCGGGCAGTCTGATCTAGATGCAGGTAATTGTTCTGATACAAATAATAGGCTATTGCAGCAATAATAATTACTATCAGCAGCCAGATCCACCAGGAACTGCGTCTTTTCTTTTGTACATGTAATTCAGCCATAATACATTCATTTTTGTATTATTTTAACAAAGCTTTTGATTATAAGTTTCTTATTTACTGAAATGAATGGAAACATATTAAGGAGATTTTTAGTATTAAGAAATCCTTTAAGAGATTTTCTTTAACTTGCTCACAAATATTTTTTACTAACAGATTGACATTTCAGGATTTTAACTTTAACGAACACCTGCTCGAAAGCCTTTTGAGCATGGGATATACAAAACCTACTACTATTCAGCAACAGGCGATACCGGTAATTTTAAACGGTAAGGATTTAATAGCCTGCGCTCAAACCGGCACGGGAAAAACCGCTTCTTTTCTGTTACCTGCAATACAGCATGTTCTGACATTGAATGAAAAACAGACCACTGTCTTAATTCTGGTGCCAACCCGCGAACTTGCACAGCAAATTGATCAGCAGGTAGAAGGGCTTGCTTATTTTACCGGGGTGAGTTCGGTGGCAGTTTATGGTGGCGGCGACGGAATGGCCTATGAACAGCAACGGCGGGCGATACAACAAAAAGTCGATATCATTATTGCTACGCCGGGCAGACTGCTTGCTCATTTAACCTCTGGCTTTTTAAAACCCAGCCACATCCGTCAACTAATACTGGATGAAGCCGACCGCATGCTTGACATGGGTTTTCTCGATGATATTAAACGAATTATCAGCTATTTACCCACAAACAGGCAAACTATTTTATTATCTGCCACCATGCCTCCTAAAATACGAACACTGGCCCGTTCGGTATTAAAACATCCGGAGCAAATTAACCTGGAAGTTTCGCAGCCTGCAGCAGGAGTCGATCAACAGATTTATCGTGTATCTGATGAGCAGAAAATCCCTCTCATATCGTATCTGTTTGAAAATGGTGATTTTAAAAGTGCTATTATTTTCGCATCCCGAAAGGAAAAAGTAAAAGCAGTTTATAAAGCGTTAAGCTCAAAAGGCCTGGAGGTGAGGGCTTTTCATTCGGATCTGGAACAGCAGGAAAGGGAAGAAATTTTACTTAAATTCAAAAACAGGCAATTACAGACTATTATCGGAACCGATGTGCTTTCCCGGGGAATTGATGTTGAAGGAATAAGTTTAGTGATAAATTTTGATGCGCCTGCAGACCCTGAAGATTACATCCACCGAGTAGGCCGTACAGCCCGGGCTGAAACTACCGGCACTGCCATTACTTTTGTTAATGAACAAGACCAACGCAAACTCGCAAATATCGAACACCTGATCGGTAAGCCCATTCCCAAAATGCCCCTCCCTGTCGAAATAGGAGAAGAACCGGTTTTTAAACCCCTCAGAACAAACAAGCCCGGCGGTAAAAGAAAACCGTGGAAAACAAAGAAAAAGATGAATTAGGCCGATTGGTTTAGGTATGAGGTATTAGGCTTTAGGTATAAGGAATCTTATTACTTGATACCCATTACTTATTACTTGATACTTATTACTTGATACTTACTACTTATTACTTACTACTATTTCAATTTAAACAAAAAAGCCCCGTTTTGACGAGGCTCTGTAATTGTTAAGCATGTTCGAAATGTTTATCCGGAATTTCAAGTCCTAATACATTCGTAGTATGTTCTTTAACTTCACGGTATAAGGCTGCATCCTTTGCCAGGTTTTTACCATAAGAAGGTATCATCTGCTGCAGCTTATTTTTCCATTCTTCCGTATTTACTTTCTCTTTAAAGCACAGCTGAAGCAGGTTAATCATAATAGAGACAGCGGTAGAAGCGCCCGGAGAGGCTCCTAATAATGCAGCAATAGAGCCGTCCGCTTTGCTTACTATTTCCGTCCCGAATTCCAGGATTCCGCCATGTTTAGGGTCTTTTTTAATTACCTGCACCCGCTGACCTGCAATTTCCAGCTCCCAGTCTTCCATTCTTGCCTCGGGAAGATATTCTTTCAAAGCTTCCAAACGATCCTCGGGAGATTGCATTACCTGGTTAATCAGATACTTGGTCAAGGGAATATTTTTAAGACCTGCAGACATCATCGGCAGGATGTTATTTGCTTTTATTGATAAGGGCAAATCCAGCAAGGATCCGTTTTTAAGGAATTTTGTGGAAAATCCGGCATAAGGACCAAACAGGAGCGCCTTTTTTCCATTAATCATTCGTGTATCCAGATGCGGTACAGACATTGGAGGCGATCCTACAGCGGCTTTTCCATATACTTTGGCATTATGCCTTTCAATGATCTCTTCGTTTGTACATTTAAGCCATTGTCCGCTAACCGGGAAACCTCCATACCCTTTTCCTTCCGGGATGCCGGATTTTTCAAGTAAAGGTAACGATCCTCCTCCTGCACCGATAAATACAAACTTCGCTTTAACTTTCCGCCTTTTTCCGGTTGACATGTCCTTTACCTTAATATTCCATAAAGAATCATCGCCCTGCTCCAGATCCTTTACTTCATGATTAAACCACAGCGACACTCCATCCAGGTTTTTCAAATGATTGAAGATACAGCGGGTAAGCGACCCAAAATTAACGTCGGTTCCGCTTTCCATACGGGTTGCCGCCAGCTTTTCATCCCCATTACGTCCTTCCATTACAAGTGGCATCCATTCGCGAAGCTGTTCTGTGTCTTCAGAGTATTCCATCCCCTTAAACAAGTGGCATTTCTGTAATGCTTTGTATCTTTTTCTTAAAAACTCCACATTCTGCCCGCCCCATACAAAACTCATGTGAGGAATGCTTCGGATGAAACTTTCAGGCGATTTGATAATGTTTTTTTGAATAAGATAAGTCCAGAACTGGCGTGAAACTTCAAAAGATTCAGCAATCTGAACCGCTTTTTTTGTCTGTATCGAACCGTCTTCCAGTTCGGGTGTATAATTTAATTCGCAATAGGCTGAGTGGCCTGTGCCTGCATTATTCCAGGCATCCGAACTTTCGGCAGCAGCAACATCAAGCCGCTCAAAAATCTCTATTTTAATATCCGGCTCCAGTTCTTTCAGCAACATTCCCAGCGTTGCGCTCATAATTCCCGCTCCTATTAAAATCACATCGGGATCTTTCTTTGAATTACTTTTACTTTTAACCATCTTCTTTTTTAATCACGTTTCCTACTATAGATTACCAATTTTCACAAGTAGTGTTTTTATTTAAAATTTTATTTTTTGTGGTATTGTAACCTGATATGACAGTATTTTTGTCGCTGATACATCGGCATTAATTCCACAAAAATGTATCCAATTTATTAGAAGAGCGTATAATATACTCTCAAGAAAAGCACTTTTACAATAACATGAGAACTTACAACAAGAAATCAAAAAGACAGGCAAGCACTACCCCACTTGTTACAGCTAAAAAGCACTGGATTGTTTATGTACTCCCTTTACTATTTACTTTTTCAGGATTTGTGTTCCTTAGCCAGGGAAGTATTTTCGCCAAAGTTACAGGTTTAGTGATAATTTTTTTCAGTTTAAGATACATTCTTAGAAAAGCAAGTGTAAAACTACACCTCACACACGATCATTTATTTATCGAAACAGGCGTTTTGCCCTGGTTTAAGAAATATTATGAAATACCGCTTTTTGATGTTTACAAAACCAGCGCTTCTATCAATCGAATAGGCAGGTTTTTAAATAACGGAACGGTTAGCGCACGCAATAGAGAAGATCATACCGATATCGTGAGCCACATTAACATTGCTAACCCACAGGATTTTGCGAACCAGGTAAATATGTTAGTTCAAAAATTGCCGGTACACGACCTGAATAAACTTTACGAGTTGAAGGAAAGGGGCGCTATTTCTGAACATGAATACAACATCATGAAACTGGGCTTTATCACGCATAAATATCTTGCCTGATTTTTTGCTTATCTCCTTCTTTAATGTGTAAATTTATACGATCAGCTAATCTTTTCCGTTTACCTACTACCTGAGAAAGATATTTCATGAAAAGAATTTTAATCCTGTCGTTTGTTGCGACCTCCTTATTCATTTTATCTGTAGAAAAGAGCAGTGCAAAGGACAATCCATCTTCCGTTTATTTAAAAAGCAGAGCAGCTTCTTACGATGACCCGGAAATACAACGTTCGTTAGAATCGCTTCAAAAAACAGTTCCCTTAACGTACAACAAGTATGTTAAAAATTATATTAAATACTTGTCTGGCAAGAAAAGCCGGTTTTCAAGAATGCTGGGCCTTTCCAGGTATTATTTTCCCATCTACGAGAAAATTTTCAAAGAATGTAATGTTCCTGACGAGATCAAATACCTTTCGGTTGTAGAATCGTCATTAAATCCGCAGGCTGTTTCTTCTGCCGGAGCTACCGGCCCCTGGCAGTTCATTCATCAGATTGGCAGAATTTACGGATTAGCTGTTAATGATAGCATTGACGAGCGAAAAGACCCGGTTTTAGCCTGCCATGCTGCGGCCAGTTACATTCTTGATTCGTATTCCATGTATGGCGACTGGCTGCTTGCCATTGCCTCCTACAATTGTGGTCGAAATAATATTAAATGGGCCATGGAAAAAGCCGGCGGAGAAAGTGATTACTGGACAATAAGACAATATCTTCCCGTTGAGACTCAAAATTATGTACCTGCTTACATTGCAACTGTTTACATAATGAACAATTACAAAAAGTACGGAATTCGTCCTCAGGAAGCATACTTCAGCATTGAAACAGATGTGCTGCAACTTGATAAACCGGTTTCGATGGAAATGGTTGCAAAGCAAACCGGAGTAAGCCTGGATGAATTAAGTACCCTGAACCCAGCTTATTCAAAACTTATAATTAACGGAAGCCCGCAAACTCCCAGAAGTCTGGTGCTTCCCGTTTTACCGTTTGAATCTTACAGTTCTTTATGTAAACTGCTTGGTGTTAAAGGAACACGAAATCCCGATACTCAGTTAGCTGCCGTAAAACCCGCAGGTAGAAGCTACTTCATCATGTACCGTGTTCAGGAAGGAGATTCTATTTCTTCTATAGCTGATAAATTCAGCGACACAAGTGAAGAAGAAATCCGTGGTATAAACAACCTGCTTGACTCGAGCCTTAAACCGGGAGTAATACTAAAAATAAGACAATATAAAAGTTAATAACCTACAGTATTCCCATATGTGGAATATTTAATTGTTTTACCTTATTGTACTGAATCAGTTGGGTTAACTGTATTAATAGATGAAGAATGATTCATTGTATCAGTATGGTTCTCATGCTGGTAAGTATTCTGATTTTTATATCCTCTGAGGAGAAAGAACAGCGAAGCAAGTACAATTACTGCAATGAGTACCCATAAGGGCCACATACTTCTTTTAGGAGACGAGTCAATTTCCGCCATATTAGTAGAATTTAGAAAACAGAATCAAGAATACTGCCAGAATACTTTAAACAAATAAATTCAGCAGCAAGGTGTTAAATTAAACCCTAAAAAGATGTATATTTTCTAACTCTTTCCGCTTTCTTTTTATGTACATTTGATAATTACATTCTTTTATAAGAAACGGTTGGAACATTATTTGCTATTTCATGCCGTAATTGTATGAAACTCTGTACGTTTAACTAGCGTACAAACAGTATCTTAATATTTTATCAAAGGTAAAAGCAACGTTATGGAAACTATTTTATCTGAAACAGAAGCAGAGAATGCTTTAACCCATTTATCCGAAAAAGAGCAGAACGAAGTTAAAAGGGATAAAATAAGATTTGGGGAATTTTATATTAAAAATGTGGATGATACTTATTCCAGAGTTAATCCTTTAGATGTTGTTGTTCAGGATGGAATTCCGGTAATGATACAACACACATCGCTTACACTTATATAATTTCTTTATCCCTTACCATTACTTTCCTTTTCTACTTTATTTTCCTGCAGCTTTGTTATTATTCTTTCTTTTTTGAGGTCAACCCTGATTAAAGCAAATAAGCTCATATATACATTTGCTATCCAAACAAGCGAGAATCCAGCAAAAAAGTAACCTCGCCAATCATCAAATAAAAACTGGTATTTGCTGATAATTAATATTGCTATGGTTACATAGTGGCTAAAGCAATATTCACAGGTAAATAAATAGAAAAATTTTCTCGCCAATAACGTTCGGCATTCCTGAGAACGCTTTATACAAAACTCACGCGGTTCACGAAACACTTCTTCGTGAGTTACTGTCCATGCAATACAAGCCACCGGAATGGCTAAAAGAAACAACCAGGTTATCTGTGCAGCTAATGTCATTAACAGATATTACAGATGCTGTGAGTATTTGTTTAGAGATCGTTTAACATTTCAAAATCATGTAAACACTATTAAAATATTGCGGTTATTCTTTTATACATCCATCTATAAAAACATGCAAAACTCAATGATCAATAGAATCGGAGAATCTTTAGAAGATTCTTTGTTGCAGCCAAATGTAAATGCCAACATAAGCAAGTCTGAACGCTATGTTTCCATCGGAACCGGTGCCTTTATCGCTTTAAAAGGAATTACCAACTTATTTTCAAGTCCGCTTCTGGCGCTTGGAGAATTAGCCATCGGCGGAGCACTGCTTTATCGCGGAGTAACAGGCTATTGCGCAATAACAGATCGGTTAGAAAATAATGATGCTTCCAATTCTTTTATGGGAAGCTCCCAATATATGGAAAGTACCAGCCTGGCAAGCGGCATGTCAGTTCCATCAGATGCCTATTAGGAGAGCGCTGCTTATATCTGTCGTCCTGAACCGGTTGAGATTCTTGGAATCTGCGACGGTTCAGGATGATTAATTCAATACTCAATGTTTACTTAACAGCATCTCTGATAGAAGAAACCAGTTTTTTATTGGTAATTCCTTTATCGAAAGTAATGTAACCGGGGTATTCTACATTATCGGTTAATGAGGGTTTAATTTTAAAGGTAATTAAAGCTTCCTTTTCTGTACTTAGATTGAAGAAATTTATCAGTGCCGCCCTGTTTTTTGAATTTTCAATTATGGGATAAATATCAGTGCTAATTTTTATCGGAACAATTGTTGACCCTCCATTAGGTTCAATTCGTATTGGCTGATCAATTACACCTTTTGTTAATTCAAAATCTTTAATAAGCACGATATATTCAAACCTGTTTATTCCGGCAAGCGCATTTCCGGGATTTTCTATTTTCAGGTTTAAACGTCCTGTAAAAGGCAAGTGCTGCTTAAAAAGAGCTAAAGCAAGAACAGGAGATTTTGATAGATTTACACCCTGAGGGGTGATTATTGAAGAAACAGCTATATTGCCAAGGTATACGCTATCGGCAGAGGCAATGGTATATTTGCATTTTTCCAAGGCCTTTAACTGCTTTATCTGCTGATTAACCCCGCAACTGATCAATATACTTATAATAAGTAAAGCAAAAAACGCTTTTTTCATATTTGATATAACGTATTAATTAAGCCGAAGCTAAATCAAACTTTTTAAATGGTATTATTTCATCCTGCTGTATAAAAATAAAGCGGCAGCAATTCCTGCAAATGCCGCTGCCATTGAAACAGCTGGTTTAGATTTGCTTTTTAAATTCAGCTTCCATCCGCCGTAAATGCTGGAACCGTATTTTACGGGAGAAAAAAGATTTCCGGTGGTAGAAGCAATTCTATCTGCATTATTAAAATATCCATCCATTAAACCCGATGCAATTTTACGTGTTAATCCGGGAAATAAGGAATATGCTAATTTAAAAAAGGACGCTGCCAGGTCTGTTGTTGTATAATTTTTTGGGTGTTCAGCTAAACGAACCATTGCTTTTGCAACACGCTCCGGATCAAACACGGGTGGCATTGGCTGTATAACTTTTCCTGTATAATTTGCTGCATGTTGTATCCCTGGTGTATCCAGGAAAGCCGGAAAAAGATCGCACACATAAATGAAAGGTGATTTAGCAAGCTCGCTTCTCAGCACTTCAGAAAAACCTCTTAAACCAAATTTACTTGCTGTATAGGCGGCAGCATAAGGTGTAGGAATCCATCCTCCAACCGAAATATTATTAATAAGGATACCATAACCTTGTTTTTTAAAATAGGGAACTACCGCATGTGCGCCGTACAGGTATCCCAATAAGTTAGTCTTGAGAACCTGCTCATGTACTTCTACCGGAGTATCTTCAAAGCCCCCTGTGGCCAGTACTCCTGCATTGTTAATCCAGACATCAATACTTCCTCCAAAGTTAACCGCTGCTCTTGCTAACTCCTTCAATGCCGCAGCTTCTGTTACATCTGTTTCAACTGCTATCGCGTTTGAATTAAGACTGATGCACTCTTCAACCAGTTCATTAAGTGCGTCCATCCGTCGGGCAGCCAAAACCAAGTTTGAGCCCTTACGTGCAAATTCCAATGCCGCAGCTCGTCCCACTCCGCTGGATGCCCCGGTAATAACAACAGTTTTTTTATTGAGCGGTCGTTTAACAAGTCTTTTTTCTGTCGCTTTGTCCATAATACTAAATTTACAGCTACTGTATCTTTAAGTATTGTTTCCTGCTATTTGTTTTTAAATGCTTTCTGTTGCTCTTTCAAACAAAGCGAACTTGGTTTATCCTTTTTTTAGGAAATTATTTATATTGGCATACTATACTTATCGTTAAAAACCACAGGAAATATTTATGAAAAAAAAAGAAGCCAGATTTTTTTCCGCCCTGTTATTTCTCGGCGCTTCATTAATCGCTGATACTTCTGAAGCTAAAGTTATATTACCCGCTTTTTTTACCAATAACATGGTATTACAACAAAAAGACCAGGTGCCTTTATGGGGAAGTGCAGCACCTGACAAAACAGTTAATGTTTTCACCTCCTGGAATAATAAAAAATACACAGCAAAGGCAGACAATAAAGGAAACTGGAAAGTTACCGTCAGCACTCCTGCTTATGGCGGCCCTTATTCAGTTACGTTTGATGATGGGGATGCACTTACTTTATCCAATATTCTGATCGGTGAAGTATGGGTGTGTTCAGGGCAATCAAACATGGAAATGCCTCTGGCGGGCTGGGGTAAAATAAAAAATTACGAGCAGGAGATTGCTGCTGCAAATTACCCGGAAATACGTTTATTGCAGGTACAAAAAGCTACCAGTATTAAGCCCTTGAAAAATGTAAAGGTAGACGCTGATAGCTGGCAGGTTTGCTCGCCGGCAACAATACCTGGCTTTTCTTCCGTTGCCTATTTCTTTGCAAAAAACATTTATGAAAGTAAACATGTTCCTATCGGCCTGATTCATACTTCGTGGGGAGGAACTATTGCTGAAGCCTGGACAAGCGGTCCTTCACTTAAGAAAATGCCTGAGTTTGCCCAAGCAGTTGAAGAAATGCAGAACGACCCTGATTTTGAGAAAAATATTCGAAAGAAATTCGAGGTACAATTAGAAGCATGGAATAAAAAACTAACAGCAAAAGATCCGGGGTATAAAGATGGAAAAGCGTTGTGGGCGACTTCCAATCTTGATGCCTCTGCCTGGAAAACGATGAACCTTCCTGAATTGTGGGAAAAAGAAGGACTAACGGATTTTGACGGGTTGGTATGGTTCAGAAAAAAGGTTACTATTCCACAAAGCTGGTCAGATAAAGAACTAACCTTAAGTTTAGGGCCGATAGATGATAACGATGTTACTTTTTTCAATGGAAAAGAAATTGGCCGCACGCAAGGCTATGATAAAGCCCGCGTATATACGATTCCGGCCGGCGAAGTTAAAGCAGGAGAAAATACAATTGCGGTACAAGTATTTGATGGAAGCGGAGGCGGAGGAATTTACGGATCACCGGATCAGCTATTTATAAAAAATTCAAGCGGTGAGAAAATTAGTCTGACGGGAGACTGGAAATACCAGGTAAGCATTGCTGCAAGTGAGATCGATGCAATGCCTTATTCTCCAGAAGGCGGGCCTAACAGGCCAACGGTTTTGTACAACTCGATGATACACCCCTTAATTCCATATGCCTTCCGCGGCGTGATCTGGTACCAGGGAGAAAGTAATGCCAGTCGTGCATACCAGTACAAGGAACTTTTCCCTCTGATGATTAATGACTGGCGGAAAAACTGGAACCGCGGCAACTTTCCTTTTTACTTTGTTCAGTTGGCTAATTTTATGGATAAAAAAGAACAACCAGCAGAATCGGAATGGGCTGAATTGCGGGAAGCGCAGAAAGCAACACTCTCTTTGTCAAATACGGGAATGGCTGTAGCAATTGATATTGGCGAGGCAAAAGATATTCATCCAAAAAACAAACAGGAAGTTGGCCGAAGGCTTGCACTTATTGCAAGGGCAGAAATATATGGAGAAAAAATTCCTTTTTCGGGCCCCATGTATCAGTCGATGAAAGTAGTGGGTGATAAAATTCGGTTATCATTTACGCATACAGGCAATGGTTTAAAAATCAAAGAAGGTGGTAAACTAAAAGGGTTTGCTGTCGCCGGAGCGGATCATAAGTTTTATTGGGCAGATGCAAAAATTAAAGGAAATGAAGTAATAGTTTCAAGTGATCAGGTTAAAAGCCCCGTTGCTGTTCGTTATGCGTGGGCTGATAACCCGGATGCTAATCTTTATAACGGAGCAGATCTTCCCGCCTCTCCTTTCAGAACGGATAACTGGCCGGGATTAACAATTAATAAAAAATAAACAGAAGCTGTTATCCAACTATTAAACCATGCAGTCAAAGGCACTTTTCTTATTTCTGATATTAGTATCTGTTACGGTTCCAGATTTTGCACAAACAGTAATTCCTTTGTGGAAAGATGGTGCTCCCGGTTTTGAAAATCTAAAAAACGAACCCGAACAGGCAAAAGATTACTGGGTTAAGCACATCAATAATCCATCGCTTACTGTTTACCTTCCTCCAAAAGAAAAGGCTACCGGTGCTGCTGTAATAATATGCCCGGGAGGAGGTCATCGTGAACTGGTTTTTAATGCAGAGGGCGTAAATCCTGCAAAGTACTTAAACAGCCTGGGTGTTGCCGCTTTTGTTTTGAAATACCGTTTAAGTCGTGAAGAGGGTTCTCCATACTCCTTAGACAAGCATCCGATGGAAGATGCTTACAGGGCTATGCGTTTGGTAAGAAGCAGGGCTAAAGAATGGAACATTGATTCGTCACGTATTGGAATGCTTGGATTTTCTGCTGGAGGAGAAGTGGTAGCAATGGTAGCTTACGCTCGGGGAGACGGCAATCCGAAAGCGAAAGATCCTGTTGACAGGGTAAACGGAAAGCCAAATTTTCAGATGCTTATTTATCCCGGCCCATTAGGCATTCCGGATTCTGTTTCATCAGATGCTCCGCCTGCGTTTTTAGTTGCCGCCGTTAACGATCCGTGCTGTGCTATTTCATCAATAACACTTTTAGAAAAATTTCACAAGGCAAAAGTTCCGGTCGAAGCCCATATTTATGCACAGGGCAGCCATGGCTTCAATATGGGCGAACGTTCTAAACTAAATTCCATAAGTACATGGAAACAACGTATGGCCGACTGGCTTTCTGATACCAATATTCTGGTTCCGGGTTTGAAACACAAGGAATAAGTGAAGAATAATTATAAATCAGAAGAAATTTTATCGATCAATGCTCTTACTTTTTCTTTTAAGACCACTGGTTTTATAATACATGCCTGGTCTCCAAACATTAAAAACCAGCGGGCGAAATGACTGAGGGAGGCGGTAAAAAAAGTCATATCAACCTTGTCACCATTTTGAATTTCAGATACAAAGCCATTGTAATATTTCTGCTCATCCAGGTATTTGTGCATCTGCCTGTTGCACGATATTACTACTTCCTGCAAATCACGCTCCCTGTACAATTCCTGAAGATACTTTTTTAAAGGTGGGTGATCTTGCCGGAAAGAATCTGAAGTTAAGTTTAATCGCGAAACCCGATCCAATCTGAAATCACGGTAGTCATTCCGAAGATGGCAAAAAGCAATCAGATGCCAGTACCTGTCTAAATAAAAGGTTCCTACAGGCTCAATAAACCTTTTTGTATTCTCCTGACGCCAGTGTGTAAAGTAATCCAGTGACATTACTTTCTTTTCTGCAATACTCTGTAAAATGGTTTGCAATAAGTTCAGGTCTAAATTGCGCTGCACCTGAGGCCTGCTTTTTAATACTTCAATATGAGAATCAATCTGTTCCAAAAGATCTTTTTCTCCGGTGCGAAGTATGGCTTTAATCTTATACATCGCTGATTTGAAGGTGGCACTTAAACCATCATCGGTTAGTTTTTCAACAAGTTTTTCAGCAGTCAGAAAAGCAAGGGCCTCTTCCCTGTTAAACATTACAGGAGGCAGGCGATACCCATCCGAAAGTGAATATCCTGTTCCTGCTTCACCGATAAGCGGGATACCGGCTTCTTCAAGCGCCCGAATATCACGATAAACAGTTCGCAAACTAATTTCAAAACGTTCAGATATATCTCTGGCTTTCACTACTCTCTTAGATTGTAATTGAATCAATATCGCTGATAATCGGTCTATTCTGTTCATTTCGGGGATACAGATTGGGGCTTAAAGATATTCACATCCCCGGTATTTAAAGAAAAATACAGTTAATTGTTAAAGATTGTTAAAGCCTCTCCTATTCAGCCCAAATTATATATTTTCGGTCGTAATTTAATTAATTGACGATTAACGCTATTTAAACTATCTTTGCAAAATGTTTAAAAATAAACAACTGGCAGCATACGCATTATCCATACTTCTATTGATATCAGCCGGCTGTAAAAGTAAATTCGAAAAAATAAGGTTAAGTAATGATACCGGTAAAAAATACCAGGAAGCATTGCGGTTATATAACAAGAAAAGTTACAGCAAAGCTTTATTGCTTTTTGATGATCTGATGCAGCGCTACAGGGGGCGTACAGAAGCAGAAGACCTCTCCTACTACTTTGCTTATACTAATTACAAGTTAGAAGATTATACCACTGCACGTTACCAGTTTAAAGTTTTTGCCGACACCTATCCCAGCAGCCCAAAAGCAGAAGAGTGCCGGTATATGGCTGCTTACTGCTATTACCTGGAGTCTCCAAAATATTCGCTTGATCAGGAAAACACTATAAAGGCGATTGAGTCGTTACAGTTGTTTATCAACTTATATCCTAAAAGCGAACGGGTTGCTGAAGCAAGTAAGCTTATTGATGATTTGAGGGACAAGTTAGAAAAAAAGGCTTTTTATAACGCCAAGCTTTATTTCGATATCGGTGATTATAAATCTGCCGTTATAGCTTTCAGAAACGCTTTAAGAGATTATCCCGATACAAAATATGCGGAAGAAATGGAATATCTTTCCATTCAATCGCAATACCAGTATGCAAAAAACAGTTTAGAAGTAAGACAGGAGGAACGGTATGGTGAGGTAATTGTGATGTCGAATGATTTTACTGAAAAATATCCGACAAGCAAGTATCTTAAAGATGTGGTTGATCTTAAGAAAACATCTGAAGAAGACCTTGCCGAAGTAAAAAAAATCCTTGCAGCTAATCCTGCTTCTACCAAACAAGAAAAAGAAAATAAAGAAGAAACAGAAAATAAAACCACTCAAAATGAGCAATAACAATAAAAATACGATTCCAACTACAACCGTTACCCGCGATGTGCGTCAGCTGGATCAAAAAACTGATAACATTTACGAATCTATCGTAGTTATCTCAAAACGTGCAAATCAAATAGCAGCCAATATGAAAGAAGAACTTCATAACAAGCTATCAGAATTTGCATCTTCAAATGACAATCTGGAGGAGGTTTTTGAAAATCGCGAACAAATAGAGATTTCTAAGCATTACGAACGTATGCCCAAACCAACTCTAATTGCAATTGATGAGTTTTTAAACGATAAAGTTTACCACCGTAATCCGGCTAAAGAACAACAGTAATTTTGTCCTATATTTGAGCATAATTTATGCTTAAAGGAAAAAAGATAATACTTGGCGTTTGTGGCAGTATTGCCAGTTATAAGGCAGCATTTCTAACCCGTTTATTGGTAAAAGCTGGCGCAAATGTCAAAGTTATTATGACAAAGGAGGCAACCGGTTTCATTACTCCTTTAACGCTTTCTACCCTTTCTCAAAATCCTGTATTAGTAGATTACAAGTCAGACTCCGGTGATTGGAACAATCATATAGAGCTTGGAATCTGGGCTGATCTTATGCTTGTTGCACCCGCAAGCGCCAATACACTTGCTAAATTTGCTGCAGGAATTTGTGACAATCTGCTCACAGCTGTTTATCTTTCAGCAAGATGCCCTGTTTATCTGGCTCCTGCGATGGATCTGGATATGTGGCAGCATCCTGCTACCCGCCAAAATATCGAATGTCTTCAAAAATATCATACAGTAATAAAACCTGCTTATGGCGAGCTTGCCAGCGGTTTAACAGGTGAAGGAAGACTTGCTGAACCGGAAGAGATTGTTCAGTTCCTGAAAGACGAATTTGAAAAGAAAGCAGTTTTAAAAGGGATGAAAGCCCTTGTAACAGCAGGCCCTACTTATGAAGCTATTGATCCGGTACGGTTTATTGGCAACCATTCTTCCGGAAAAATGGGTTTTGCCATTGCCGAACAGCTATCATCAATGGGTGCTGAAGTAACACTGATTGCAGGGCCGGGAACACCTCATCTAACTAATTCAGCTATACGAAGAATAAGTATTACTTCTTCTGACGAAATGCACAGCGAGGTGATGGAGCTTTTTCCGCAAACAAACATTACTGTAATGGCGGCGGCAGTAGCCGATTACAAACCCAAAGTATTTTCTGAAGAAAAAATCAAAAAAGATGCCTTTGAGTTTGGCATTGAACTGGTTAAAACTACCGACATTCTTTCCAGGCTGGGCGAGGCAAAAAAAGACAATCAGATTTTAGTCGGTTTTGCGCTCGAAACTCAAAATGAGGAAGCTAACGCGATTAAAAAACTGCAGAAAAAGAACCTTGATTTTATCGTACTTAACTCTTTAAAAGATGAAGGTGCAGGCTTTAAAGGAGATTACAATAAGGTAACAATTATTGACAAATATCTCCAAAAAGAAAGCTATCCTTTAAAATTAAAAACAGCAGTAGCAGCTGATATTTGCGGGAAAATAGTAGATTTAATAAAATGAAGATTTGCACGTTTTTTTTAACTCTGTTTATTTTTCTTTCGCTTAGTTCAAGAGCGCAAGACCTGAACGCACGTGTGCAAATCTTATCTCCTCAAATTCAGAATACCAATAAAAGAGTACTGGATGTACTTGAAAATTCTATTCGTGATTATTTAAATAACCGGAAGTGGAGTACAGATAATTTCCAGCCGCAAGAGCGTATAGATTGTAATTTTATCATCAACATCACCGAATGGGACGGCTCTTCAAACTTTAAGGCCGAAGCTCAAATTCAATCCAGCCGACCGGTTTTCAATACCACCTACAATACTACTATTTTAAATTTGAGTGATAATAACTTTAATTTCAACTACGCAGAAGGACAGCCACTCGATTTCTCCGATCAAAACTTTATCAGCAATTTAAGTTCGCTTTTAGCTTATTATGCTTATGTAATTGTTGGATTGGATTACGATACATTTTCAAAATATGGGGGAACTTTTTATTATGGGAAAGCGCAAGCCATTGTTAACAATGCGCAAAACAGCGGTTTTTCCGGTTGGAAAGCATTTGAAGGGTTAAAGAACAGGTACTGGCTGACAGAAAACTTGACCAATAAAACGTATATCCCAATTAGAGAAGTTCTGTATGAATACCATCGGAATGGTTTAGACCTAATGGCTGAAAATATTGACAAGTCACGGAAACAAATTTTTGATGCACTTCCTAAACTTCAGAAAGTGGATAAACAAAAGCAGGGCTCTATGTTTAGCCAGTTATTTTTTACAGCAAAAGCTGAAGAATTAGTCAATATCCTGGAACAGACAGAATCTTCAGAAAGAGCAAAAACACTCAGCTTACTCAGTTCGCTGGATCCTGCGAATATTTCTAAATACGAAGCGCTTAAAAAACGCAGGTAGTACAAATTATACAGAAATGCTCAATAGACTTATTATTAATAATTACGCCTTAATTGATAATCTTAATATTGAATTCTCTAACGAGCTGAACATCTTAACAGGAGAAACCGGTGCGGGTAAATCTATAATTCTGGGTGCTTTGTCCCTTATTCTTGGCCAGCGGGCTGAAAGTAAATATTTTTTCAACCAGCAAAAGAAATGCATTATTGAAGGTGTATTCAAAATAAAAGAATACAACCTGCATGACTTTTTTAAAGACAATGAACTGGATTATGAAGAGGAAACGGTACTGAGGCGTGAAATAACATCGGAAGGAAAATCTCGGGCCTTTATTAACGATACTCCTGTTAATTTAGGCACGTTGAAACAACTGGGTGAGCAGTTGATAGATATTCACTCGCAGCATGCTACCTTAGAAATTAACGATGAAAACTTTCAGTTATTGGTTGTAGATACCTTAGCGGGACATAATTTACTACTAAGGCAATACCAGGAAACGTATAAGAAGTATAAAAAAGCAGCTGCCCAGCTTAAGGAATTACTTGCAAAAAGAGATCAGGCGAAATTGGATCAGGATTATTACCAGTTTCAGTTTGACGAACTTGAGAAAGCAAATCTGTTTCAAGATGAGCAGGATGTTTTAGAACAGGAATTAGAAGTATTAACTCATGCGGAAGAAATTAAACGCAGCCTCCTAACGTCAAACGCTATTTTAAATGAGCAGGATCAGTCGGCTTTATTACAACTAAAAGAAGCTCTCAACCAGCTGCAGCAGGCAGAAAAATTTCAGAAAAACATAAATGAACTGGCGGAACGACTAAAGAGTGCTGTTATTGAAATTAAAGATATCAGTTCTGAAATTGAACTCCTGGAACAGCAAATACATTTTAACGAAGCAAGATTAACAGAAATCAATGAACGTTTAACTGTAATTTATAACCTGCAGAAAAAACATCGTGTTACTACCGTTACAGATCTGATAACAATTTATAATGACCTTTCTGAAAAGCTCGGTTTGATACAAAACAATGAAGAAGAAATATTAAACCTGGATGCTGAAGTAAAAGAGCTACTGGCAGAATTGCTTGTTCAGTCTGAAACCCTTTCTGCAAGCCGGAACGAAGTAATTCCTGGTATTGAAGAACGTGTAAAACAGCTTTTAGAAGAAGTTGGAATGCCGAACGCAATTCTGAAAATTGAAAACGTCCTGCTTCCCGAAGATCAGTTAAATCAGAATGGAAGAAATCATATTCGGTTCTTATTCAGCGCTAATAAGGGTCAGGAACCTGCACCTATGAATAAAGTTGCATCAGGTGGTGAACTTTCGCGGCTCATGCTGAGTATTAAATCTCTCATAGCAAAACATACCGCTCTTCCTACCATAATATTTGATGAAATTGATACGGGAATTTCAGGTGAAGTAGCTTTGCGTGTGGGTAATATCATGCAAAAACTTACTGAAAACATGCAGGTGATAGCAATAACTCATTTACCTCAAATTGCAAGTAAAGGTAAAGCGCACTACCAGGTGTATAAGGACGAACAGGATGAAAAAACCCGAAGTAACATAAAATTATTAACTACCAATGAACGTGTTACCGAAATTGCAAAAATGCTGAGCGGAGAAAATCCGGGAGAATTTGCGCTACAGCATGCAAGGGAATTACTTACAGCATAAATAATTATTATCAACGGATAAGATTTTTTTACAACCTTTGAATATCAAAACCTTTAAATTTTAAATATGGCATACAACTTATTAAAAGGGAAACGCGGCATTATAACCGGCGCTTTAGATGAAAATTCTATAGCCTGGAAAGTAGCCGAAAAAGCACATGAAGAAGGAGCTACATTCGTTTTAACCAATGCTCCCATTGCAATGCGAATGGGAGAAATAAAAAAACTTGCAGAAAAAACAAATTCTGAGATTATTCCTGCCGATGCAACTAACGTAGAGGATCTTGCTAATTTATTTACACAATCGCAGGAAGTTTTAGGAGGAAAGATTGACTTTGTTCTGCATTCAATAGGAATGAGTGTTAACATTCGTAAAAATGTTCCCTATACCGAGTCAAACTATGAGTATTTTATGAAAGGAATTGATGTTTCTGCTTTATCTCTTCATAAAATGCTTAGTGTGGCAAAAAAACTGGATGCTATTAACGAAGGAGGAAGTGTTGTTGCACTTACCTACATGGCGGCCCAGCGTACTTACCCTTTTTATACAGATATGGCAGATATTAAAGCAATGCTTGAATCCATTGCCCGCAGCTTTGGATATCATTACGGTGTAGAAAAGAAAGTTCGTATCAACACTGTTTCTCAGTCTCCAACAAAAACTACAGCAGGGACTGGTATTAAAGGATTTGGTGATTTTTATGATTTCGCAAATGCCATCTCCCCTCTTGGAAATGCTGACGCTGAATCTTGCGCTGATTATTGCATTACCTTATTTTCTGATTTAACCCGTATGGTTACTATGCAAAACTTATTTCACGATGGCGGATATTCTTCAACCGGAGTAAGCACAGAAGTTATGCAGAAGTTTGGAATTGAGCAATAACATAATAGCTATAAAATAAAAGAGGTTTTATACCTCTTTTTTATTTCCTATATTTAACTAAATATTTAGTTGATTATAATGAAGATTCTTGTTTCATACATTCTCCTCTTTTTCGTATCATTTACTTTATACGCACAAGGATTGATATCAGGAAAAGTAACAGACACTGAAACAAAAAAACCGTTATCAAATGCTACTGTATTTTTAAACGGAGCATCGCTATCAACAAAAACAGACGAACAGGGACTATTCAAATTATCAAAAATCGCTGCCGGACAGTATAATTTAGTCGTTTCATGTATCGGATATCAAACCTTAAGTAAAACAGTAACTGTTGCAAAAGAAAAAATAGAACTTCTGCTTGAAATCAGTCCAAAAGCTATTGCACTTGAGGCAGTTATCGTTCGCCCCGATAAAAATCGTGGAAGAAACCTTGAGATGTTTAAAAGGGAATTTTTAGGTACTTCTAAATTCGCACCCCAATGCAAAATCATAAATCCTGATATTATTGATGTTGCTTATTCTGAAATCAGCAATAAACTGGAAGCCTCTTCATCTGAATTTTTAATTGTAGAAAACAGGGCTTTAGGTTATCGATTGAAAATATTGCTGAACGATTTTCAACGAGACTATAAAGCGGGATATACATATTACGAGGGGCCAACACTTTTTGAAGAACTCAAAGGAACAGATGCGCAACACAAACGCTGGATGAAAAACAGAAAAGAGGCTTATTACGGTTCCAGTATGCACTTTTTTCGTTCAATATGGCAAAACAGGCTTACAGCAGAAGGTTTTATTACGCGTACCTTAATCCGAAAATCGAAAGACCCGCAAACAGGAAAAGCTGCTCAATATCTTGTTAAAGACCCTTTACCCCTTTCTGATTTCGTAAGAAAAACTGATAATCCTTCTCTGCTCGCCTTGGCATTCGATCATCTATTGTACATAGTTTATATAAATAAAACAGAAAAAGAAGTTTCTCTTTCTGTTTACAGACCTATTGAAATGTCGAACTACCCTGTTTCTATTATTTCATTACAAAATAAATATGCTTTTTTTGACCCTAACGGAATTATAACAGATCCGAAAAGCATAGTGGTTGAAGGTTCCTGGGCCGACCGTGGAAAAATACCGGAATTGCTTCCTATAGATTATCAGCCTTAATTTGAATCTACCAGTATAATTTTAACATCCATAGGATCACCGGGAGGTAAAACAGTTCCTAAACCGTCAGAATTTTCAATTGTAATTACGATTTGTAAAGGAGCTGTTGTGTATCTGTAGGAAATACCATTATAAACCTGGGGAATAGCTTCATATTCAACAGTTCCGAAAGATATAAATACCAATACTCCGCCATATTCGTTGAAATCAGTATTAATTTCAGGAACAGAAATTGCAGCTTTTGAAGTTCTTCCATTATTAGAGGAAATCCAGCTTCCCGGTTGAATTGTAGTTAAAATTGTTCTGTTCGGAACGACATATTCAGTTTTCTGACAGGAAGCAACCAACAAAATAACAGGTAGCATTATCAGGTAAAGAGTTCTTTTCATAATTGAAATATTAGTTCTAATATAATACAGACGAAAAATAAAAGGCCATGGTTGCACACCATGGCCTTTTTTCAAACTTATTTTTATTACTCTTCTTTATTTTCCTGTCCGTCAGGCAAGCGGGCCTCTTTTTTCTTTTTTCCTTTGGCTTTACCTGAAATTTTGATTTCATCTTTTTCCTTATCGTAATCAACTTCCATGGTATCACCTTCGGCAAGCTCGCCTTTCAGTATCTCTTCTGCAATCGGATCTTCGAGGTATTTCTGAATAGCACGTTTTAAAGGACGTGCACCAAATTGAGAATCATAGCCTTTATCAGCAATAAAATCTTTTGCTGTATCAGTAAGACCAATATCGTAACCCAAACTGTGAACGCGTGTAAATAAAGCTTGTAACTCGATATCAATAATTTTGAAGATATCTTCTCTGCTAAGAGAATTAAATACAATCACATCATCAATACGGTTCAAAAACTCCGGCGCAAAAGCTCTTTTCAGCGCATTTTCAATCACGCTTCTTGAATGCGTATCAGCTTGCAGTTCTTTAGCAGAAGTTGTAAATCCAACTCCCTGTCCAAAGTCTTTTAACTGACGGGCACCTATATTAGAAGTCATGATTACAATCGTATTCCTGAAGTCTACCTTACGGCCCAGGCTGTCTGTTAATTGTCCTTCATCCAATACCTGTAATAAGATATTGAAAACATCCGGGTGCGCCTTTTCAATTTCATCCAGTAATACTACAGAATACGGTTTGCGACGAACTTTCTCGGTCAATTGTCCACCTTCTTCATATCCAACATATCCCGGAGGAGCACCAACCAATCTGGATACGGCAAATTTTTCCATATATTCGCTCATATCAATTTGTATCAGCGCATCTTCGCTGTCAAACATAAAGCGGGCAAGTTCCTTGGCGAGTTCTGTTTTACCAACACCTGTAGGGCCTAAGAAAATGAATGAACCAATTGGTTTTTTAGGATCTTTTAATCCTGCACGGGTACGCTGAATTGCTTTTGTAAGTTTTTTTATCGCTTCGCTTTGACCAATGATCTTTTCGCCGATAGTTTCGTTCATAGCCAGTAATTTCTGGCTGTCTGTTTGTCCTACCCGCTGAACAGGGATTCCTGTCATCATCGAAACCACTTCCGCAACATTATCTTCCGTTACCGTGTATCGTTTGGTTTTAGTCTCAGCTTCCCATTCGCCTTTAGCCCTTTCCAGTTCTTCCAGTAAATGTTTTTCTGTATCTCTCAACTTTGCAGCTTCTTCATACTTCTGACTGCGAACTACCCGATTTTTCTCAACTTTAATTTCCTCAATCTTCTGCTCAATTTCAATGATATTCTGAGGAACGTGAATGTTGGTTAAGTGCACTCTTGAGCCTGCTTCGTCTAAAGCATCAATCGCCTTATCAGGTAAAAATCTGTCGGTAATATAACGGGATGTTAAAGTAACACAAGCATTAATGGCTTCCTCTGTATAAGTAACACCGTGATGTTCCTCGTATTTCTCTTTAATCCGGTTAAGAATTTCTATTGTTTCGTCAGGAGAAGCAGGCTCTACCATTACTTTTTGGAAACGGCGATCCAACGCTCCGTCCTTTTCTATATACTGGCGGTACTCATCAAGTGTTGTAGCACCAATACATTGAATTTCGCCCCTTGCTAAAGCAGGTTTGAACATATTAGATGCATCCAGTGAACCTGAAGCTCCGCCTGCTCCTACAATTGTATGAATTTCGTCAATAAAAAGAATTACATCAGGAGATTTTTCCAGCTCGTTCATAACGGCTTTCATTCGCTCCTCAAATTGTCCCCGGTATTTTGTTCCGGCAACCAATGAAGCCAGATCAAGAGTTACTACCCTTTTGTTAAATAGTACGCGGGATACTTTTCTTTGAACAATACGCAGAGCCAAACCTTCTGCAATAGCAGATTTACCTACTCCGGGCTCTCCTATTAATATAGGATTGTTCTTTTTTCGGCGTGACAGAATTTGAGAAACCCGCTCAATTTCTTTATCCCGCCCAACAATAGGATCCAGTTTTCCTTCTTCGGCTGCCTTTGTTAAATCGCGACCAAAATTATCTAAAACTGGAGTTTTAGATTTAATGTCGGATACTTTTTTAGGCTGGCTGAAAGACTCTTCTTCCCTGAAATCATCATCGCCGGCTGCCGAACCCGGAAGTTCATCGCGGAATCCTTCTTTGTTTTGCTCTACTTCTGCTTTAAAAACATCGTAATTAATATTGAACTGCAATAAAATCTGCGATGCAATATTATCATCATCCCGCAGGATGGACAGTAACAAGTGTTCGGTGCCAATTACATCGCTTTTAAATATTTTAGCTTCCAGATATGTAATTTTAAGAACCTTTTCTGCTTGTTTGGTTAATGGGATGTTTCCCAGATTAACTGTTGTGCTTGACGTGCCTTTTACAGCATCTTCTACCGACCGGCGCAAACGTACAGTATCAACTCCCAAAGCTTTTAATATTTTGATTGCCATGCCGTCTCCTTCGCGGATAAGGCCAAGCAATAAATGCTCGGTGCCGATATAGTCATGCCCTAACCGTAATGCTTCCTCTCTGCTATAAGAAATTACGTCTTTGACACGTGGTGAAAATTTAGCTTCCATTTATAAACCTTTCTTCGTGTTGAACGCCCTAATCTATTAATTTGTTTCATCAATTTATGGGCAATGTGTATAACAAATTATCAACAATTGAGCCATTCGGGTGGAAAATGTTGTTAACAATAACAAGGTAACAAAAATTACTCCAATCTTACCAATTTAACGATATTTGCCCTTCACCCTTCAAGAAAAAATGGCAGACGAAAAAATAATATTTTCAATGGCTGGGGTAAATAAGATTTACCCTCCTCAAAAACAGGTTTTAAAGAACATTTACCTATCATTTTTTTACGGTGCAAAAATCGGCGTAATAGGTTTAAATGGTTCAGGAAAATCATCTTTATTAAAAATAATAGCAGGATTAGACAAATCCTATCAGGGAGAAGTTGTGTTTTCACCTGGTTTTAGTGTTGGATACCTGGCACAGGAACCTGAATTGGATCCCGAAAAAACAGTTCGGGAAATTGTGGAAGAAGGCGTTGCTGAAATTACCGCTATTTTAAAGGAATACGAAGAGATCAACGAAAAATTTGGTTTGCCTGAAGTTTATGAAAATCCGGATGAAATGGATAAACTGCTGGCAAGACAGGGTGAATTGCAGGATAAGATTGATTCAACAGGCGCCTGGGAGCTTGATTCAAAATTAGAAAGAGCGATGGATGCCCTAAGGACTCCTGATCCTGATTCGAAAATCGCCACCTTGTCAGGCGGCGAACGCAGAAGAGTGGCATTATGTCGTTTATTACTTCAGGAACCGGATGTTTTATTGCTTGACGAGCCTACCAACCACCTGGATGCTGAATCAATTGACTGGCTTGAGCAGCATTTACAGCAATATGAGGGAACCGTAATAGCAGTAACACACGACCGTTATTTCCTTGATAATGTTGCCGGATGGATACTGGAACTTGACCGTGGCGAAGGTATTCCATGGAAAGGCAATTATTCCTCCTGGCTTGAGCAGAAAGCAAAACGTTTAGCTCAGGAAGAAAAAACAGAAAGCAAACGACAAAAAACACTTGAAAGGGAGTTGGAATGGGCAAGAATGGCTCCAAAAGCACGTCATGCCAAATCAAAAGCACGTTTATCTAATTATGAAAAACTTGCTACGGAAGAATCGAAGGAGAAAGAAGAAAGATTGGAACTATTCATCCCGCCCGGCCCTCGTTTAGGGAATATTGTAATTGAAGCTCAAAATGTTTCTAAAGCTTACGGTGATAAAATCCTCTTTGAAAATTTGAATTTTTCCTTGCCACCTGCAGGAATTGTAGGAATAATCGGACCCAACGGTGCAGGGAAAACTACACTTTTTAAACTGATTACCGGGCAGGAAAAACCGGATTCCGGGACTTTTCGTGTAGGTGAAACCGTTGTTTTAGGATATGTAGATCAGCTGCATAATGATTTGGATCCTGAAAAATCTGTATGGGAAAACATAACCGATGGACAGGAAACCATCCTTTTAGGAAACCGCCCTGTGAATTCAAGGGCTTATGTATCAAAATTTAATTTTAATGGTGCTGATCAGCAAAAAAAAGTAGGTGTACTTTCTGGCGGGGAGCGAAACCGTGCTCACTTGGCAATTACATTAAAAAAAGGCTCGAATGTTTTATTGCTGGATGAGCCTACTAACGATATCGATGTGAATACACTGCGGGCATTAGAAGAAGCGCTGGAAAATTTTGGCGGATGTGCGGTGATTATCTCTCACGACCGTTGGTTCCTGGATCGCATCTGTACACATATTTTAGCATTTGAAGGTGATTCGCAGGTATATTTTTTTGAAGGAAATTATTCTGAATATGAAGAAAACCGTAAAAAGCGTACTGGCCAGACTGCCCCAACAAGAATCAAATACAAAAAACTCATCGGATAATTTTTTAGACCTTTCATTAGTTCTAAAGCTTTGAAATAAAGATGCATACTTATACGAAGCCGAAAAGCCTTTCGGCTTCGTATTTATCAGCAAAACACTCTCTTCTTTTTTCCGGAAAATTTTCTTCCTCTCTTAAGTAAACCCGGAATAAAATTTAAAAACTGTAAGAATAAAATTCAGGTTAATGTTGAAATGTTAACAATTAAATAACCTGACTTTGAGTTTATTATAATTCAAATTCTTATATCTTTATAAGACCTCAAAGATTTTAGCCATTTGGTAAAAATACGGTCATTAACCCGATTATAAATATGACCTGGAAAAAATTTAGTGGAGAACCCATTCACAGACCCATCCTGGAAGAAGTTGAGCAGGCAATAGAAAAGGAATCTTTGCTTGGCAACAAATTAAAAGTATGCATCGGCACCGATTCGCAGGTAAAAGGCGGAATTATTGATTTTGCAACGGTAATTGTTTTTTTAAGAGAGAAAAAAGGCGGGTTCATGTTCATCCACCAGGAGCGTTCTTCAAAGAAAATGAGCATTAAAGAGCGGATGCTTACAGAAGTTTCAAAATCAATCGAAATTGCATATGCACTTTGTGACCTGCTCGACTTATACGATGTTGACCTGGAGGTTCACGCAGACATTAACACAAATCCTATGTTTAAATCCAACCAGGCTTTGCATGAGGCTATGGGATACATTTTGAGTATGGGATTTGTATTTAAGGCTAAACCCGAAGCTTTTGCAAGTTCGGCTTGCGCCAATAAAATGGTGCAATAAAGTAAGTAGCAAAAACTGCAGAATTGGTCACGAAACCAATCCTGCAGGATATTGAACTTAAAATTAATCAGAAAGAATAAACCACTGCAATTAAAAATTGAGAGGCTTGTTTTGTCGTTGTGAGATTTTTCTTGAAGAAATTTTCATCTGAGCCGGAATCCAATCTGAATTCTGGTATCACAGTGAGGCCGCCTGCTTTTATATTAGCTGAAACAGTAAGAGCAGTGACAGAAGACCCCTCGGTTGTTGCTCCGGCTATTGTTACATCTTTTGTTTTGAAATACTCGCCCCGTAAACCTATTCCAAAGCTATCAGAAATTGAAAACTGAGGATACAAAGCAATTCCGCTGAAGCCGCCATCGCTTTCATCAGGTCTGGTATAGTCTGCAGCATTCAATCCTAATTTAAATTTCTCTGAAATCTGATAAGCAGTTGTAAGATCAAATTCGGTTCCCGAAGGTTTTCCGGTGATTACATTTAAGTAAGCGCTCCATCCTTCTGCCGGAGCTAATGCTAATTGAGCACCAAAATCAGATACACCATTAAAGTCCTGGTAGGTATTCCAGTCATCAAAAAGCCCAACCATTAAACTCACTTTTGGAGAAAATGTAAAGCTGGCTTTTATACCAGCGTTTTGAAAAGGGCCGTTTGTAAAAAGGTAAGATGTAGAGTAATTAAAATTTGCAGCCGGAGAAATTACTTCATATCCAATAAAAGTTCCCATGTATCCCGCTGTTAAAGAGAATTTTTCTGAAAAAGCATAGGTCATGTATAAATTCTGAATATGAAAACTGTTGTCAGCATTTGCAGTGTTTCCGCTTCCATTAGGTAAAGATTGAAACTGGCCTCTTGGACCAAAAGATACTTCGCCCACGAAGGATGCTTTTTTTACATTCTTCTTTAAGGCAATGTCAAGCATTCCAAGGGAAACAGAATTATTTTCATTTGCAAAACTTGTTCCGATATTTCCCGGCATATAGCCTGAAAGATCATACTTATAATAAGCATCTGCAGAGCCTGAAATCATTAAAGGGGAAGTTGTTGCAGTCGAATCTTGCGCTTTTACAAGAGATACACTTCCGGCCGTCAGCATGAATAGTGTTAGTTTTTTTAACATTGCTATAAATTATGGTTATTAAATAAGGGGTTTGATTTGGGGTTAAATCTTAATTATTCATGATTGCTTTCAAAAACTTTAACTTCTTTTTCTACTATAATTCCGTTATCGCTAACAAGAAGAGTTCCCTGAACATATTTTTCGTTGTGCTGTGTGGCGTCTAATCCAAGTTCTTCTTCTTCTGAACTTACTCTGAGTGGCTGTATAAGATTTATTAATTTGAATATGGCGAATGAGGCCGTAAAACTATATGCAACTACAATGACCAGACCTTTTAACTGCGTAATAAAGAATTCGATATTGCCGTAAAACAATCCATCATTACCGGCAGAATTTACTGCTTTTGTGGCAAAAACTCCGGTCAGGATCATACCTACCATACCCCCTAATCCATGACATGGAAATACGTCAAGCGTATCATCAAGTGTAGATTTTTGTTTATAATAAACAGCGAGGTTTGAAATTATTGCAGCGACAAAACCGATGAAGATACTTTGCGGAATAGCTACAAAGCCTGCAGCAGGAGTTATCGCAACTAACCCAACAACTGCTCCGATACAAAAACCAAGTACAGATGGTTTTTTACCCCTGATTACATCAAAAAACATCCAGGATAATCCGGCGGCGGCGGCGGCAGTATTGGTAGTTGCAAAAGCAGATACCGCTAATGAATTTGCTCCTAAGGCCGAACCTGCATTGAAACCAAACCATCCAAACCACAATAAGCCAGTACCAATTAAAACATATGGAATATTGGCGGGTGGAATTTCACGATGTTCCATATGAACTTTTCTTCTCTTCAACACCAACGCCCCTGCCAAAGCTGCACAACCGGCAGAAATATGCACTACTGTTCCTCCGGCAAAATCAAGAACGCCCATTTTAAACAAAAAACCTTCCGGCGACCAGGTCCAATGAGCGAGAGGCGCATATACAAACAAGCTGAAAAGAACGATAAATAAAATGTAGGAAGTAAAACGTATACGTTCAGCAACAGCTCCTACAACTAAACCGGGTGTAATTATTGCAAACATCAGCTGGAAAAGTGCGAACAACGTAAGGGGAATTGTAGGCGCAAGACTCCACGGTTCTCCCGAATTGACACCCTGAAAAAAGGCAAAAGTGGACGGATTACCTATAAGCCCTAATCCGCCAACAGACTTGCCGAAACTAAGACTAAAACCTACCGCTATCCATAATACGCTTACTACACCTGCGGCCACAACACTTTTAATCATCGTTGAAATAACATTTTTCCGGTGAACCATTCCTCCATAGAAAAATGCCAGACCCGGAGTCATTAAAAACACCAGTGCTGTAGCAACAATTATCCAGGCGATATCTGAAGGATTGTATTTTTCTCCTCCATTAAAATCAGGAAGAGCAGGAACAAAAATGGCAGTAAGAGCCACAGCAGCCAGAATTAAAAAAGGGGCTACTTGTTTAGTTGTAATTTTACTCATTTCTATTAATTTTTAAGTTTATATGAATTATTTTCCGATTTTACATAGCAAATATTAAAATAAAAATCATCTATAGCGAATTTTTGTTTAAAAAACTTAAAAATATGATAAATAATTACAATAAACTCAAAAATAAACAAGAAAAAAACGATAAATAGTAAAGATTATAGGAAAAATTAACAGGTACGAATACTATCCTATGAGGGCAGTTTTACCATCAAATACAACGGATTTATTATAAATACATTCCAATCAGAAACTTT
>NZ_JBKOPS010000008.1:0-187392 GCF_047272945.1 Rubrilithobacter danxiaensis
AGCTTGTTCTTGATGATTTTTTCTTGTGTTGTCATTGTTTAATCTGATTTGAAGTTACTCGTTTTATCGTAACTGTCAGATTAAGTCGTGACTACTTCACCTAATTTGTCTATTTCTTTAAAGCTTACTTTGTTCTGCATGCTTGTAATTGTATTCCTATTGTTTCTTTTACTATCATCTCACTATAAAGATCGGGGTTAAAACAATGCAAATTTTGCATCGGAATTCCCTTTGGATCTAATGTCTGATTTTGTAAAATTGAATAAAACGACAATTAATGCTTCGCCTAAACGACGCCGAACTATCACTCCAACTTACTTGCATTGAATTGAAGTCTTTCCTGTAATCATCTTACTATAACAAATATCAACTCATAAGACTTTCTTGTCAATTGCACATACTTCTGCAAGTACTTACTATGCTGTTTCTACGCGTATAAGGTAACTGAGAAGGCTTGACCAGAGAAGGACAAGTGTTTTTAGTACTTAAAAACAGGAATGGGGTTTTGCCTTATGTTCAATGCACAGTATTAGGTTATAGCTATTGTAGCTATTTCCCCAATAGTTTTTTTTGAATGAAACCCTGTGCCCTTGGAACGTGCTTTTAAATTTCTTACCTTCAATCACGGCTGTTAACAAATTAGGAGGAACAGAGGTGTTTAAAGCAGCATTGAACAATTGTGTAACCAATTCTATATAGTATAAGCACAAGGATTGTTCATACTCTGGAGTGAAGACTGTTAATTTCAGTACTAATGAATAGGCCGTAGTACTGCTTCCTGATATTTGATAATCTACTGTATTTGACAACCATTTATCTCCTACATAAAATAGGTGGGAGAACGCATTCCAGGTATCGTCAAAAAACGCAGGCTCGTAGAATCCGGTTTGTAAGGGTGGATTTAAAAATTTATTCGCAGCATGGGGTGACCACCCATCGTCAATTGATACAACAGGAGGATTACGTTCTTTCTTCTGCCGTTTTTTAACCTCATATATACTTTCAACTATTGCCTTTTTGGTCTCTGGTGTGATTATTCGCAATTGTCTTTGCCATCGTTCTAAACCTTCTTTATCAAATAGCCAGTGTCTTATTGCTTGCCTTTTAGCATAATTTACAAAATCTTTATCTAACGATGTATACTTCATCGTTGTAAAGTTCACCTCAAACGCCATGTATATAGAAAGAAGATATATAAAGGGTAATAGACTTAACGTCAGTATAGGTGAGAGCAGGAAGCTTTGCAAGGTTGAAGTAGTTAGTAATATATCATAATGAGAAAACGTCATATAAATAGTACGACTAAAGATTAAAGTACCAAAAGCTATCGAAGCTTTTCTAATCAGTGAATAAACTTGTTTATGTTCTTCTTTCTTTTCTGAAAACGCCATTATTCCACCTGTCAGAACAATTGTTGGTACTAGCAATAGTTCATTAATCAAACTAAAAGTATACAGGTCTGTAAGGAACTCGACGATTAATGTTAGTTTGAATATTTGTTTTACCGTTTGGGTGTAGAAGTTCCTATTCTTAGAGTTTTTGTTTATCTGGAAGAGAGTGACAGAAGCTGCAAATAACACCCACTTAATTGTATCCTTTAAAAGGCTGTTATTCCAAAAATTGATATACATCAGGAACATTATAACTGCACCTATATACATCAGCATTAGCGCATATACAACGATTATCTGAGTCGAAAAGAAAGTGTTTATCAATCCGCTATACGATTTACGCATTGATTTAGAAAAGAGTGTTGCAACGAAAGCAATTAGAGACCATACAATGATGGCAATTTCTCTAGTATTGAAGAATTCATCCATTGAGGAATTTTATTCCCTCTCTAGGTTAGGAATGTAGTTGAATGTAGTATTAAAATAGGCTATCGATTGGTTGAAGCTTAGAATTTGGTTGTCTAAAGCTGTTAGCATAGAAGAGATATTTTCTTTTGAAAGCTGATTCATTGATAATAGCTTATTGTACAAATCATCGGTAAGCTCTCTGGACCTCAGATCCTTTAAATATGCAATATACGATTCAAATGTCACTCCTGCAGAGTAATATACGACAGATTGGTTTGAAAATGTATAATTCTCGAGCTGATCAATAAGGTTATTAATTAAGCGTTGTGACAATTTAAAGTGTGCAAGTAAATTTACTTTCATTTCTCTCAATTCAACTCTAGGTATGAAGTGGAACTGATATAGGTAGTAACCGATACCAATCAAAGCGCAAGAACCGCTAATTGCATCCCAATTCATCCTATAAAAATATTAAAATTAAGAGTATTTGAAGTGCATTTATTTTAACAGGATAATATCCCCTCCACACATATACATTCAGTACAGACCTTTAAGCTAATGTTGTTGGCACACAACTTGCAAAAGAAGGGTGAAAACAATCACTTCATTAGAAGGTCTATCATATAACTTGAGTAATCCCTTACCTGGTGCGGTAAGGGATTTTTGCGTTCTGTTGGTATCTATTCTTTAAAAGCATCAGCTTTTAAATGGAATCGATAGAAGTTGCTGAATCAATTTAACTAAAACACCCGTTTTACTCCTTTTACTGCTAATCCACCTTTTTGTCTCATTTTGGGTAAAAGCACCTCTTTTGCTTATTTAAAAGTAAAAATCTACTTTTAAACATGCGTTTCTCAGAAAGAATAGGAAAAAAAGCTATAAAATCAGTAATACAAATTGAATCGATTGATCAACAATTGGAAATTAGGTTATGGAACGTTATTCTCAACAACTTTTTTTCTCAGTTTAGCAAATCGACTTATAATTCGACAACTTCAGAACATTATGAAGTATGCAAGTTTATTTGGATTGAGTATTTTAATAAACGAACTGACCACTTTGCTGGATCTAAAGATTTTTTAGAAAATCTAATGTATTGGTACTTTAATAATTCTGAATGGTTTGAGAAGTACGATTTCATTGAATTTCTTTCTTATTTAGGATCATCTTATAACCTTGACTTTGATAAAGAGTGCAACTCTGCTTTAAAAAGAGAACTTTCTGGTTATAGAATACTTGACCATATTATTGTTCCTATTACTGAACAAGAAGAGCTAGATTCAATTGAAGAAGCTATCACAAATTCCGACAGATACAAATCTGTGTCTACACACTTAAGTTGTTCTTTAGAGTTTCTTTCAGATCGCGATAGTCCTGATTATCGCAACTCTATCAAAGAATCAATATCAGCGGTTGAATCATTATGTAAGATTGTAACAGGTGACGATAAAGCAACGCTAGGAAAGGCACTGGCTGTAATTGAAAAAAAGTATAATATTCACGGATCTCTTAAAACTGCGTTCAATGCTATATATGGTTATGCAAGTGACACAGGTGGAATTCGTCATTCAATGTTAGAAGATGATATAGAAATAACTTTCGAAGATGCAAAATTTATGCTTGTGTCTTGTACCGCATTTATAAATTATTTAAAAGCAAAAATAGAGTTACAATAGAAAGCTTGTCACTGTATTGAAATATATAAAAATTCTACTCCCTCTCTCTGAACCCATCCCTCCCTTATACTGAATAAGCAAGCAAAGTATGTATAGAATCACTTCTAAGCTTTAACCGACTAAGTAAGTACGAAATCAACCCCGGCCATCGTCTCGATTGGAAACAGATTATTACCTGAGACTTTACCTTAAAGAGACGGCTACCCACCTCAAAAACCTCCTTATATCACAACCCATAATTCCTGACATAATCTCTCTATGATTAATGCCTGAATTCCTAAAACTCATTTGCTTTTAAAAAGAAAAGCTGCCATTTCAACCACATTCTTTACAAGCCAACTGCTGTAAGAAGTCTCTTTCAGTATCTCTCTCCAATTCAAATCACATTAAAACTTAATGCAATGACTGTAAAAACACAAGATCAAGACCTGCAACTGGCGCAAGATTTAAAAGTTCGTAACGCTGAGGTTGACAAAGCCTACAGACTTATTACTCAATCAATCAAGACCCTATTATCTCCTTTTGAAAGCATGAAATACAGAACCTACATCAAGATTCAACATGCAAAAAGTGACAGAAACACGAATCTGGTCGAGGAGTTCATTTGCTTCTTTTGGAACATCATTTTAACAACAAATCGAGCGGGTTATCGAATGTTGTACTTCTCCTATGACGAGGAAGCGTTAACCCGATTTGGAGCGAGATTGTACAATAGAGCACTTCGACATTTGTTCAAACACACCTCCTTTGATGCAACCAAGTACAATATTGAAGACTGCGTCCGAATTAACAACCCTACCAACATTCAAAGCTTCTTTATCAATCGTCTTGCTAACGGAATGAATGACTTCATTTCAATTGATGTCCAGGAGAAATTAGACAATTAGCTATGATCCTATTTGAATTCTACAGCTTTATAATACCTAAGATGGTATTGGCTTTTAAGTATCCGGGAGGTATTGAGCAGTTCAAAGAAGACTTACCGAATGATTCTTATAAAGAAGATGAACAATTAGCCTCTGTCCGATTCTTACATATCCTTGAAATGGATGAATTCCTCCAATTTGTTAAAGAGCAAGGTTTACACTACGATAAAGAAGCGAACTACTCCGATGACTTTGCAGTTTACAGCTTCCTTGGCTTCTGGTGGAAAGCAGATTGGTTAGTAGCAGACCTCATTCAATGCTCTCTTAAAGGCTAGTCTTCACCCTATATCTACCTATTTACTTAACAGTTTTAGCTTATAAAGAAATGATGAAAAACCACATTCATGCAGCAAAGTACGCGAAGTACTACCATCAAACAAATGAAACTATCGAGAACTTTTATCATGCTTTACTAAAGTCGGTAAAGAAGATGATCGCAACATTACCGGATGAAGCAGCGAGGACAGTCTTTGAGTTTAACAGGAAGAAAGATGACCCAACTGCACAGATCAGTATGCACGACTTTGTTTCTCCTTCTTTCTACTGGCACTTGGAATGTGACTATCTGGACAAATACCAGATTCACTATGCCTTTTACAACAGTCCATTTAAAAGCCAAATTCTTGAGAAGTTTGATAGACTCTGCTTATCGGACAAGATTAAAGAACGAAAGTTCGATAACTATCGGGAATACTACAATCGGGTAATGAAGTGTCAATCTGCTAAATTAATTTCTATTCTTAAGCCGGATTCTATATGAGAGATACAGGAAATGCTTTAATTTGCATCTTTAATCAAACAGACGAATAGAGTTAGAAAGTAAATTAGAATTACATATTAAGATATAAGCGTTAGCTATCGAGCCTTGTCTTAGAAATCGGGAAATTTCAAACACAACAAGGGCAGATGAGTCAAACGCCTACGCAGTAAGCGTGGGCTGGCTTGTTTGTTGTTGTGTGGGCTTTCCCGAGCCTCTAAGACGCAGATAAGTTTCAGTTCCACGCTTATTGTGTTTATTAACCTGCCTTTGAGGGATTGCAAGGGCGTTAACGCTCAATGAAAAAGAATTTAATCTCGATTCCCCTTTTACTCCTGTTTCTCGTTACAGGTTGCTCAACCGTCAGTAAAGATGGCACTTACCTTATTTACAAAGTTGAAACTGATTCTCCTGGCAACATGGGTGGTGAAAAGTACAACGATAAGATCAGTAAGTTCTTGCAATCTAAACTTCAGGGTAAGAAGTTTCAATTAACCTTCACGGATAAGTTTGCAACAGCAAAAGATGTTGAAGATACAGAGACTTATGTTTTAGCTAAAGAAGAAAGTTCAGACAGTAATACAAGCTCTGATTACTATTCTGCCTCATTTGAAAAGCCTTCACAAGAGAAGTTCCATCTAACCTTATCTGAGTTAGAGGATGATGTACAGCTTAGGGTTGTTTTAACCACTTATACAACGATGGATACGACTGCTGCCATTGATGAACCAGTACGTACAGAAATGTGGGGAGCAGTAGAATGTCACTTAAGTAAGCTACCCAATTAATCCAATTTCACATATCAATTAACAATTTCAATTACAATTATGAAACAAGTTTTCTTAGTATTGCTATCAGCAAGTCTGCTGTTAGGTGCATGTTCAAAATCGAATGATGATGCAAAACCAAATGAATCAACCTCGGTAGAAATCGGAGGATCTTCCTACTCAACTGTTAAAATCGGAACTCAAACCTGGACTAGTGTAAATTACAATGGAGCAGGTGGAAAGAATTACGATGAAGGTGCAAATGACAGTAAGTACGGTAAGCTTTACACTCTTGCTGAAGCAAAAGCAATTGTACTTCCAGCGGGTTGGAGATTGCCAACATGGGAAGATTACAACAAGCTTTTAGAAGCTTCTGGAGCTAACAGTGGAAACTCTCATGGAGTTTATAATGGTTCAGAAGCAATTGCTAAAAAGCTAATGTCGAAATCAGGTTGGGACAATAACATTGGCTCAGATGCTCTTGGTTTTAATGCATTTCCAGCGGGTAATTATCAAGGTGAGTACTCTTCTAAAGGAACAGCAGCAGTATTCTTAACCTCTTCAACTTTTGATGATCTTCAAGAACCAAATTATTCCGGAATACCTGCAAGCTTTGTCATTTATTCAGATCAGGAAGATACTCGTACTGATGAATACGTAACAGGTGCAGACTTTTCAGATTACGTTGTAGAGCAAGGAGATAGAGGTTCAATTCGATTTGTAAAGGATAACTAATTATTTAAAAGCTAACATTGGTAAGGGCACTTTCACTAGTGCCTTTACTTTTATGTTCTTTAATTGTTGTATTTGAAATACAATAAAGTTTCCCCTGTTCTGGATTTCAGGAAATAAAGTTGTATTGGAAATATAATTTCGTGATCTCACAGTCCCTCCTTTAACAAGTTATTAAAAAGCTAACCATTAGTAAGGGTACTGATAGGAGTGCCATGACTATTTAACACATGAAAGATGGTAGATTAAAGGCTATCCTAATTTCTGAAAGTTTATTTTCTTTGTAGGGTATTAATAATGGAAGACTTTATAACATTTGCTCGAAAGCAATTAAAAAAACAGAGAACAGAGCTTTACCCTATTTTTTCTGACTTTACATTCAAAAGCAGTCCAGTTGATGAACAGTTTGTATGGAAACGTTCACCTGCTTATGTAGTTAAAATTGGATATTATAAACCTATTCAGGATCCAAACTCTCGAAGCGAGTACTTGAAATTTATCATTTATGACTCAAGTCGTAACGATATTAACGGATCAAAATTCAAAGAGTACCTTAATGTAACCTATAAAACTTTTAGCGATAGTTCAGGAATAAATTGGAATCAAATTAAATTTATTGTTTCATCTCATAATGGTCAGCAATCCTCTTTTTCTAGAATAGGAAAAATAAGCTCTATCGTAGACGGACTTAAAAGACTTTCTCAAATAGAATTTGAATCTATGAATTTACCTTCCGATTCTGTTTCTACACCGGTTGATACCTCTGCAGTTTCTGTTCAAGAAGAATTGGATAGTCTGAGGATTAAGTATGAATTGCTTGAAAAGGAAAATAAGGAGTTAAAAACGATTATCAGTAGCATTAAACGCTTAGTTAACAAGAGAAAGCCAAAACAATAATTTATTCATCCCAAACGCGCGCCTTCCGCTCTGATTGCGGCTTAGAGAGCGATAAGCCTCGGTTTGGTCTTCTCTTTTGAGGCTTAGGTCAATTTCTGCTTTCTACCTCAATTAGTGCCGCAATCTATCCCAACCGCACAACCCATCAGGAAGAGCGGAATTCCGAAACTAGAATGCTCAGCATAAAGGTTGCCAGATAGCGTTTCGTTTAAAGAGTCTTTCAGACACATTAAACTCCACTTGCTCTGACGCTCTCAGCTTGGACATATTTCTTTAAAAGGCTATGCTCTTAAGCAACCACACAAGAAAATGTCCAGGCTTAACCTCTCGCTTCTGCAATCTGTCATCCTTTTTGCATTAGCAAAGTCGTTTCTCCATGAAAGCTCTCTTTGTCTTATAAATAAATTCACATTCGTATCATTCCTTTATAAGCCAACCGCTTTCCACAATTTTGCTCGCCTGCTGGTCGAACAAGGCTTCACAACTGTCACAACTATTGATTAACCAATCACACTTCCTTTAGCTTCAATAGTTCCGCCAGTTCCTAGTGAAGCATACTAAGCAGTCGCACTTTCAGTGCTTTCCCTGCTTAGACCTTGTTCTCCACTCGCAGGGACGACGAGCGAATGTACTTTTGTTGAAAGTCGGAGAGAAGTATTATCTTTAAAAACCAATAATTACTTATGGCTACTTGTTACATGTGTGATCAGGAAAAAACCTCTGTCGATCATGCACCACCAAAAGGATTTTTCCCAAATGGACTAAGAGATCAACTCATTACGGTACCTGCTTGTCAATTGCATAATGAAGACAGTTCTTCTGATGATGAATATACTAGGAATATTATCACTATGTTGATTACAAACAATCAAACTGCTATAGATCACTTCTTCAAAAGACGTTAAAATCCATAAAGAGGAACAAAAGAGAATCCTCTAAAATTATAAACAGTTTGAAGAATGTAAATTATAAAAACACGATCTCTTCTGCAATTCAAATTGATAGACCCAGATTTGACCGGACAATACGTAAAATCGCATATGCCCTATTCTATTATGAATTCAATATTAAATGGAACAAGCTATTAGCAGTAACTACAGACCAACTTAAAACTGAGAACATGGAAGATGACCATCTTGGTTTAATTTTTAAAGAGTTAAGGGGAGACTTGGATAAATTAAAATTAAAGGGAAGTAATCCTTTGGTATTTCAATATACATTCATTGACTTTGGTAATGAACCTACTAACAAAGCAATATTTATGATTTTTTATCAAGGCTTCCCGATATTAGTAATTCCTGACAAATCCAGTACGTATTCTTCTTTTGATTAACAATGATGATTTCTAATTCTTTTGAACTTCTTTGTCAAGCTTTTAGAATTCAAATAGAAAGTACTTATAAGCTGAATTATCTAAGAGATGATCCCGGTGAAGCTATAGGGAACATTGAAACTAGTTTTAATTCTATATTAAACTCTTTCCATCATCTTTTTGACGCGATCAGGAAAGAAGATAAAGCTTTTAATTATGATATAATACCTGAATTGGCTTTGATTGCCACTTTAAGAAATGCGAGGCATCATAATATAGCAAACGGTATAAGAGGAATATACAATTATCACTTTAGAGCTCACAATGCGGTTGATATTAAAGATTCCTACTTATTGATTGACTTTGTTGCAGGTGAAGAAGGTGCAGATACGATAGAATATTTCGTCAGCTGGGGTGATCTTTATTTAATGCTTGGAATGCATAAAAAAGAATCTTGGCTGAAGACTGAGACTATAGGTATAATTAATGATTATCTTAACAATGAAGATATAATTAAAGAGGCTAAACGGTTAGGATACGAACATACCCACATATTTATAAATGCTATTCCTCTTATTCTTAACGCAGGCATAAAGTTATATCCTTTTATAACAGGCAAGAACGAGCCATTGTTAACAATTGAAAGTAAGCATTTTGACTTTCATTTTCGAGAGGTTAAACCCTCAATTATAGACAAGCATCTCTATACCGAACTAAAAGACTTTTATATACCAGTTGATTGACTTCCATATAATGAAAAATTCTAGTGACGTACTCTAATGACAAAGACTTGCTTCCAAAAGAAGGTTTAACATACTTTATTAACTTATCAGACCATCTGGTATGTGTTAACTTTATCCGAACCAATGGCTTAGTAAGCCCTTCTTTATATCATATGATTACTTATAAGGAAGAATACCCGCTATATAATAGCGATTTAAAGAAGTTAGTAACAGATTTAGAATATGAACCAATTGGTTTCGCTAGTCCTAGATTAGCTATATTAAAATATTCTAAAGTTGCTAATAACGGTTATAAACTTGCTCAAGGCGAGGAAGTGCCTGTAAAATGGTTGCCTGATAATGTAGTAAATCGTTACCATAAGATTGCACAATTGGAAGTAGAGTTTGAGCGAATACGACGGTTAATCGCTCCCAATGCTGCAAGTAGATTGTCAGCGATCTTTTTAGCTGCGGATAATCTTGATGGTAGATTAATGCTGCAAAATATGTTTAATTCCTTTACAAGCTTCTTAATAGCTCCAATAGAAGTCAAGTATATTCATAGAATACACAAAGCAGATTCAAAATGGATCGCACATTATGAACAGAGTCCTAGTGAGCAGTTGATTTTAAGCTACTGGCTAGGGGCACCGTCAGATAATGAACCGCAATATGAGTATTTGATTGAAGGAATCGTTCAGTTAAAAAACCTAGAAGACAGGGAGCATATTAAGAGTGAAACATCTAAAATTCATCCTTGGATAGTAATATGAACTCAAAGTTTAGACGACTTGCGATAAACACTATTTCAGTTATCGCACTAGCATTATCAGTTTATATCCTAGTAAATGCAAATATTAATAAGGACAGTAGTACAATGGCAGCTTCGCTTGCTGTTATCACCGCTGTAATTTCGACATGGAGTTCTCAAAAGATTATTTGGAAACAAGAGGATGAACTAGAACCTGACTTAATTGTCGGCTTTGACTTAGATAGTAGAAGTGGCCTTATTCAATTGTTAATCATGAATAAAGGTGGTGGAAATGCGTATGATGTATCCATCGAATGGATTAAACCTTTAATCGGTTTTAATAATAAAATTATAAACTTCAATCTTATTCATACCTTTTTAAAAGGAGAAACATATCGAGTTATTGTTGCAGGTTCTGTTAAGACATTCGAAGAGGCCAAAAGCTTAAATCAAGAGTTAATCTTCACAGGTAAAGTAAAATATAAGATCGGTAAACGTTCTAAATCACATAGGACATCTTATTTCGAAATTAGTTTGGAGCCATATAGAAACAAGGCGAGACCGTACAGTGATGAGCAGGAGTATTATCTAAGAAATGCTGGACTGACAAAAGCTCTAGGGGAAATTCAAGAATCTATTAATAATTTAACCAATGTACTTAAGCAGAAAAAGGAAGAACAATAAATGATTATTAAGGTTATTCTGAGCTTTAAGTCTAAAGCTTCCTCTTATCAATAACTCCTTTAAATACCTTTATAGCAATTTATAATTATGAAATCTGAACGTCGGCCAGTATTATTAACGGTTTATAACCTCGTAGCACCAATTGAACAAGCCTTGGCAAGATTAGAGGAGATTCGTCAACATAAGTCTGAGATAGAGGAAAAGATTTTGCTTGAAGGCTTGTTCGTTCTTGCAGTCTCAACATTTGAAATTGCTTTAATAGATACGTTGAAATTTCTCCTAAGTCATGTACCTCAAAAACTTGATACAAAGGCTGAATCAATCTCTAAAGAGGACTTAATAGAAGGTAATGCTCTGGACAGAGCAATTGAAATCAGGTTACAGCAAGTTTCTTACAAAGGGCTTAAGGAGATTATCGATTACTTTGTTAAGATTACCTCAATTCAAAACCAAAATATCTTCAAGCATTTTGAACATTTACAAGAGATTAAAGCTACCCGAAACCTTCTAATTCACAATAATTTGATTGTTAATAGAGTGTATGAGGAGACAGCTGGCCCACTACAAAGAGAGCAAGATTGTTTTAGACGGTTGTATATTGATCAGCACTACTTGTTCTATTCAATCCTAAACCTTCGTGAAACCCTTGAAGAAATAAAGAACAGTTTGATTGATAAATATAAAACCTATACATATATAAATGCTCTAAAAAATCTGTGGAGCTTCATCTTTACATCACCAGTGATGGTTTTTGAAAACGAGTGGATAATTGATCTTGAAAAAGATATTGTTATTGAACGTAATGAGACATTGAGCAAGAGAGAATGTTTATCATCAAGTGAGCAAATGATGTATGATATCTGGTATGCTCACTTATATGGCTCAGGCCTTAACTTTGATCAGTTTAATTTCTATAAGCTAGCAGGAAGTAACAGAGATAAAGCAGCATACTTGCTTACGATAGTAGATATTTTTAAAGATAGCAAAAATAGAATGAGAGGAGTTATCATTAATCATTAAACAAAGGTAGGCTAAGAGCTGCTGAAGCGTCAAAAAGACTACGGCATAAACTCCGCAATCTGACCCTCACATGTCCATTTATTCCGTTTCCTTTTGGACTTGATTGCTCTTAGCCTGGGAGAGTACCATATTAATTCAAACTATTATGGTACAAAATCAAATTGAAGTTGCTGAAGTGCAACTAGTTTACAAATCAAAAGTTAAAGCTTCTGAAAGACCTAAAATCACAGGATCAAAAGACGCATTTTTAGTGGTTAAGGAGCACTGGAATTTAGGAACGTTAGACTTAGTAGAACAGTTTAAAGTAATGCTCCTGAACCGAGCTAATGCAGTTTTAGGACTTATTGAAATTAGTACAGGAGGCATGAGTGGGACAATAGCAGATCCAAAAATCATCTTTTGTTCAGCTATCAAAGCTGCTGCATCTGGAATTATCTTAGTACATAATCATCCATCTGGAAATCTAAAGCCAAGTGAAGCAGACAGACAATTGACAAGGAAGTTGAAGGCTGGAGGAGAACTATTAGATATATCGGTACTGGATCACTTGATAATTACTTCTGAAAGCTATTATAGTTTTGCTGATGAGGGATTGTTGTAAGAAAAAGTGCGTCACTAAATGCGTCAGCAGTTGCCTCAAATAAACTTAATTTTTGCTAAGCCCTAATACTTTACTAAATTAGTAACTAAAACATATTGTTAAACCAGCACAGTCGGTTTTAAGATAAAAAAAGGCTATTGAGCACCTATAAAACAAAAAAGCTCCAGATTTCTCTGAAGCTTTGCGGTGGTACCAGCTGGAATCGAACCAGCGACACAAGGATTTTCAGTCCTTTGCTCTACCAACTGAGCTATGGTACCGCCTTCCGATTGGTATCGGAATTGGGTCTGCAAATGTAGCTTCTTTTTTCATTTATGAAAACATTTT
This sequence comes from Rubrilithobacter danxiaensis, assembly GCF_047272945.1. Lineage (NCBI taxonomy): Bacteria > Pseudomonadati > Bacteroidota > Sphingobacteriia > Sphingobacteriales > Sphingobacteriaceae > Rubrilithobacter > Rubrilithobacter danxiaensis. The sequence continues at coordinate 12,972 of NZ_JBKOPS010000008.1, forward strand.
TACAAAAAATTTCTCTTCTCTTTAAGATTGTAATCGTTGCAAATAACTTACATTCGCCTGTATTCCTGCTAATCTGTTGATAATAAATATGCTTGCACAAATACTCTTCCTTATAATTCTGATTGCTGCAATTGTCTTCTTCACTTATAATGTCCGAAAAATTATCCGGAATATAAACCTCGGGCTCCCGACTAACCGTTCTGACCGGCCTGCAGAACGATGGTTAATTATGCTAAAGGTTGCTTTCGGTCAAACTAAGATGATGGCAAGACCAATTCCGGCTATTATGCACTTTTTAATTTATGCCGGTTTTATTATAATAAATATTGAAGTCCTTGAAATTATTATTGACGGCCTATCAGGAAGCCACCGGATATTTGCTCACCCTTTGAGGCAATTTTACAACTTCCTGATCGCAGCATTTGAATGGCTGGCTATAGCGGTACTAGCTGCCTGTATTGTATTTTTAGCAAGAAGAAATATTCTGAAATTAAAACGCTTTTATGCCCGTGAAATCACTAATTGGCCCCGCAGTGACGCAAACATCATTCTTATAACCGAAATTCTGTTAATGGCTGCATTTCTTACCATGAATGCAGCTGATTATAAGCTGCAGCAATCTGCCTATTATATAAAAGCAGGCACATTTCCGGTAAGCGCCTTTATGAGCATATTTCTTCCTGATAATCCAAATACCCTGATCTTGATGGAGCGTTTTTGCTGGTGGTTCCATATAATCGGCATTTTAGCATTTTTAAACTATCTTCCATACTCAAAACATTTCCATATTTTGATAGCCTTCCCTAACACCTACTATTCAAAACTGCAGCCCAAGGCAGAATTTAATAATATGCCATCGGTTACCAATGAAGTTAAAGCAATGCTTGATCCTTCTTTTATACCCGAACCTGCAACTTTTCAAAAATTTGGCGCCAAAGATGTTACTGATCTTACCTGGAAAAACTTAATGGAAGCTTATACCTGTACAGAATGCGGCAGATGTACCTCCGAATGTCCGGCAAACATAACAGGAAAGCTGCTCTCTCCCCGCAAAATAATGATGGATACCCGTGACAGATTAAATGAAGTTGGAAAAAACATTGATAAACACGGAAAAGAATTTTCTGACGGAAAGAGTTTACTCGATGATTATATTTTAAGAGAAGAAATATGGGCCTGTACTTCCTGCATGGCTTGTTTAAAAGCCTGTCCGGTTAACATTGATCCACTTTCAATCATTATAGAATTAAGAAGATATATCATTATGGAAGAATCGAAAGGGCCAGGCAGTTTAAACAACATGTTCGGAAACATAGAAAACAATGGAGCACCCTGGAAATATTCTCCAATGGAGAGATTCAACTGGGCTAATAACGCATAAAAGTATTCAAATAACAATAAGAGCTTAAATTTAAATGGCCGATATAAATTTAAAAATCCCAACAATGGCTGAAATGACTGCCAACGGAGAAAAACCCGAAATTTTATTCTGGGTTGGCTGTGCCGGTAGTTTTGACGAACGGGCTCAGAGGATTACCAGGGATATTTGTAAAATCTTGAATTACGTTGGGATAAAATTTGCAGTGCTGGGTACAGAAGAAAGCTGCACGGGCGATCCTGCAAAACGTGCAGGCAATGAATTTTTATTCCAGATGCAGGCAATATCCAATATCCAGGTACTGGACACCTATAATATTAAAAAAATAGTAACAGGCTGCCCGCATTGTTTCAATACATTAAAAAACGAATACCCCTCTTTAGGAGGAAACTATGAAGTAATTCATCACTCTCAATTAATTCAGAATCTGATTGACGAAGGAAAATTAAAAGCAGAGCGGGGAGAAAGCTTTAAAGGAAAGAAAATTACGTTCCACGATCCATGTTATTTAGGCCGTGGCAATAAAGTGTATGAAGCGCCAAGACGGGCACTGGAAATTCTGGATGCAGATCTGGTTGAAATGAAACGTTGCAAAGCGAACGGCTTATGCTGTGGTGCCGGTGGAGCGCAGATGTTTAAAGAGCCGGAACCTGGCAATAAAGATATAAACACCGAACGGATTGAAGATGCAAAAGAGATTAAAGCCGAGATAGTTGCATCTGCCTGCCCTTTTTGCATGACAATGCTTAGTGATGGAGTAAAACACCAGGAGCAAGAAACCGATATACGTGTTTTAGATATTGCAGAAATTACTGTTAAAGCAAACGGAATTTAATATTATTTCAGTTGTGTCCTGATCTCTAAAAAATCCTTCTGCAACAAATTAAGCTGTTCAACTTGAATATTTTTCAATGCGACTTTAATGCAGCTACTCATTGAATCCACGTTTCCTTGCGGATCGTTGTATGTTTGAATGATGATATCATCACCCGTTGTACGGATAGCAAGTTCACCACTTTCCTCAGTTCCCGAGTAATTAAGATCTTCAAACTTGTCAAAACGAAAAGAGAAATATTCCTGTTTCCCGTTAGGAAAATATTTCTTTAACCTGAAAAATCCGTTTTCAATTTTCAGGTCCCATTTTCTAAGTTGGATCTTACCCTGCGCCGGATTAAAGCACTTCACCAGGTACTGTTCTGCATCTTTACCCGAATCTGTTATAAAAGCCGAAACAGAAGAATCATACACACTAAAAACAACTGCAAGAGTTAGGCCTGATAACAACTTTTTTTTACAAAAGGGCAACATGATATCGCTGTAGAAATTTACAAGCAAATTAATAAAATCCTAAATTTGAATATGAATATTTCTGAAAATTCCCGTGTTTGGATTTATCAATCAGACAGAGCATTAACCGCTTTAGAAGAAGAAAAAATAGCACAGATTTTAACAAGCTTTACCGATGAATGGCAGGCGCACGGACAACAACTGGCAGCGACATTTGAAATAAGATATCACCGATTTATTATATTAATAGTAGATGAGAACAATGCAGGAGCGAGCGGCTGCTCAATAGACTCTTCAGTAAAATTGATAAAGAAAATTGAAAAGGAATTTAACCTTAACCTCTTTGATCGTTTCAATATTGCTTACAAAACAGAAGGTGCAGTAAAATCATGCCCTCGAGAGGAATTTGAAACCTTAATCAGTAGCGGTATTGTAACGGAAAACACCATTGTATTTAATAACCTTGTACAAACCTTTGCAGATTTAAACAGCAAATGGGAAATTCCTTTTAAGGATAGCTGGCATGCATCCTTATTTGGAAAGTTGCTGCCTTCATAAGTATGAATTTTCAGCATCGCAATATCATCCGGATTTGAAAAAGCTTTTATAGATTAAAACTTCAATTTCCCAACGCTCTTCATATTTCTTCTGATAAGATAGGCCTTTCTTGAAACAAAAGGGCTTGGTTTTACCGGCGACCATCGTAACGGACTTGGCAGAATGGCTATCAAAAGAGACGCCTGCCTTTTAGTTAATGCCGATGAACTTTTATGATAATAAAAACGGCTTGCGGCTTCTGCACCGTAAATTCCGTCGCCCATTTCAGCTACGTTTAAATAGACTTCCAGAATTCGTTCTTTACTCCAGAAAATTTCTATTAAAGCAGTAAAGTAAGCTTCGAAACCTTTTCTCAACCAGGAGCGGCCTGGCCACAGAAACACATTTTTTGCCACCTGCTGGCTTATGGTGCTGCCGCCTCGTTTTCGGGTACCTTGTTTATTTTTTTTGTAGGCTGTTTTAATTGCTTTTAAATCGAAACCCCAGTGGTGTAAAAAATTAGCATCTTCACCGGCTACTGCCGCTAATTTCAAATTAGAGGATAGCTCATCAAAATCCTTCCATTCCTTTTCCAGTTTCCAATCTTTTCCGGCAAACTTCCTTTCAAAGCCTCGTTCAATCATGAGCCAGGTAACAGGCGGATTAACGAATCTGTAAACAAACACCCAAAAAACAGTAAAAGCTAAAAATCCATAAATAACTTTTAATATAGTCCTTACTATTCCGCTTCGTTTTTTCTTTTTGGAAGGCTTCTTTTTAAGCATCGACAAAAATAAAAAAGGCGCCCAAACGAGCGCCTTCTTTTTATTTATATTTTACGTTTATTCAGCTACCACTTCAAACGGAACCTGAACTTTTACCTCTTTATGTAAGTTCAAATTTGCAACATATTCGCCAACAAATTTAGGTTCAGTTTCAAAAGTAATACGACGACGATCTACCTCAAAGCCTTGTTTCTTTAAAGCGTCTGCAACCTGAATTGTGTTTACAGAACCAAAGATCTTTCCGCTTTCACCTGCTTTTGCTCCTATTGTAAGTTTAACACCTTCAAGTCGGGTAGCAATTGCTTCAGCGTCTTTCTTAATTTTCTCTTGTTTAAACTGAGCTTGTTTAAGATTTTCAGCCAATACCTTTCTTGCAGACTCGGTTGCTAAAGTTGCAAATCCTTTAGGGATAAGGTAATTACGACCGTATCCGGGCTTTACATTTACGATATCGTCTTTTTCGCCAAGATTCTTAATGTCTTGTTTTAAAATAATTTCCATAACGCTTACCTCCTATTTTAATGAATCTGCTACGTAAGGTAATAAACCGATGTGGCGGGCACGTTTAACAGCCTGAGCTACTTTACGCTGAAACTTTAATGAAGTACCAGTTAAACGGCGTGGTAATACTTTACCCTGATCGTTGATAAACTTCAACAAAAAGTTAGCATCTTTATAATCGATGTATTTGATACCGTTCTTTTTGAAACGGCAATATTTTTTACGGTTATCCTCCACCTTTGGAGCAGTAACGTATTGAATCTGATCTTTTGCCATTATCCAGCTACCTCCTCAGTTTGTTGTTTTTTCTGGTTGAAAGCACCGCTGCGTTTTTTCTCGTTGTAAGCAACTGCATGCTTGTCAAGAGATACAGTTAAGAAACGCATTACACGCTCATCACGTCTGTATTCAACCTCCAGTTTGTTAATTAATTCACCCGGAGCCTTAAATTCAGTTAGGTGATAGTATCCTGTAGTTTTCTTCTCAATAGGATACGCTAATTTCTTCAAACCCCAATTATCCTCCTGGATAATCTCGGCTCCGTTATCACGAATAATTTTTGTGAATTTGGCAATAACCTCTTTCGCAGCTTCGTCTGATAACAACGGGGTAAGAATGATTGTAGTTTCGTACTGTTGCATTGTTATTTCTTTTATCCCAAATTTTGGGACTGCAAAGATAGGTGAAATACTTTAATTGTCAAATGGTTGATGAATGAAAGTTGCGAGTTGAATGTTATAAGTTATAGATATTATTAGAAAACGTGCATCCAATTTTCAAAAACCTGATAGTCCCGCTTTACGCTCATACTGCTCAGGCCTTAAGCACAAGGCAGGTATCCGCTGCAATCGGGTTTATTTATGAAAGTCTATGCAGAGAAAAATGAAGCCAGGAAATAACTTGCGTTTTAAATTGAAGCTTTTTAATTTCTTTCCTTAAAAACTTCATCCAAAATTAATACGAAGCCGGGCAATACAGGCGTAGTTACCTGATCTCCTATTGTGAGCAAACGTGAGGGTATAAATTTACCTTCCGCATTAAGTGTATACTTCATAAAAGTTTTTTCTTCAGGATGAATAATCCAGTATTCCTTAACCAACGCTTCCTCGTAAGCCTCATATTTATTTTTAAGTTCCTTTTTATTATTTCCACGGGAAAGAATTTCAACTACAATATCCGGAGCGCCTAAGCAGCCACGTTCATCTATTTTTTCCGGATCGCATATTACACAGATATCAGGTTGAACTACCGTGCAAATTTCCTTATCGTTCTCTGATTTTCGGGGTAAACGAACATCAAAAGGAGCTGAAAAGACTTCGCACCGTTTTCCATTTAGGTAATTAAATATCTTGTTTACCAAGTATACGGAAATACGTTGGTGATAAGACCCGGGGGCCGGGCTCATTTTAAATATTTTACCTTTTATAAGCTCAATCCGCTCATCAAAATGCCATTTTAAATAATCGGCATACGAATACGTTTTGTTTATGTCCAGATCAGATAATTGCATTTTAAGTCTTTTCTCAAAAATAGTTATTTATGCTGATTTAATATAAACTCCAATCTCCGTTATCAAATCTCATATCTTCTTTTTATTTTTAACCCCGTGGATAATTTCATTGTTTCAGCAAGAAAGTACAGACCAGTTACGTTTGAAAGTGTTGTAGGGCAGCGTCATATTACAGGAACGCTGAAAAATGCAATAAAAAACAATCAGCTTGCACAGGCATTTTTATTCTGCGGGCCGCGTGGCGTTGGTAAAACTACCTGTGCCCGGATTCTGGCAAAAACCATTAACTGCCAAAATCTCACACCAGAAATTGAAGCCTGCGGAACTTGCGATTCATGCCGTTCTTTTCAAAACGGCAATTCATTTAACTTTCATGAATTAGATGCCGCATCCAACAATTCTGTTGATGATATCCGCAGTTTAATTGAACAGGTTCGCATTCCTCCTCAAACAGGAAAATATAAAGTATATATTATTGATGAGGTGCACATGCTTTCGCAGGCGGCTTTCAACGCTTTCTTAAAGACACTGGAAGAACCGCCTTCGTATGCCATCTTCATTCTTGCAACAACCGAAAAGCATAAAATACTACCCACTATTCTTTCCCGCTGCCAGATATTTGATTTCAATCGTATTCGTGTAGAGGATATGGCAGGTCATCTGGCATCTATTGCTAACAAAGAAAACGTTGCGTATGACAATGACGGTTTACACTTGATAGCTCAAAAAGCGGATGGTGGACTACGTGATGCCTTGTCGATGTTTGATCAGATTGTCAGCTTTTCGAACCGTAATGTAACTTATAAAGCCGTAATTGACAATCTTAACATTCTGGATTATGACTATTATTTTCGGATTACAGATGCTTTATTGCAGGAGAATACTTCTGAGGCCTTAGTTATTTTTGATGATATCCTTGCAAATGGCTTTGACGGAAACCATTTTATTACCGGTTTAGCTTCTCATTTGCGTAATTTATTGGTTGGTAAAGATTCTGCTACTTTAAAATTACTTGAGGTAAGCGAAGGAATAAGAGAAAAGTACTTACAGCAGGCCCAGACTTCGTCGGTATCCTTTTTATTGTCCGCTTTAAATATCGCAAATCAGTGCGATTTAAATTACAAGAACAGCAAAAACCAGCGATTACAGGTAGAGCTGGCTCTGATGAAAATGTGCCATATTGCTTCCGCATTTAACTTATCCGATTCTGCATTGGCAAACGGAGAAGTAAAAAAAAAAGCTGATACAGTAATTCCTTCTATAAAGACAGCAGAAAAACAACCCGTACCGTCTGCAAAAAAACCGGAAACACCGGAGCCCGTAGCTCGGGAAAAAGTTACAGAATATATTAAAGAACCGATTGTTATTCCCGCACTTTCAGAACCGGCTGTGAAATCTGTCGAGAAACCAAAAGTTCAGCTAAAGACCGGGTTAAACAGTTCTTCATCACTTATTCCTAACCTGAACGATCTGGAAAAACCGAAGGAGAATCGGGAAGAAGATAAACCGGATTTTATTAAAGGTGAAAGCAAGGAGCCGTTTACACCCGAAGAATTTATAAAAACCTGGAACGATTTTGCTGCAAAAGCTAAACAAGCCGGAAAACTCAACTTGTTTACACTTATGACTTCTAATCCCCCACGAATTTTGGAAGACTTTCAGATAGGTGTTGCGATAGAAAATAAAATACAGGAAAACCTGCTTAGTATTGAAAAGATTGATCTTTTAAACTACATACGGGTGGAGTTAAAAAACTTTTCCATTGATCTTGTCCCCACACAGGCCGAACAAACAGCAAAAAAACTACTATACACCTCAACCGAGAAATACCAGCATATGGTTGAAAAAAACCCCAAACTGGAAGAGTTCAGACGAAAGTTTAACCTGGAACTGGAAATGTAGACCGTAAACTGAATTGTAAAAAGTAGCTTATTCAGCTTCTATTTCATTGGCTGGTCAGCGTCATTTTTCGGATACCCTTCTTCGTCCAGGTCGTCCCGCTCGTCTTCAGGAGTTTGAGCTAAACTTTCATCAATTGGGTCAACCTCTACAATTGAGCCATCGTCAATATGCATTCCTAAATCGTCCAGATCGGTTTCTAACGATGCATCTTTACTGTATTCATCCAATGCTGCAGCGTTTGCCTCGTCGTATGTAGAATTATAATCTTCTCCGTTTTTTGCCGCGGTATCATACGGATCTGGATGAAAATAATCACCGTCCTTGCTCTCTACATCCAATTCATAACTATTTTCCTCTTCATTAAAAGAAAGGTCATCTTTATCTATTTCCGCACCAAGCTCATCTTTCAGTACTTTATCTCTGTCCAGATTTTCGTCATTAAATCCGGGATAGAACTTATTTTTTGGATCCATAAAACTCAATTTTCTTCTTATAAAAGATAAATAGACTGATAAATGTTTTCAAAAGCTTTTCATATTTCTTTAAACATAATTGGTCGTTACAAAATTTATATCTTTGGCGCCAAAGGTAATTAAATAATAAAAACCACATATGTCAGTACAAAAAATCAAAGTAGCCAATCCGGTAGTAGAGCTGGATGGTGACGAAATGACCCGTATCATCTGGAAGTTTATTAAGGATAAATTGATAATTCCATACCTGGATTTGGATATTAAATATTTTGACTTGGGTATTGAGTATAGAGATGAAACCAACGATCAGGTTACTATAGATGCGGCAAACGCTATTAAACAATACGGTGTAGGTATTAAATGCGCCACTATTACTCCCGATGAGGCACGTGTAGAAGAATTTAAGCTGAAACAAATGTGGAAATCGCCAAACGGAACTATCCGGAATATTCTGGACGGCACTGTTTTCCGCGAACCGATTGTAATGAGCAATGTTCCCCGCCTGGTTCCAAACTGGACTGCGCCGATCTGTATTGGCCGTCATGCATTTGGCGATCAGTATCGGGCAACAGATTTTGTAACTAAAGGAAAAGGTAAACTGACTATTACTTTTACCCCCGAAGATGGAGGTGAAACACAATCATACGAAGTATATAATTTCAAAGGCGATGGAGTTGCTCTTGCAATGTACAATACAGATGAATCTATCCGGGGCTTTGCTCATGCTTGTTTTAACCAGGCTTTGATGAAAAAGTGGCCTTTATATTTATCTACAAAAAACACGATCCTCAAAAAATACGATGGCCGTTTTAAAGACATTTTCCAGGAAATTTACGAACAGGAATATAAAGCCGAGTTCGAAAAGAACGGTTTAACTTATGAGCACCGTTTAATTGATGATATGGTTGCTTCAGCTTTAAAATGGAATGGAAATTTTGTTTGGGCATGTAAAAACTACGACGGAGATGTTCAATCGGATACAGTTGCACAAGGTTTCGGATCTTTAGGGTTGATGACTTCAACACTGGTTACTCCTGATGGAAAAACAATGGAGGCTGAAGCGGCTCACGGTACTGTAACCCGTCACTACCGCGAACATCAGAAAGGAAATCCAACTTCAACAAATCCTATTGCATCTATTTTTGCCTGGACAAGAGGCTTGGAATTCCGTGGAAAATTAGACAACAACCAGGAACTGATCAATTTCTGCCATACACTTGAACAAGTTTGTATTGAAGTGGTTGAAAGCGGAAAAATGACTAAAGACCTTGCCATTTCTATAAAACCAAAAGTAGAGCACGGTACAGACTATTTGTATACAGAAGAATTTCTGGATGCCATTGATCAGGCACTACAAGCAAAACTTGCTAAATAATTAAATAAAAAACCTGCCCCAAGCAGGTTTTTTTATTTATAAAAGCCCGGAAACATTTTGAGCTTATTCTGATTTAATTATTTATGAATTCTTCTTCAAAAGTTTGGCTTATAACCGGTGTATCCGGCGGACTGGGAAGGGCTCTTGCTAAAGAAGCAGCAGAAGCAGGAGATATTGTAATAGGAACTCTTCGGAAACCTGACCAGGCAGAACAATTTGAAAACCTCGTTCCAGGCAAAACATTCGCCATTCAATTGGATGTTAACCATCACAACCAAATTCCTGATACCATAGAAACAATAACTGCAAAATTTGGTCGAATTGATATTCTGGTAAATAATGCAGGCTACGGCTTATTTGGGGCTATTGAGGAAGTAAGTATGGAAGAAGCCAGGAAGCAAATGGAAACAAATTTCTTTAGTGCACTGGCATTAACGCAAGCTGCTCTTCCTGTAATGCGGCAACAAAAAGGCGGGCATATCGTACAAATTTCATCAATGGCCGGAATAAAATCCAATCCAGGCATGGGTTTATACAATGCAAGCAAATTTGCCATGGAAGGATTTAGCGAAGCTCTTTTTTATGAAGGAGCTCCTCTCAATATAAAAGTAACAATAGTGGAGCCGGGGCCTTTCTTTACCGACTGGGCAGGAACTTCTTCTGCGAGGGCAGAAAAAGTTATAGAAGATTATGCCGATACTGCAGGAACAAGAATAGAAACTGTACAAGGTTATAGCGGCAATCAACCCGGCGACCCGGCAAAAGCAGCAAAAGTGATCATTGCTGCTGTTAACAGCGAAAATCCGCCTTTGCGATTGCCTTTGGGAAAAACTGCCCTGGGCGCTGTTAAAGAAAAGCTTAACATGGTTGAACAGGATTGCAAACAATGGGAAGAGCAATCCCTAAACACTGATTTTTAAATACAGAATTGCAAAAATTCCGCGTCAATATTGAGTAATATTAAAAGTATCATTCTGTATAAAAGCTCAATTTTGAATAAATTCGAACCCTTTCAGTAAAATTGTTTTTTGTAAGCGTTCGTGAGGTGTTATTTTATTGCTCTTATTGCCTGTTTCGGGTTTCTGTCTGATGCGTTTGCACAGCAAACCGTTGTTATAAATGACTCGCTAGACCAGCACATCTTTTCTTATGGAGAGATTCAGATTTTTGAGGATTCTACCAGCAAAATCCCTTTTAGCCAAATCAGCAGTAAAAGATTCGAGCAGCATTTCAGGCCAAGCAGGTCAAGTACTCCCCAGGCAAAGAACTTTAACTCCACCTACTGGTACCGCATAAAAATAAGAGGCGGCAAAAACCTGAAGAAAGAATATATTCTTGAATTTTTTGACCAAACGATTGATGAACTTACCGCCTATTTGCCTCAAGGAAATGGCAAGTATACTGTAAAGGCATTGGGAGATAATTACAGGTTTAATCAGCGACAGCTGCATCATAAAAACTTTGAACTAACGCTGGATAAAACCCGCAATAAAGACCATGTATATTATTTCAAGGTTAAATCACGCCAGATAGCAGATATTATTATAGTACTTCGTTCGGTTGATTGGTTCGTCCATTATGCCCTTGATGAGTATTTCTCCTTTGGAATTTTTTATGGGATGATCCTCGTGTTCAGCTTTTACAATCTACTGATGTTTTTTGCAATACGCCAGCGCCAGTATCTGGACTTTGTATTGTATGTTTTAGCGGTAGGCCTGTATCAAATGTCAGCAGATGGCATTGCCTACCAGTACTTGTGGCCGAATGATCCGGAATGGAATCAATATGCTTATGGAATTGCATTGTATTTTGTAAGCATCTTTTCACTGCTGTTTACCCGTGATCTTTTGCATGTTAAAGCAAAAGCACCCGCTCTTTATAAGCTGATAAACGGCCTTATTGGATTAAGAACCATTATATTCCTGTTCAGCTTGCTGTACAAAGAGTGGTTAAATTATAAGTTTCTTGAATTTGTTCCACTTTTAGCTTCTTTTATTACTGGCATTTACATATTCAGAAAAGGCTACCGGCCCGCTCGTTTTTTTGTGCTCGGATACGGTTTGCTGTTTTTAGGATTTACTATCAAGCTTTTAATTGTACTTACCAATGGCTGGCTGAACTTTGGGGTAATAAGCTATTACAGTTTAAGTTTTTGCTTTATTCTCGAAATGGTATTACTCTCTTTCGCTATAGGCGATAAAGTTCGGATACTGAAGGTACAAAAAGATAAAGCCCAGCAAAGAACCATCCGCGAAATGAAAGAAAATTCGCGGCTTAAAGATATTCTGAACAAAGAGCTGGAAAGCCAGGTTTCAGAGCGAACAAAAGAAGTTATTGAAAAATCAACAATTATTGAGCAGCAGAATGAAGAATTGAAGGAGGTGAATAAACTCCTGCAACAACAGGCAGAAGAGATTTCAAGAATGAATGTTTTACTGGAACAGGATAACATCGAACTTCAAAGCAATATTGAAAATGTTACGCGTGCCCGTATCATGTCTGCTGATGTGGATTTTACAGAATTCAGCAAAATTTATCCCGATCAGGAGGCCTGTTTTGAGTTTCTGGCCGATTTAAAGTGGAAGAGAGGTTACACCTGCCGGAAATGTGGCAATTCACATCATTATAACGGGCATCTACCTCATAGCAAAAGATGCAGCAAATGCGGCTATGAAGAGTCTGTTACAGCCAATACCATTTTCCAGAATACACGAATTCCTATTAACAAAGCATTTTACATGATATTCCTGATCTACTCCACAAAAGGAAAAATATCATCGCACAAGCTTGGCGAAATTCTGGATATCCGGCAAAGCACCTGCTGGACTTACAGCTCAAAAGTTAAAAAAATAATGGACGAGCGTAAAAAAGATCTTAAAAATGCCGGAAATCAGGGCTGGAGCAAACTTGTCTTAGACTAAAAAAGCTGCTATTTCTTAGAAAAACTGCCCGGTAATTAAGCGTATCAATTCCATTCTGCTGGCACTGTTGACAAAGGCTATTCTGATTTGATTTACAGCCTTTTATCGTGTTCAACTATTATGGTTCTAAAGCGTATCATTATCAGTATAACTATCTAACTATCAGCAAATTATGACAAATTTTTTATCGCAAATATTTGCTTTTATATACTAAAGCTCAATAATTTTGAGCAAACTAATCTAACACCGCTAATAAAAAAGCTTATTAAATTAATGTAATCATGAGAAGAAAATCGTTACTCTCTATTGCCTTTGTACTGTTAGGATGTTTGTGGTCATTTGCACAAAACATCGCAGTAAAAGGTACTGTAAAAGACAACCGTGGCGAACCGCTACCGGGAGTATCTGTCCTGGTAAAAGGTACAACCCAGGGGACTACAACCAGCCTTGACGGAAACTATGCTTTAAACGCTCCGCAAAACGGAACACTGCTTTTTACCTACATCGGTTTTGAAACCAAAGAAGTTGCAATTAACAATCAAACAACGGTTAATATTACACTGGCAGAAGCAAACACGCAGTTAAATGAAGTGGTTGTAGTAGGTTACGGATCTCAAAAGAAAGGTGATATAACCGGTTCTGTAGGTGTTGTATCGGCTGAAGCTTTTGAAAACAGACCTAATACCCAGATGTCGAACATGCTTGAAGGTAAAACTTCCGGTGTTCAGGTATTATCCTCATCCGGAAAACCTTCTGCAGGATTAAGTATGCGGATCAGGGGTACCAGTTCTATTAACAGCTCAAGCGAACCTTTGTACGTAGTTGATGGGGTTCCAACCGGTGATACCCGCTCTTTAAATCCAGCAGATATTGAAAGTATTTCTGTATTGAAAGATGCCGCTTCAGCAGCAATTTACGGTGCTCAGGGAGCAAACGGCGTAGTTTTAATTACTACTAAAAAAGGTAAAACAGCCAATACTAAATTTGATTTTACTGCCTATACCGGTTTTTCTAAAGTTTGGAGAAAACTTGATGTGCTAAATGGCGCACAATACCAGGACTTAATGACAGAAATGGGACAAAACACAGACTGGAGCTTGTACACAGCCAATACCAACTGGCAGGACGAAGTTTTCCAAAATGGAGCTTCGCAAAATTATCAGTTAGCCATCTCTGGTAAAAATGAAAAAACCTCTTATTATATTTCAGGTGGCTGGGTTCAGCAAAAAGGAGCGGTTCGCAGCTCTGAGATGGATCGTTATAACTTCAAAGTTAACTTAGATCAGAAAGTGAACAATTGGTTAAACGTTGGTACAAACTTAGCTTATACCCGGTACCACGACGTTAACGTAAACGATAATGCTCCAATTAACTCCGGTGGTGTTATTTTGGGTGTTATTTCAACTCCTCCTGTAATTGGCATTTACAACCCTGACGGAACGTTCACCCGAAATCCCTTTCAGGATTGGGAAAATCCGATTTCAAGCACCGATGGTACAGACAGAGGATATAAAAACCAACGGTTATTAGGAAATGCTTATGGAGAAATTACCTTCTTCCCAGGATTGAAATTTAAAAGTAACATAGGAATTGACTATAGTAATGCTGCGAACGACTCTTTCTTAGACCCTATCAGAAGCGGTTGGGGAAGAGCCAATGGTGGTATTGCAAGCTATGGAACTAACCTGAGTAATTTTTGGATTACTGACAATACATTAACCTACAGCAAGCTTATCGGAAAACATAACTTCAGCGCATTAGCCGGTATGGTTTTCCAGAAATACAGATGGGAAAACAGCTCTATTGAAAGACGTAATTTCTCGGGTATTGCTGTAACAACTCCAAACGGAGGTTCAATTATTAACACTGCTAATGCAGATAAAGCTGAAAAAGCAAATCAATCTTTCATTAGCAGGTTAACTTATGATTTTGCCAACAAATATTTATTTCAGGCGAATTTCCGTGCAGATGCATCGTCTGCTTTCGGTCCTGGCAATAAATGGGGATATTTCCCGTCTTTCTCTGCAGGATGGAGAATATCAGAAGAGCCTTTCTTTGACAATATTAACGTCATCAATGATTTGAAATTAAAGGCTTCATGGGGAATTGTAGGAAATGATCAGATTGGGAACTATGCGCACTTTGCTCTTGTTAGCCCCGGTGCTAATTATCTGATCGGCCCGGCGATTCTTCCCGGAACATATCCTTCCACTATTGGAAATTCAGACTTAAAATGGGAAGAAACAACCCAAACAAACGTAGGTCTTGACGTTGCTCTTCTTAATTCGAGAATTAATTTCAGTGCGGAAGCATATTTGAAGAAGACAAACGACCTGCTGCTGAATCTTCCATTGCCAAGATCTACTGGTTTTGATAACGGGCTACAAAACGTTGGTTCAGTTGAAAACAGAGGTTTAGAATTTCAGATAAACTCCAGAAATTTCGTTAAAAAGAATTTTCAGTGGGAAACTGATTTTAATATCTCTTTTAACAGAAACAAAGTATTAAGTGTTGTAGGCCAGGAAATAGCTCAGGGCGGAGTAGCTTCAAGAGGCGATGCTGTGCTGATTAAAGAAGGATATCCTCTTGGAATGTTCTACGGATATGTAGCTGACATTGTAGATCCTCAAACAGGCGACCTGCTTTACCTGGATGCAAATGGCAACAGCACCGCTAATCCAGCCGCATCAGACAGAAGATTTATAGGAAATCCTAATCCTGATTTTATTTACGGATTTACAAATACATTTACCTATAAAAACTTTGGTCTGAATATTTTCCTGCAAGGATCACAGGGTAATGATATTCTGAATGCAACACGTATCGATACTGAAGGCATGGTTGATCCGAAAAACCAAAGCGCAGATGTGTTAAGGCGCTGGACAACACCTGGCCAGGTAACAGATATCCCAAGAGCTGAATTTGGAGTAACTGATAACTCACGCATCTCTACCCGGTTTATTGAAAATGGTTCTTATTTGCGGGTAAAATCAGCAACACTAAGTTTTGATGTTCCTAAAAGCCTGTTAAACAAAGCTAAAATTGGAAGTGCAAGACTGTATGTAACTGGAGAAAACCTGTTAACTTTTACAGATTACAAAGGATTTGACCCGGAAGTGAATTCTTTTGGTGGTTCAAACACAGTTCAGGGTGTTGATTTTGGAACCTATCCTCAAACCCGTAACCTGATTTTTGGTTTAAACGTGTCATTTTAATTTCTTGCACGCATATTCAATATTATAATTATGAAACTAAAATATATAACACCATATACATTGGCCGCTACTTTACTGTTAAGCATGCCGGCTTGTAAAGACTTTGTAGAGTTGACCCCAATTTCAACAACAACAGCAAGTAATGCCTATAATACAGCATCAGATGCAGAGGCTGCATTAGTAGGGGTTTATGATTCTTTTTCACAGGAGTATTATATCTGGGACAATGTTATTGCCAGCGATGTAATTTCGGATAACTATTATGCCGGTGGTGATAATGCAGATATCATTGCTATTGATAAATTGGATATCAGTCCTACTAATGGAAGGTTATTTGCTAACTGGACACAGCTTTATAATGCAATAGCAAAAGCAAATCTGGTATTAGAGAAAGTTCCTGCAATAAAAGATCCTAATCTGGACGCAAGAAGAGAACAGATTCTGGGCGAAGCAGCATTTTTACGTGCTTACCATTACTATCAGCTGGTAAATTTATTTGGAGGAGTTCCATTAATCACTGCACCGGTTTCATCAACAGAGCCAAGTGCAACTAATATCCCCCGCTCTACTGAAGAAGAAGTTTATAATCAGATTGTAACCGATCTTTTATTTGCACGTGATCGATTACCTGATACTTATCCCGGTGGCTCTGCCGAATCTAAGGCAAGAGCAACAAAAGGTGCTGCAAATGCCATGTTAGCCAAAGCATTCGCTCAAAGACCAGCTAAGGATTATAACAAAGTGTTAGAGTATTGCAATGCAGTTATTTCAAGTCCTGCTGGCTATGAGCTTTTGCAGAACTTTGACCAGTTATGGGACGGTACTCATTACAATAATGCTGAGTCTATTATGGAAGTACAATTTGACGGAGTTACTGAAGGTAACTTCGGCCCATCTCTTCTTCTGCCTCCTTCAAAAGTAGGTCATACCTGGAGAAAATTTGTGGTACCATCACACGACTTAATTAACGCATTTGATGCTGCAGGCGATGTAGAACGAAAAGACGCTACATTTTTGTTTGAAAGCGCACCATGGGTTGATGAATATTGGGGAAATAAAGTAGGTTCTGTAATTCCTTTTGCTTATAAATGGAGATCAGCTCCAAGCTGGGCAGGAAGTTCCAACCGTCAGTATTTAATCAGACTGGCTGATATTATTTTATTAAAAGCTGAAGCTCTTAATGAGTTAGACAAGCCAATCTCAGAAGTAAAACCTGTATTAGATGAAATAAGAAGCAGAGCAGGTTTACCGGGAACTACAGCCGCTGATAAAACTCAAATGCGGGCCGCCATACTAAATGAGCGCCGCCTTGAGCTTGCACAGGAAGCGCATCGTTGGGAAGACCTTAAACGTTATGGCGTAGCAGTACAGGTAATGAATAATCTGAACGAAATCGATTTAAGAACAAATACTAAAACCGATTACAACGCAACAGCAACCGATCTTTTATTCCCATTGCCACAACAAGAGCTAAACAGAAATAAAAATTTAACTCAAAATCCGGGATATAATTAAAATAAAGGTGTCCGAAAAACTTAAGCGAGCTATAGCCAGCAGTTTCTTGGACACCAACTGTTCCTGGTTAAATAATTTTATAAATCATCAACGATGTTATTTCAATATAAAAACATGAAAAGGTTATATTCAACACTACTGATGGTGCTTGCTGTTGCAGCAATCGTCATAACAGGTTGCGATAAGGATGAAAAGGTTCCTCCCCCAATGGCAGATTTCACTGTGCAGGCAGCTAAACTGGCCGTAACTTTTACTCCTGATGTAAAAAATGTCCGTTATTATTCCTGGGACTTTGGAGACGGAAGTCCGGTTTCTACCGAAAAATCACCCTCTCATTTTTACGACGATGGCGGAAACTATACTGTTACATTAACTGTAACAGGAAGAGACGGTTCCACACTTGCAAAATCGCAGGAGATTACAGTTACGGCGCCTGTAAATTATATCCAAGGTGGCAAATTTGAAACTGCAGAAGACGAAGCTAAGTGGACTAAGTTTGCTATCAATTTAAACAATAACATTACCTGGGCCAGAAACGATGGCAAAATGATTGCAAGCGGAGGGAATGGCGGCCATGCAGGAATTTATCAGGCTATCCAGGTTGAAGCAAATACTAAATACCAGTTTTCTATGCTGGTATCTGGTAGCGGGGCAACAGATACCTGGTTCGAGGTTTACTTTGGTTCTTTTGCACCTGTTGAAGGTAATGATTATTCTGATGGAGGAACCGTATTTGGCCTTAATACCTGGGCTGGCTGCGGCAATTCTACATTTAGCGGAAACATTGCAACATTAGGATGTGCCGGGTCCAATAAAGACAAGAACGGTGAAATTACCTTTTCACAAAGTGGCACGGTTTACCTGGTTATCAAAACGGGTGGTGCAAATTTAGGCACAGGCGGAATAGCCATAGACAATGTTACGCTTTCAAAAGTAGAATAATAGTTAGCAAGAAATAGCGGCCGGTATTCCGGTCGCTTTATGTAAATTGTCAAGTAACTCTTCAATAATAATCTTACTCGCAATATGAAGACAGTTCATAAAAACAAAATAACAACCACGCTCTTGCTTATTTTATTCAGCTTAAATGCAATAGGATGCAAAAAGAAAAACGACAGCGTTACGTACAATCCTGTTCCGGTTACTCCTCCAACTACTCCTGTTAAATCAGATGTTACTTTCTGGCTTACCAAAGGAGATAAATCAGCCCTCCTTCAAAAACAGAATATAAACCTGGTATTTAAGGCAGGAACTAATAACAATCCGACTATTGAAGTTGATACAACCCAAAGCTTTCAAACCATTGATGGATTTGGCTATACCTTGACTGGCGGAAGTGCAACATTAATAAACGGTCTTGCTTCTGCAGAAAAAGATGCACTTTTAAAAGAACTTTTTTCTACAGACAGCGCAGCCATTGGTGTAAGCTATCTTAGAATTAGCATCGGTGCTTCTGATTTAAGTGCCGGGACTTTCACTTATGACGATATGCCAGCCGGACAATCCGATGCAAAACTGGCTCAATTCAGTATAGAAAGAGAAAAAGAAGATCTGATTCCGGTATTAAAGAAAATTGTTGCCATTAATCCAAAGATCAAGATTCTCGGTTCTCCGTGGTCTGCCCCTACCTGGATGAAAACAAACAACAGTTTTATAGGAGGCAGTTTAAAACCTGAATATTTCCCTGTGTATGCGCAATATTTTGTGAAATATATCCAGGCAATGAAAGCTGAAGGCATTACCATTGATGCCATCACTATTCAGAACGAGCCTTTGCACCCGGGAAATAATCCGAGTATGTACATGGAAGCAGCAGACCAGGCAACGTTTATAAAAAACAATCTGGGGCCTGCTTTTAAAGCCGCTAATATCAACACAAAAATTATTGTGTACGATCATAATGCCGACAGGCCTGATTATCCGCTCACTATTTTAAATGATCCTGAAGCTAAACAGTATGTGGATGGCTCTGCCTTTCATTTATATGCCGGAGATATCAGCGCTTTATCACAGGTACATTATGCCCACCCGGATAAAAACGTGTACTTTACAGAGCAGTGGATTGGTGGTCCCGGAAATTTTGCTGAAGACCTGAAATGGCACGTGGGCACATTAATTATTGGTGCTACCCGTAACTGGAGCCGCAATGTATTGGAGTGGAATCTGGCTGCTGATCCATCTTATCAGCCTCATACCGACAAAGGCGGATGTACCACTTGCCTGGGAGCATTAACAATAGGCCAGGGAATAACACGTAATCCTGCTTACTACATCATTGCACACGCATCGAAGTTTGTACAGCCCGGCTCTGTTCGTATCAATTCAAACGAAGCAGGAAGTCTGAAAAATGTGGCTTTTAAAACACCGGAAGGAAAAAAAGTATTGATTGCTGTAAATAATGGAACAGCATCTCAAAGCTTTAACATTAAGTTTGGTGGCAAAATAGTTTCGGCCTCTCTACCAGCCGGAGCAGTAGGTACTTTTACCTGGTAATAAAATAAATTAATACCAAAATACTTTCTCACAAAGTCTCGCCGGAAAACGGCGGGACTTTTTTGTTACATATCAAAACCGACACTAAAATTGGTATATTGTAAAAAGATTAACATGAGAAAGGTTCAATTAATAGAGACTATTAAGGATATGCCCGAAGAATTTTCTGTAGAAGATTTAATTGAAAGATTAATGGTTTTACAAAAAATAGAAGAAGCACAGCAGCAAGTACAGTCTGGACAATTTTATACAGACGAAGAAGCGGAAAAGAAACTTGAAAAATAGTTAAAATAATATAGGCGGAACGAGCAATAGATGATTTAACCAGTATAGCAGAATATAGCAGCAGCTATTCAAATGCTTATGCTTCTTCAATTGTATTAAAACTATTTAGAAAAACAGCACTTTTAAAAACAATGCCACGTGCAGGACGAATAGTAAAAGAAAAAACAATATTAATATACGAGAACTATCTTCTAATCAAAAACCTCAAACTTTTCCCAAAATCCATCCTTAGGCAGCGGTGCAAATAGTTCTACAGGCTCTTTCTTTACCGGATGAATAAACCTCAACTTTCGGGCGTGCAGGCAAATGCTTTTCTTCAAACTTCCTCTCGGGTATCCATATTTATTGTCACCCACAATAGGGCAGCCTAAAGTAGAAAGCTGAACACGGATTTGATGTGGTCGTCCGGTTATCGGATCCACTTCTATCAGATAATACCCGTTAAGTTCGCCTAAAAGCCGGTAGTTTAATTCAGATCGCAGTCCGCCGGTCACTTCCTGATCATAAGCTTTGGTAACATTCTTTTGAGGATTTTTAACCAGCCAGTGAACAAGGTTACCGCTCTCGGGAACCGGCCTTTTCCGAACCACTGCCCAATACGTTTTCTTCATCTGGCGGTTCTTAAACATCAGGTTTACCCGATCCAAGGCTTTACTCGTCTTTGCGAAAAGTATTACTCCGCTTACAGGCCTGTCTAAGCGGTGCACAACTCCCAGAAAAGCGCCATTGGGTTTGTTA
The DNA here is from genome assembly GCF_047272945.1 of Rubrilithobacter danxiaensis. Lineage (NCBI taxonomy): Bacteria > Pseudomonadati > Bacteroidota > Sphingobacteriia > Sphingobacteriales > Sphingobacteriaceae > Rubrilithobacter > Rubrilithobacter danxiaensis. The sequence continues at coordinate 33,887 of NZ_JBKOPS010000008.1, forward strand.
TATTTTTTTGCAAGATATTTTTTTACTTTCTCATCCAGCGATTCATCACCTGTGTCGTCTACCTGCACAATATCGCCCGCTCTTTTATTAACAGCAATCAGGTGATTATCCTCAAACAAAACGTCTTTATCAGAAATATCAATGGAATTATACGCTTTCGGCTTATTCATTAAAGATTAAAATTTTCAAACGAACTTAAACAGAGTAAATCTCCTGAAGATGTACGCTGCACATTATCAATCTTCTATTTATTTAATATTGTTCCTTCTCATTAGGAAAATCGGAACTTTTCACATCACTTATATATGCTTTTACAGCCTGGTTTATCTGGGCGTATAAATCTACATATTGCCGTAAAAAACGAGGTTTAAACCCTTTGGTGAGGCCAAGCATATCATTAATTACCAAAACCTGCCCATCACACGCATTCCCGGCACCAATTCCAATGGTAGGTATCTTCAAACTTTCGGTTACATCCTGCGCCAGCATCGCGGGAATTTTTTCCAGTACTATAGAAAAACATCCCGCTTCCTCAAGCACTAAAACATCTTCCTTTAATTTCTGTGCTTCCGATTCTTCCTTTGCCCTTACAGTATAGGTTCCAAACTTATAGATTGACTGCGGAGTCAGCCCTAAATGTCCCATTACCGGAATTCCGGCGGTTACTATCCTTTCAACTGATTCTTTTATTTCCAGTCCGCCTTCCAGCTTTACAGCGTGTGCACCCGATTCTTTCATTATTCTGATTGCAGAATTTAAAGCCTCTTTTGAGTTTCCCTGGTAAGATCCGAAGGGTAAATCAACAACAACCAATGCCCTTTTTGCTGCCCTAACTACAGACGAAGCATGATAGATCATTTGATCCAATGTTATAGGCAAGGTGGTTTCGTGGCCGGCCATTACATTGGAAGCCGAATCTCCAACCAAAATAACATCAATGCCACTTTCGTCAACAATGGTTGCAGTAGAAAAATCATAGGAAGTAAGCATGGCTATTTTCTCACCGTTTTGTTTCATAGACTGAAGCGTATTTGTGGTGACACGTTTGATCTCTTTATTAACAGACATGTAAGCAATTTTGGAGTTACAAAGGTAGAGTTAAATTTGTGATTACTCCCGATATTATCGCTATGGTATTTAGCACTAACAATATTCTGGCATGCTTTTTAATTTTTACTTCTGATTTCTGAATTAAAATCTTTACTTTTGTGCCCTGTGAAAATTGAAGTGACTGGCTTCAGTAAAAGATGTTTAACCCCCGGATTTTCTTCCGGTTACCCAGATTTTTTCCCTGTTTTCCCTTTCAGCTTATCTAGATTTCTTGCAGGCAGAAACCTATTTATAGAGGCGCAAAAAGAACTGTCTTCTGCTCGCCTTTTTGTAAGTGAATACATGGAAAAAATATCTTTAGAATATTTAATCAACAACAAAATAAATTCGAGGAATGACTAATTACACCAAATTACCCGCTGTATTGCTTCTTGAAGATGGAACTGTTTATCATGGTAAAGCTGCAGGAAAAATTGGTACAACAACCGGCGAAATCTGTTTCAATACCGGAATGACCGGCTATCAGGAAATTTTTACAGACCCTTCTTATTTCGGACAAATCATGGTGACTACCAATGCACACATCGGTAATTACGGGATACATGATGAGGAAATTGAATCGGGAGATATTAAAATTGCCGGTTTGGTATGCAAGAATTTCAACATTGCTTACAGTAGAAAATTATCCGAAAAATCAATTCAGGATTATTTCCAGGAAGAGAATATTGTAGGAATTTCTGACGTGGATACTCGTTCACTTGTACGTCATATTCGGGATAAAGGAGCAATGAATGCTATTATTTCTTCTGAAATTCTGGACATAGATGAACTTAAAGAAAAACTGGCACTTGTCCCTTCTATGGATGGCCTTGAGCTTTCATCACAAGTTTCTACCAAGGAACCTTATTTTTACGGAGACGAGTCAAGTAAAAACCGGGTAGCGGTTCTGGACTTAGGCGTAAAGAAGAATATTTTAAGGAACTTTGACAACCGGGATGTGTATGCTAAAGTATTTCCGGCCACCACTACATTTGAAGAAATGGAGCAATGGGCTCCTGATGGATATTTTATCTCCAACGGCCCTGGCGATCCTGCCGCTATGCCATATGCCATAGAAACTGTAAAAAAAGTTTTAAACGCGGATAAACCCATGTTTGGTATCTGTCTTGGCCACCAGTTACTTGCCCTGGCAAACGACATACGCACCATGAAAATGTTCAACGGGCACCGCGGCTTAAATCATCCTGTAAAGAACATTATAAACGACCATTGTGAGGTTACTTCTCAAAACCACGGTTTTGGTGTTGTGCCTGATGACGTAAGAAATTCAGACAAAGTAGAAATAACACATATTAATTTAAATGATGATTCTATTGAAGGGATCAGGGTAAAAGGAAAAAAAGCATTCTCGGTGCAATACCATCCGGAGTCTTCTCCCGGCCCACACGATTCCAGATATCTTTTCGACCAGTTTGTTGATTTAATAAAAACCGGCAGAGATTAACTCTACCGGTTTTTTTATTCATCCATAAAATCAATCCTTTGTCTAAAAATTTGCTCTTTTTAAATTAATAGTCAGATTTTTACCTTATGATTCAAGCACCGATTATCAAAGTAAAAAACCTGGTAAAAAAATACGGCAATTTTACAGCTGTAAACAATATCAGCTTTGAAGTTTTTGAAGGAGAGATATTTGGCCTGCTGGGCCCGAACGGTGCAGGAAAAACTACAACACTCGAAATTATTGAAACCTTGCGTGAAAAAACTTCGGGTGAAATTGAAGTTGATGGATTATCTATTGATAAAGATCCCAATCAGATAAAAAGGATAATTGGCGTTCAGTTACAAGCTGCAGGATATTACCCAAACCTGAATCTTTCTGAACTGATTGAACTATTTTCGGGCCTATATGGAATTGATGTTAAACCTTTAGAGTTACTTGAAAAGGTAGCATTGGTTGATAAGGCAAAAGCGAGGTACAAGGCGCTTTCGGGAGGGCAAAAACAACGGTTTTCTATCGCGACCACGCTTATCAATAAGCCAAAGATTATTTTTTTGGATGAGCCTACTACCGGCCTTGATCCGCAGGCAAGAAGAAATTTATGGGATTTGATCCAGCAAATCCGGCAGGCAGGAACTACCATAGTGATTACCACTCATTACATGGACGAAGCAGAAGTCCTTTGCGACCGGGTGGCATTTGTTGATAGCGGACGAATAGTTGGAATAGATACACCAGACAGGTTTATAGATACCCTGGTAGCTTCGGGCTTTGAACGCAAAAAGGAAGTAAAAAAGGCAAACCTGGAAGACGTTTTTATAAACCTGACAGGCAAAGAGTGGAGAGAATAAGATGAAGAATAACCAATCATACAGCAACTTCCGGGCAACGCTGGCAATGGCAAAAGCCAGTTTCCGCTCCATTCTTCGCAGTCCTTCGGCTGTTGTTTTCAGCCTCGCATTTCCACTGATCTTCATCGTTGTTTTCGGCTTTATCGGAGGTGGGGGAATAAAACTAAGTGTAGGTGTTGCTCCGCAAAACGATTCTGCAAATGCTGTTTATCAGGCCTTGAAAAACATTCAGATAATTAATCTGGTACACGAATCGCAGAAGGAAATGACGGCAGATCTTGTAAAAGGCCGTATTGATGCGATCATTAATATCCATAAGAATCCTGAGAAAATTCCGGCCTACTATGTGAATGTTCAATACAGCGAGGCATCTAAAGATAAAGGCAATATTCTTAAATCTATTTTAACTAACATATTAAGTTCGGTTAACGATCGTTACAGGCAAGGACCGCCACCTGTTGCCGAACTAAAAGAAACAACTACACATGGCAGGGAATATAAAACGATTGATTTTATTCTCCCCGGCCAGTTGGGATTCTCCTTATTAAGCTCCGGTGTTTTTGGAACAGCCTTCGTTTTTCTCAGCTTGCGAATAACACTGGTAATTAAGCGTTTTTTTGCTACACCGGTTAAACGTTCGAGCATAGTTTTAGGTGAGGCAATAAGCCGCCTGGCCTTTTCACTGATAGGAGCGTTCATTATTATTCTTATAGGGCACTTCCTTTTCGGATTTACGCTGGTAAACGGTATTCGCACCGTTATGGACATGCTGGTGCTTTCAGCTATCGGCTTAATTGTTTTTATGGGATTTGGTTTCACTGTTTCAGGAATTGCTAAAAACGAAAGTTCGATACCTCCAATTGCCAATATTATTACCCTGCCACAGTTTCTTTTATCAGGAACCTTTTTCTCAATAGAAGCATTTCCCTCATGGTTGCAGCCTGTAAGTAAAGCGTTGCCGCTCACTTACCTGAACGATGCCATGCGAAAGGTAGCTTTTGAAGGGGCAAGCCTGATCGATGTAAAACAGCAAGTATTCATTATGCTGCTGTGGGGCTTTGCTATTTACGCTTTGGCAGTAAAAGTTTTTAAATGGGAGGAGTAAAATGCTAAAAATTAAGGGATAATAGTTTTTCTTTCTGTTTAAAAACCTTATTTTTGACGAGTTAGCACTCATAGTGTTATAAATACACTAAGACAACCTTGAACAATAGAATATAATAAAATGAGCTTAATTTTAGATGTACATGCCCGCCAGATTCTTGATTCCCGTGGCAATCCTACAATTGAAGTAGATGTAATTACAGAAAACGGCATATTAGGTCGTGCAGCAGTACCTTCTGGTGCCTCAACCGGAGTACACGAAGCTGTTGAACTACGCGATAATGACAAGGCTACCTACCTTGGAAAAGGTGTTTTAAATGCTGTTAAAAATGTAAATGAAATCATAGCTAAAGAACTGAAAGGATTGGATGTATTTGAACAAAATACAATTGATGCTTTAATGATTAAGCTGGATGGCACGGAAAACAAAGGAAAATTAGGGGCTAACGCTATTTTAGGTGTTTCGTTAGCGGTTGCAAAAGCTGCAGCTCAGGAGAGCCGTCAACCTCTTTACCGTTACATCGGCGGTGTTAACGCAAATACACTTCCTATCCCGATGATGAACATCGTTAACGGTGGATCTCACTCAGATGCTCCTATTGCTTTCCAGGAATTTATGATTATGCCAGCAGGCGCTCCTTCCTTCTCTGAAGCTTTACGCTGGGGTACAGAAGTGTTCCATAATCTTAAAAAGATTTTACACGACAGAGGCCTTTCTACTGCAGTTGGTGATGAAGGAGGTTTTGCTCCAACATTTGCCGGTACAGAAGACGCAGTTGAAACCATTTTACAGGCTATTGAGAAAGCAGGATACAAACCAGGCGAAGATATCTATTTAGCATTTGACTGTGCTTCTTCTGAATTCTATAAAGACGGAAAATACGACTATACGAAATTCGAAGGTGATAAAGGCGCTGTAAGAACAAGTGCAGAGCAGGCAGAATACCTTGCACAGTTAACTCAAAAATATCCGGTTATTTCGATTGAAGATGGTATGGCAGAAGACGACTGGGAGGGCTGGAAATTATTAACCGAGAAAATCGGGTCTAAAGTTCAGTTGGTTGGTGATGACCTGTTTGTTACAAATGTTAAACGCCTGCAACAAGGTATTGATACTAATACCGGTAACTCTATTCTTGTAAAAGTAAACCAGATTGGTTCTTTAACCGAAACCATCAATGCCGTATCGTTAGCGCAAACCAATGGCTATACTTCCGTAATGTCTCACCGTTCTGGCGAAACTGAAGATACTACCATTGCCGATTTAGCAGTTGCATTAAATTGCGGACAGATTAAAACCGGCTCTGCTTCCCGCTCAGACAGGATTGCAAAATACAATCAGCTTATCCGTATAGAAGAAGAGTTAGGAGATTCTGCACGGTTCATCGGCAAAAGCTTTAAATTTCTTAAAAAGTAAGAAAGCCGAGAGTAGAAAGCTATAAATGAAACATCCGAAGCTAGTAACTTTGGATGTTTTTTATTTTATTTTTATCTCAAATAAAATTCCTATCTTTTTGTAGAATTTTAACGAAGGAATTTTACTTAAGTTTGCAGCATGAACCGCTTCTTCAGTTTACTAAGCAATAAATATTTTCTGGTAACGTCTTTCTTCGTTGTCTGGATGCTGTTTTTTGACAGAAATGATCTGATGTCGCAGTATGAATATAAATCTCAGGTGAGCAAACTTGAAGAAGAAAAAGAGTTTTATACCAAAGAAACAGATCGGGTAAAAAAAGATCTTGAAGAGCTGACTACCAACAGGGAAAGGTTAGAAAAATTTGCCCGAGAGAAATATCTCATGAAGAAAGACAATGAAGATATTTTTGTGATTATCCCTAAAAAAGCCGAGGAAGATTAAATTAATTATATTTCTCCGTTCCTCTTCCTGCTAAACCATTCAAGACTTAAAAGAGCAATCAGAATAAAAAACAGGAATTTCAGCTCAATAAGTTCCTTATAAGTTTTTTCTTCAACCGAGATCGTCTTTATCAATTCATTTTCTTTAATTAACTCCGGAAGCTTACTTAAATCCTCCGGATAAATCATTTTACCGTTAGTAGCATGTGCAAGCGAGTATAGCAATTGATGATTTGCCGTTGTTTGCTGAAGTTCGGAAGTTTGCTGCATTACAATAAATTTGCCTGTAGCTGTATATTTTTTACTACCAAGCGCAGTATTACCGGTATAAGTATATTCGCCTGCAGGTAAAAATCCGGCATCCAGTTCGTAACTTTTATCAGTTTTGGAAAAGAGAAATGTATAATTTTTATTTTTCTCACTCTTTATATTTAAAGACACATCGGGAGAATTGATTAATTCAAACGCATCATTATACAGTTCCGCGTTAAAAAACACAGACTCATTTTCATCAAAAGTTGTTTTTGCCGGATACACCCGAAACTTTTGCTTATTATTTTTTGAACCCAGGTACTGAAGTATTTTACTTAATATCTCGTCTGTAACTTCGTGATTCTGGTTCTTCTCAAACTCATCCAACCGCCAGCGCCAGAACCCTTCTCCTGCTAATACAGCAATCCGTTTTTTTACATCTTCAGATAACAGCAATAATGGTTTTTCAGAAGATGATTTTCCTGCCCGTTGAGTTAGTAACACCTGGGCAGGCGCCGTAAGCTGGTAATTAGCAACAGGGGACAATAACGGAGGGAAGCCGTGAATTACATTTTCAGCTTTCGCAGACAAAGTAAAAGCATTAAATCCTGTTTTTATGGCCGGAAGAACTTCCGTAAAAGCGCCTGTCGGATTTACTTTAAGAACATTCTGAGCAGAAGAAAAGGCAGCCAGATCACTTTGAGTTCCTAAAATAAAAAAGACTGGTTTAGCTGCAATAGATTGCGTAACTAAAGATGAAGAAGAAAAAACCGAAGGAACCTGGTGCAGGATTAATATTTCTGCAGCGGCAATATCAGCAGGCTTTATTTCCTGTTGTAAAACAGTTCTAACCTCATAATTCTTATTGTTTTCTATGGCTTGCTTAATTGCAGTAATATCTGGATTAGGAGATGCTGCGGCTATAAGCACTTTTAATTTTCCATCAATTACTTCAATAAAAAAATGCTGTTCGTTGTTCAGCTTTGAAAGCTCATTGGATACCGGCGAAAGCCTGACAGTATATTTTCTTATTCCTTTTTTTCCAGCGGCTAAAACTACCGGAACCCGTACCTGAAAATCATTGGAAGTAATCTCTACCTGCTTTGATGAAACCGTTTTCCCTTCTTCTGATACAGTTAAAGTACTGCTTAATCCTTTACATTGGTAAGCTTCTGCATTCACTTCAATTTGAAACTGATTGCCCTGGTAAACGATGTTATTATAATTAACATTGCTGATAAAAACATCTTTTTTAGGAACTGTGTCTCCCAGAGCAATTGTAAAAATCGGCGACTTAATTTTTGCAGCTTCCGCCTCCGGATTTCCGCCCTTGTTGTAAATGCCGTCGGAAGCTAAAATCACTGCTCCAATATTCCTTCCCGAATACTGGTCGTACACATGCTTTAAAAACTCAGAGATGTTCGTGGCCTTCCCGCTATAGTTAAAATTTAAGCCTGTTTTTACATTCGTACTAAAACTATAGGATTTTACCTCATACTTATTGAGTAACTCTTGCTCAAGGGCCCGGAATTCTCTTTCGTATCGCTGATTATTAAAATTACTGCTTTTAGAAGTTCCTATCGATGAAGAGTTATCCTGGGCAAGAATAATCAAAGGTTTTTCCAGGTTTCGGCTTGTAATTCTAAACAGCGGCCCTACAAGCAGAAATGCAACAGAAGCGACAAGCAGGGTACGTAAAATAAAAAGTAATAACCGTTTTTTCTTCTGACCGGGATATAATAACCAGGCGAATCCTGCACCAAAAGCCAAACATGCAAGAATCCAAAAAATGGTATTAACTGATAAAAGAATACTCAACAAAAACGGCATATCTACAGAACGTAAATATGCCATTTTTTATTTAATACAGCTAATAGCTGTACTCAGATCTTATAACATTCCGCCGCAAACGGGCAGTACCTGGCCGTTTATATAAGCACTCATATCAGAGGCAAGAAAAACACAGGCGTTAGCTACATCTTCTGTTTCGCCGGCTCTTTTTAGAGGAATGTTTTGGGCCCATCCCTCAACAACTTTCGGATCGAGCACCTCGGTCATCTCTGTCTTAATAAATCCCGGAGCAACAACATTTGTACGAATGTTACGTGAACCTAATTCTTTCGCTATGGATTTGGAAAAACCAATTATCCCGGCTTTTGAAGCTGCATAGTTACCCTGTCCGGCGTTTCCCTGAACCCCAACAACAGAACTCATGTTAACAAAAACACCTTTACGATTTTTCATCATGATTTTTGAAGCTGCTTTTGTAACATTAAAAATTGATTTTAAATTCACGTCAAGCACTTCGTCCCATTGTTCCTCTGTCATTCGCATCAATAAACCATCTTTGGTAATTCCGGCATTATTTACTACAATATCCAGGTTTCCAAAATCTGCAATTATATTAGCGATTAGTTGCTCAGCCTCATCAAATTTTGATGCATCTGAACGATAACCTTTCACTTTAGTTCCGGCCTGTTGCAACTCCTGCTCCAAAGCCTGCCCTTTTTCTACCGAAGAAAGATATGTAAAAGCAACGTTAGCGCCATGCTCAACAAATTTCTCAGCAATCTTTCTGCCTATACCCTTTGATGCACCCGTAATCAGTGCGGTTTTTCCTTCAAGTAATTTCATAATGGATTGAAAGTTTTCAAATAAAAATGTGAAAATAGGACTTTCAGCAGGAAAAATTAAAAAAATATCCCTTAGCGCAGAAGCTTATTTCAGTTCGTCAAGCAAGCGGAACATTTTTTGGCGCATAAGAGCTGTTTTTCCGTTGTAATTATTTACGATAAGGGAAAACACCAGTCGCTTACCTGACGAAGAAGTTTGATACCCGCAATAAGCCAATCCGTTGTGAATGGTTCCGCTCTTCATTTTCATATTATTATAAAGCGGTAAGCTTTCATAAAAACCCTCAAACCAATCCTCGCTTTGAATGGATTGCAGAATTTTAGCCATTGTTAAAGTAGTAATCCTGTTTTCAGGCGACAAGCCGCTTCCATCTAAAATGTTCATTGAATTTTTATCAATTCCAAGTTTTTTATTCCAGAAATCTTTTACCACCTCAGTCCCTTTAATTGTTGTGCCATCTTCCCCTGCTTTAACAGCAAGTGTTTTTAAAATATTTTCAGCATACAGGTTGATGCTCTTTTTATTCAGCCAGTAAATAACTGAATCAAACGATGGGGAAGTATAAACATCAATTGACTTTGATATCCTGGCTGGCGACTTATCATTTGCTTTTAGTATCCGATTGGTAACAGCATCGGCAGGATCGGTGTCAATCCCGGCGCTTTTTAAAGCGGTTGCAAGTCTCAACGCAGTTTCTTTTGCAGGATCAGGTACTGAAGCTGATACCTCTTTTTTTAAATCAATTGCATATGTTCCCCTTAAATAAACAACAGTTGAAAAAGGTGCTGAAAAAGCATAAACTTGGTCGCCAGTTCCTGCTTCCCCAGTTAATACTTCATTAATAATTTCGAGATCAGGCATTTGAGGTTCGGTTCTGACTAATGTTACCGGTTCACCTGCTTTCTTTCCGGGTTTGAATACTAAGTCAAACTGGTTCTCGCCCCAGGTTACTGCAGTACTTCCAGCTCCATAATAATTTCCGATATCCTGCCATATCCATCCTTGCGGAAGTGACTGACTACCAAATAAGGCGTCATCCGCAATCACACGACCTGAAATTGTTTTTATTCCTGCTTTCTTTACTGCCTGTACCCACCTTTTCAACAGAGTTTCCTTGGTTGCTCTTTCAAATCGGTGACTCCCCAAGGTGGGGTCGCCTGTACCTTTGAGAATAAGGTCGCCTTTTAATTCTCCTATGGCATTTACCGTTCCATTGTAACCCAAAACAGTTTCCCATTTATACTCTTTACCTAAAAGATAATAAGCCGTTGCAGCTGTGACAGTTTTAAGAGTAGAAGCCGGAGCTAAACCTGTATTCTCATTTTTTGAAAAGATAACATTACCGTTTTCAGCATCCAGAACAGTTAAAGAAGCCGAAGCATACTGCAGTTGTGAATCGGCCTCAAACTGCTGCCATGTTTTCTGAAGATCGTTTTTAAGAGATTGAGCAAAAACTGAAGAAGTATAAAAAAAAATAAGAATTAAGAAGATAGTACGTTTCATAAACACTCAGGTATTAAAACAAAAAAAGCGACATTTCTGATGTCGCTTTTGTAGGTCATAATTGGTTTAGTTTGAGTTTAACAAATATATAGAAATCAGTATAACCTTGTCATCACTTTTTTAAATAAACTATAACCAACAGTTATAATGAGCTAAGCGCATAGCGGATGAATTGCTTTGTCAATCCAAAATCTTCGGTTCCATGCCTTCGTATAAAGAAAAATTCACGCTTAATATTCAGGCCTTCTACAGTTAATTCTACCAGTTCTTTTAATTCGAGTTGCTTTAATACAGATCTTTTAGATAAAAAACCTATACAGGTATCAACCAAGACAAAGTTTTTCAAAGCCTCTGTTCCGTGCAGTTTTACCTTGGCATTCAGGTCCGACAAACGGATATTCTCTTTCTGCAGTTCGCGTGCTAATGCTGATAATGTTCCAGAACCGCGTTCGCGTAAAGCCACAGGTAAACGTAGAAGTTCATCCAGCGTAATAACCGGTTTCCTGGCAATAGGGCTATTTACAGAGCAGACAGGAATTATTTCATCAGAAGTAAAATGCTGATAAGTAACGGATGTAAGTTTTTTTTCAACCTCCACTATTCCAAGGTCGATCTGATGATCCAGCAAAGCATCCAGAATACTTTCTGAATTCCGGTTTACAACCTGAATATCAATATTGGGGTACTGTTTATGAAATCCAGACAAAATCTGTGGCAGAATATACAATGTAATAATTGTACTCGAGCCAAGATGTAAAGCTCCTACTGCATTGGCTTCCTTTTGAAATGTGCTTATATCGAATTCAAGATTCCTTTGAATCTGTTTTGCTTCTTTCAAATGTTTAAATAAAATTTCGCCTGTTGGAGTTAACTGAATACTGTTTCCCTTACGCTCAAACAAAGATGATTTATACATGCTTTCCAGCATCTTTATATGCTTGCTGATAGCAGGCTGACTGATATATAAAACCTGGGCTGCTTTAGAAAAGCTTAAGTGAGAAGCGACTTCAAAAAAAACCTCGTGACTTACAGATAACACTATTTATTATGATTTTGCACCAATAACTAATCAATACTATTTACGATTTATTTATAAATAACAAAAGCGGAATTTCTTCCGCTTCTATCATTAATTATTACCTTATTTTAAGCTTCAACGCTCACCTGTGACTTCAGCAAACCTTTTTCAAGAAGATACTCTGCAATCTGAACGGCATTAGTAGCAGCTCCTTTACGAAGATTATCAGCTACAACCCAAAGATTTAATGTATTGGGCTGCGATTCATCCCGGCGGATACGCCCAACCAAAACTTCGTCTTTTTCATGTGCGTCTTTCGGCATAGGATATTTTAAATTTTGAGGGTCATCTACTACGATAACACCTTCCTGTTGCTCTAACAAAGACCGTACTTCATCCAAATCAAAATCATTTTCAAATTCTATATTCACAGATTCTGAATGTCCTCCCATTACCGGAATACGAACAGTTGTGGCTGTTACCCTGATTGAATCGTCACCCATAATCTTTTTCGTCTCCAAAATCATTTTCATCTCCTCTTTTGTGTACCCGTTATCCTGAAATACATCAATTTGAGGGATAACATTCAAATCAATAGGGTAAGCATATGCCATAGGACCTTCAATTCCATTACGCTCATTCATTAACTGATCTACCGCTTTTACACCGGTTCCTGTAACTGACTGATACGTTGAAACTACCACACGTTTAATTCTGTATTTCTCGTGAAGCGGTTTTAAAACAACTACCATTTGTATAGTTGAGCAATTGGGATTTGCAATAATTTTATCATCAGCAGTTATTGCCTGTGCATTCACTTCCGGAACTACCAGTTTTTTTGAAGGATCCATTCTCCATGCAGAAGAATTATCAATAACAGTTGTTCCTGCCTCTGCAAAACGCGGAGCCTGTTCCAAAGAAGTGCCCCCACCAGCTGAAAAAAGAGCTACATCAGGTTTTTGTGCAATTGCTTCGTCTACGGTTACAACCTTATACTTCTTTCCCTTGAATTCAATTTCCTTACCAGCACTTTTTGCTGAAGCAACGGGAATTAATTCTGTAACCGGGAAATTGCGCTCTGCTAAAACTTTTAACATCACGGAGCCTACAAGGCCTGTAGCGCCTACAACTGCAACTTTCATTTTAATTAAAAATTTTCTTTTCGATTAATTTTTTTTTAATTTAATTCTTTTATCTGTCTGCAAATATGAGAATTATATTGCTCTTTTCCTTGCTTTTATGTTTTAATTCCGCCTTTTCACAATTAAATGACAGCTTTGAGGACGGGGATATCAGTGACTCTCCTGCCTGGCGAGGCGACCTCACAGCATATACAGTTAACGTCTCTAAGCAACTGCAAACAGTACCGAATGCCGCAGCATCAACCGTATCGTTAAGCGCAGCAAACACACTTGCATTAAATACAAAATGGGAATTTTCCATTCAGCTTAACTTTGACCCATCAACTCAAAACCAGGTAAGAATTTATCTAACTGCAGACAATGCAGATCTGAAAGGAAGTTTAAATGGCTATTTTATCCAGATCGGAGAATCAGGCAGTACCGACTCTTATGATTTGTATAAACAATCTGGCAACACCGTTTCAAAAATAATTGACGGAACGGCAAAAACCAGGTCAGTAAACAATGTACTTAAGGCAAAGATTATTATTTTACGAGATGGAAACGGATTATGGGAATTAAAAACAGCCATTGATGATTCTGCTGATTTTAGTACCGAGGGAACAGTAACAGATAACACATTTAGTACATCTGCCTATTTTGGAATTTATTGCAAATACACTACAACCAATTCCGGAAAATTTATTTTTGATGATTTCATAATTGAGTCTACCGCTCCTGCGGATACCGAACCGCCTGAACTTATTTCTGCCACAATTCTGGACTCGCTTACAATTGAAGCTGCTTTCAGCGAAGCACTCGACACCATTTCTGCTAAAGCAAGTTCAAACTATTCCTTAAGCAACGGTTACAGCTCCCCTTCCCAGGTCTTTACTACCACAAACCCGAAAACTTATCTTCTTAAATATCCCCAAAACCTCCCCACCGGAAATTATGTACTATCTGTTTCTGGGCTTAAGGATCTAAGCGGAAATACAAATACAGTCAACACAATAAATTTCAATTATAAACGACCGTTTATTGCGAAAAAAGGCGATTTGATAATAACGGAGATTTTTGCCGATCCTGTCCCACAAATTGATTTACCCAGCGTAGAGTTTATTGAAATATTCAATCAAGCTTCAGAAACCATAAAACTTGACAAATGGAAATACAGCGACGAATCTGTCAACACGGTATTTTCTGACGATAGCATTAATCCGGGAGAATATATTATTTTATGTGCGAAAGCAGATACCAGTAATTTCAAAACTTACGGAAAAGTTATCGGACTTTCGCCCTGGCCTTCTTTAAATAATTCGGGAGACAGAATAAAACTAACAAGTCCGCAGGGCGAAGTTATTGACGGAGTCAATTACTCCGAGGCATGGTATGGAGATAATACTAAAAAATCCGGCGGCTGGAGCCTGGAACGAATTGATCCGGAATCAAAATGCCAGGGCTTATTTAACTGGAAAGCTTCCATGGATGTTACAGGAGGTACTCCTGGAAAACAAAATTCGAGTTATATCGAAGATTATGATTTGATCGGACTAAAAGCTGATTCTGTTACAATTTCTTCTGATTCTGTAATATCCATCTTTTTCAACAAACATCTGGATATAGCAACTGTATCACCAGATAAATTTTCATTTAATCCCTTAGCTGCTATTAACAACCTGCACGTTAACAATTATGCAGACCAGGTGGAAATTACTTTGGCTGATAAATTAGCAGTAAATACCACTTACAACCTTGGCATTTCCGATGTTTCTGATTGTGCCGGGAACATCTTATCAACTACTTTACATTTTACAACTCTCGCTGTACCTGCAGCGCCTCCCGTAATCCCTGATACTGCCAAAATTTATATTACAGAAATCTTCGCTGACCCTTCTCCTGAAATTGGTTTGCCTTTAGCTGAATTTGTTGAAATTTATAATCCCGGAAAAGATACCGTTAATCTTGATAAATGGACACTGAATGATCCTTCAACCAAAACAACATTAAAAAGTGTAAAAATTCTTCCTGATCAGTACCTGATCCTCTGCCCTGCTGCTGATACTGTTTATTACAAAGATTTCGGCAAAGCAATCGGGCTTTCCCCCTGGCCTTCTTTAAATAATGCCGCTGATCAGATTGTGCTGAGAAGCCTTACCGGAAGAACTGTGGATTCCGTTGCTTATGCTGATTCCTGGTATAAAGACACCCAGAAAAAGCATGGAGGATGGACTTTGGAACGAATTGATCCTTTATCCTTATGCTCTGGTCCTTTCAACTGGAATTCTTCTCAGGATTCAACCGGTGGTACTCCGGGAAGAACTAATTCTATTGCCGTTGTAAATTTTGATAAACTTTTATTAGTTGTAGATAGTCTACAGTCAGCCTCCAACTCCATTACGCTTTTCTTCAATAAACCTGTTGACACTGCCTTTGTAAATAGTAATAAGTCCAGTTTAAGTCCGACTTCCGGCAGTATAAACAACATTTCTTTTAGCTCGTCGTTGAAGCAGGCTGTTTTAAACTTTAGTCAAAAGTTTGCTCCCGCGACAGCTTACAACCTTGACATTTCAGGCGTTTCTGATTGTGCCGGAAATACACTTTCAACTACTCTACATTTTACAACTCCGGCTGTACCTGCAGGGCCTCCCGTAATTCCTGATACTGCCCAGATTTATATCACAGAAATTTTCGCTGATCCTTCTCCTGAAATTGGTTTGCCTTTAACTGAATTTGTTGAAATTTATAATCCCGGAAAGGATACCGTTGATCTTGATAAATGGACACTGAACGATCCTTCAACCAAAGCAACATTAAAAAGTGTAAAAATCCTTCCTGACCAGTACCTGATTCTATGCCCTGCTGCGGATACTGTTTATTACAAAGACTCTGGTAAAGCAATCGGACTTTCTCCCTGGCCTTCTTTAAATAATGTCGCTGATCAGATTGTGCTGCGCAGCCTCACCGGAAGATCTGTTGATTCCGTTGCTTATGCTGATTCCTGGTATAAAGACAATCTGAAAAAGCAGGGAGGATGGACTTTGGAACGAATAAATACTTATAGCACCTGCTCGGGCTTTTACAATTGGTCTGCCTCTGTAAACAAATCAGGAGGAACTCCGGGTAAAATCAACAGTATAAATCAGGAAATTGATAAATTAAAGATTGACGACATACTGGTCACTTCAGATTCAACACTTACACTTACATTCAATATTATCCCGGATACACTTAGCATAAATCCCAGGTTCTTTACTCTCGATACTGGAAAAGAACCGTCAAAAGCTTCATTTTTTACCGAAACCGATTACAGAAAAATTAACTTAAAATTTACAACAAAATTTATTGAAGGGGAAACATATAATTTAACTATAGACTCACTTGCAACTTGTTCAGGTTTACAAATTGAAAGGCCCGATAATAGGATACATTTCTCCATTCCTGTAATTCCCGAAAGAACTTATCCGTTAGTTATTAATGAAATTTTTGCCGATACTTCTCCTGTAATCGGACTACCTGAAGCTGAATATGTTGAACTCTTTAATCCCACAAAAGAAAAAATTGTGTTAAGTGGACTCCGATATGAGGATATAAAAGGAACAGGTTACACATTTCAGGGAGGTGAACTTAAAGCGGGAGAGTTTTTAATCCTTTGTCCGCTTAAAGACACATTAAATTTTACTTCATATGGAAAAGTACAGGGATTAGCGCCCTGGGCCAGTTTGAACAATGACGGAGATATTATACTCCTTAAAAACAATAAAGGAAAAGAAATCCAACGCGTAAGTTATTCTGCGAGTTGGTATAAAAACAAAGAAAAACAAGCGGGCGGCTATTCACTCGAACTAATAAATCCGGAAGCAATATGTTCAGGAATTCAAAACTGGGCAGCCAGTAATGCCTCAATCGGCGGAACTCCGGGGATGGAAAATTCCGTTTACGACAATTCAAAGTCGAACGATCCATTGAGGATAACTAGCTGCGAACTGCTAAACGATACCACTTTACTGGTAAGTTTCAACAGCCTCGCCGACAGTATTTCCTTAAGCTCCCCAAACAACTTTACTGTAAATAATGGCATAGGAAATCCGTTAAAAACTTTTCCTATTGGCCCTGATTTTAAAACTGTTAAATTAACGTTCCAAAGCGCCCTGGCAAGAGGAAAAATCTATCGGATTATCTTGAGTAATGTCACTGATTGTTCTGGCTCCGTTATTTCTGAGAATGCTGGCTCTAAAGAGTTTTTATATCCGGACAAGATAATCAAAGGCGATATTTTAATAAATGAAATCCTGTTCAATCCAAAACCCGATGGGGCTGACTTTGTCGAGATTTACAATGCCTCTGATAAAGTTCTGGACTTACAGCAGCTTTCTATAGGGTCGATAAAAGAAAAAGACGGATCAATTTCAACTGCTCAGATAAGTAATAAACCCACTCTTTTTAACCCTCACGACATTTTGGCTTTATCCATTGATCCTGAAAATATTAAAAAAGAATATTATACGGAAAGACCGGATGCATTTCTAAAAATGGAAAAAATGCCGGGGTTTAACGATGATGCGGGAACGGTAGTTTTGTTAAGCGAAAATGAAAGGATTGACCTGTTAATCTATTCAGAAAAAATGCACTTTGCACTCATCAAAGATCCGGAAGGTGTTTCGCTTGAAAGGTCAAGTTATAAAACACCGACAAACGAGCCTGGTAACTTCCGTTCGGCTGCGGCTACAGTAGGTTTTGCTACACCCGGCTATAAAAACTCACAATTTAATCAGCTATCTGAAAGCAAAAGCGATGTTGCGCTTCAATCAAAAACTTTTTCACCTGATAATGACGGATTTGAAGATATCTTAACCATTAATTATCATTTTCCAGGACAGGGAAGAATTGCGAATGTTACGATCTATACCGACAAGGGAAGCCTTGTAAGGCGGCTTTACAAAAACCTTTCACTTGCTGCGGAAGGAAGCCTGATATGGGACGGGCTGAATGAATGGAATCAAAAAGCGCAAATTGGAGTTTATGTACTTTTTATGGAAGTTTTTGATTTAAATGGCAATGTTAAAAGGTACAGAAAAAATTTTGTGTTGGCAGGTAAATTAAATTAGTTTCTTTTTCATTTTTTTTGCCAAAGCGGAAATACTGATTTTTGCATTATTAACAATTGTTTTATGCTGCAAATTATCCGGGCAGAACTTTCTGACCTGCACCAAATTCAAACTATCGCATACCAAACGTGGCCTGTAACTTTTAAAAATATTTTATCAGACGAACAAATAGAATACATGCTCGAAATGATGTATAGTACAAATTCGCTTACAACACAGGTACAGGACAAACAACATGTTTTTCTTCTTGCAATGAATAGTAATGAGTTTAAAGGCTTTACCTCTTACGAATTAAATTACAAAGGGAGTAAGGCAACGAAAATTCACAAAATATATATTCTACCGGGACAACAGGGAAAAGGTATTGGCAAAAGCTTGCTGGATAAAGTAAGTGAAATTGCATTAAAAAACAGTAATTCTGCACTTTCATTAAATGTAAACAGGCAAAATGCTGCAATAGACTTTTACCGGAAATATGGATTTAAAATAGTGGCTGAAGAAAATATCCCGATAGGAAACGGCTTTTTAATGGAAGATTATGTAATGGAAAAGCTGCTCTATTTGCCTATAAAAAAACGTTAAAAGAATATTCAGAAAAAGTTGGAAAAATGCCAACATATAAACTATATTTGCTTGATTACTAATTTTTAAATTTTAAAAAAATTGAACTATGGGACTGTTCAGCAAAAAGATATTTTCATATGAAAATAATTTATTTAACCAAAATTCTGAGCTACTCCCGTAAACATGCTGATTCAGGAAAAAGCTTGACTGTTTGGAAAACTGTAACAGAGAAAGCTAAATGGAAAAAAGGGGCAGACATACTAGAAAGTTTCCCTACAGCCAAAATTATAAAAAGCGACCGAGCCAGATTTAAAATTGTAGGAAATAAATATCGCCTAATTGTCGAGGTTGATTATGATGATGAAACAGTAGAAATAAGATTTATTGGTACCCATACTGAATATGATAAAATTGACGCTGCAACTATCTGATCAAATTTTAGTTTAAAGTCAACGAGAAAACAAATATGACAACAAAGCCACAATGGTTTTTAATAGAATCAGAGCAAGATTATGAAAAAGCGATTGCCCGATACGAAGAAATCAAACGTTCACCAAAAGGCTCTGAAGAACACAAGGAAAAACTTTTATTAGTGCACCTTATTTCGGACTATGAAAACAGCAAATGGGATTTACCGGAGGCAGATCCTGTCGAGTTAATCAAAATCAGGATGGAAGATTTTGGTTATAAATCTGCCGACCTGGCTAAAGAGTATGGAGATAAAGGAACTGTGAGTAAAGTGTTAAATTATAAGCAAGCCCTTTCTCTGACAATGATACGCAAGTTCAGCGAACTGCTTCGCATTCCAGCAGAGGCATTAATTAAAGAATACGAACTTAGAGGAAACCGTACTCATGCAGTTTAAATAACGATTCTAAATCTGCTTCAAAAATAAATTACAAAACTACGCTTAGTAAAGGTACTTAAGTTTATTTATCAGCTATTCCCTAAAGAAATTTTTAAAAAATAGTTGCAATAGTGTACAAAGTACACTACCTTTGCAGCAGGTTTATAATTGGTTAGTTGAACATCTCCATTCTCCCCGTCTGGAGATGTTCTTTTTTTGTCCCCTCCCTTTTCAACACCTGCTGTATTTTCTTAGATTTGCAATCTGCATCATCAGAAAATGATAGCATCCACTCCATTTTAGATTTAACAGAAGTATAAAAATATATGGGAAGAGCATTTGAATTCCGCAAAGAAAGAAAATTTAAACGCTGGGCAAAAATGGCTGTTCAGTTTACCCGCCTGGGAAAGGAAATTGCCATGGCCGTAAAAGCGGGAGGCCCTAATCCTGATTCAAATTCACGACTGCGTACTGCAATACAAAATGCAAAGGCGGTTAACATGCCCAAAGATCGTGTTGATGCCGCTATAAAAAGAGCTTCAAGCAAGGATGAAAAAGATTATGAAGAAATAGTTTACGAAGGCTATGCCCCACACGGAGTAGCAGTGCTGATTGAAACTGCTACAGACAATACCAATCGTACGGTTGCTAACGTGCGCAGCTACTTTACAAAAGTTGGAGGAACGCTGGGAAAAACGGGATCGCTGGATTTTATATTTAACAGGAAATCCGTTTTCCGTTTTGAACCGGGCAATATGGATCTGGAAGAACTCGAACTTGAATTAATAGATGCCGGGCTTGAAGAGTTATATGTAGAAACCGACGAAGAAGGAAATGATATTGGTGTAATTCAAACTTCTTTTGAGGATTTCGGTAAAATGCAAAAAGCGCTTGAAGAAAAGGGGATTGAAGTAAAAAGCGCTAAACTGGAACGAATATCTTTATCAACTACGGAAGTTAGTGAAGAACAGGCTGCCGATGTTTTAAAATTGATTGATAAGCTGGAAGAAGACGATGACGTACAGGCTGTTTACCATAACATGGCGTAAGTGTATTATATCTCTATCTACTCAGAGATGAATTAAACAACATTATGCCTACTATTTGTTATATTGAAGGTTTCAGATTTTTCTTCTTTAGCAATGAAGGTTATGAACCTCATCATATTCATATTGAGAAAGAAAACTTTGTCTGTAAGTTTTGGCTGACTGACGTTTCATTAGCTTCAAACTTTGGATTTAGAGCAGTTGATCTAAATAAACTTAGTAAATTAGTAATGGAAAACAGAAACCTATTTTTAACAAAGTGGAATGAGTACTTTAATCGCTAAGAAAGAAGAAAAAGCTATAGATGTGTGGTTCACAGATAGCTTGCTATATGTTTTACTCGCCGATGGAAGGGAAATAGGAACTCCGCTTGCATGGTTTCCAACCTTATTTCATGCATCAGAAAAAGAACGTAAAAACTGGCGTTTAATAGGGCAAGGAATAGGCATTCACTGGCCCGATCTTGATGAAGACCTTTCAATAGCCGGATTACTGTAATGACTTTTGAAGATTTTTTTATAAAAAAGAAAATTGATCTGGCAGAGCTGAGAAAAGCTGAACCGGCCCTGTATTCCGAGTTCAAAACTCATTTTGAAAAAATGGGTGAGAAAAGTTTTGACCATACCAAAAAATTCTGGTTCAATAAACTCCGTCGTACCTATCATTTAAAAGAAGCGCCCAAACCTGAAAAGGAAGTTATTGTTAAAACAAAAATTGCCTCTCAGGCAGAACCTCTTTCTTCTCCCACAATTGATCAGAAACCATCAGAAACTCCGGTTGTAACTCCAGCTACACTTTCTGAAGAATCGAGGAAGCAAACAGAAGGTGTAAAAGCAAGCATCAAACCTAAATTCACTCCACGCAATATCACTGCAAAACCAAAAGCTCCGGCAGAAGGAGAAGGTACTACAGAAGAAGTAAACAAAGAAGAAGCAACGAAACCTGTTGCATTTAAACCTCGGTTCAATGCGAAAAACATTAAGCCAAAAGAAGAACTGCAGCCGGAAAACAGCTCTGAACAGGCTGAACAACCCAAGCCTGCTTTTAAGCCGAGGTTCAACATGAAAAATATTGCTTCAAATAAAGATCTGCCTGATCCTGCTTCTGAAGAAATCAACAATATTGCATCAGAAGAAACACCCGAGAAAAAGGAATCTGAAGTAAAACCCGCTTACAAACCCCGGTTTCAGATGAAGAATGTTGTTTCTAAAACTGAACCTACACAAACGGCTGAAGAAAAGAATGAAGAGCCTGCTGCGAAGGATGAAACACTTGCAGAAGAAGCAAAACCGGCTTACAAACCTCGTTTTAACATGAAGAATATTCCTGTTAAAACTACAACGCCGGAAGATACTCCTGAAGAAATCAAAGAGAATGCTCCGGAACAAAAAGAAGAAACGAAGCCTGCATACAAGCCCCGTTTCAATATGAAAAACATCAAGCCGAAAACGGAAGAGTAAATTATTTTTTATGTGCGAACAACCAGGGCAGCAATTGCGGCTCTGCAAACGCATTATCCCAACTGTTATGTTTAACTCCCGGATAAATAGTAAGTTTTATATCCTGAGCACCTTTTTCCTGCAATGCCTTCGCAACTATTTCAGAATGAGAAACAGGTACCACATCATCATCTGCGCCATGAAAGATCCATAATGGAGTCTTCTTATATTTCTTAACGTTTTGGGGATTATCGCCGCCGCAAATTGGGAAAGCTGCGGCAAAGGTTTTGGGCATTCTTCTGAGTAATTCAAAAGTTCCCATTCCTCCCATAGAAAGGCCTCCTACATACAATTGTTCTTTATTTATGTATGGTTTATCAATTAAGCGTTCAGCAAGCCCAAGCAAGGCTTTCATTGCCATTGTTGGTTTGCCGCCTTTCTGAAATATAAATTCACGTTTACCGCTGTCAGTTTTAAACTTCACATTGCTCCAGTAACTATCTTTAGGACATTGAGGGAAAACCACGATCGCTGGATACGTATCTCGGGCTTTGGAACTTAAAAACAAGTTGCCGCCATGAACCAATTGCGCTTCATTGTCGTTACCCCGTTCGCCTGCACCGTGAAGTACAAGTATCAAGGGGTATTTTTTCATCGGATCGAAATTCTTCGGAAAAAGGATACGATATGGTAAACTATCCTTTCCTTCAATATAAGTACTTTTTTCATACTTATTTAAATCCTGTGCATTTACACTTACAGAAAACAGGGCGAATACAGTAAGAATAACAAATTTTATTTTCATACAAGCTAAAGTATAATTTCTTCGGAAAAGAAAATTGAAATGCGGTTAAATTACCTGATCAAATACGGGCCGATTTCTTTCTTCCAGATTTTATATCCCTTTGAATTCATGTGCAAGCTATCTCCCAGAAAAATTTCACCCGTGGGGTTTCCTTTTTCATTCAGCATTTTACTATATACATCCACAAATGCTGTCGCTTTTTGAGATTTTAAATAATCTTTAATCAGTTTGTTAGTTTCGGCCATTTTAGGCATCAAATGCTTTCTGCTGGGGCTCGGTTTTATAGAGACATAAGTAACATTAACATTATCCTGCTTATCGCGAATCATGTTAAAGAGTTTCTTAAACCGGGAAAAAACAAGCTGAGGAGTTACCGTATCTGATTCAGCAAGATCATTATCACCGCAATAAATAACTATTTGTTTAGCATGATAGGGAGTAATAATATCATCTGCATAACGTATCAGATCTTTTAGTGTAGATCCGCCAAAGCCTCTATTAATAATTTTATACTCAGGAAAATAGGATTGGACATCCTTCCATTTAGTAAAAGAAGAACTGCCGATAAAGAGAATTGCATCCTTTGGCGGAAAACGAAGGGAGTCCTGTTTCTTAAACGCTTGAATATCATTCCAGAAAGGAACTTTCTGCGCAAAAACATTTTCTGAAATAAAGAAAAACAGCAGTCCAAAGACTATTATTAACGGAGACTTTTTATTCATTATTTAATCCTTTTTATTGGTTTCTGGTTTTAACGGAGCGTTTACCACTTTAATTACTTCAGTTTTCCGGGAAACGCCATTTTCGTTGATAGCTTCAATACAAAAGTAATAAGGTAATTGATTATCCATCCCTTTAAAATAATATTCATTGCTACTGTGCACCATAATGGTATTGTATAACTTATCGGGCGCAACTCCGATATAAATATTATAAGCATAGGCGTTAGTTACCGGAGACCATTTGATCCATGCACTTCGTGGATCTTTTTCGGTGCGTAATACAATAAAATTCTTTACGGTATCGGGTTTGCTTCCCTTACCGTTTCCAAAAACCCGCAAACCGCTGATCGCAAACTTCCCGGTAGGCATATGAATATTCTCCATTCGGATGTACCTTGCCTGCACTGGTTTTTCAAGTTCGATATAATCATGCGGAACATCGGTTTTATTATTTTCTTTATCAACCAATACCTGCCACTTTTTGCCATCAGCAGAATGATATAATCTATACTGATGATAAATACCTTTCATTTTACCCAGGAAAGAAGAGTCCGCATCCTGATCCGCGTAGTTTATCTGGATAGCATTTACCGTGCTTAAATTTCCAAGATCGGTTTGAATCCATTCGCCCTTGTTACCCGAAGCTGCACTCCAATAGGTTTTAATACTTTCGTCAACCGCATAATTAGGTGCATAAGCGCCTAAAGTAGACGAAACGCTTACCGGTTTATTATAGTTAAGCAACATCCAACCGGTAAAACGACTGTGTAAATGATCTTCTTTTCCTGCAGGAAGATAATGAGGATAATCACCAAAGGTGGTATTACAATACATTACATCATCCTTATCGAAACCGGCAGGCCATATTCCAAGACGTCGTTCAAAATTATTTTTAACAGCAACCACCATGGTTGAAATATGCCACCAGTTATTCCATTTATCCTGATAGGTTGAGCCGTGTCCGGCACCGCGGGCAAAACCACCGGGTTTGTATGCAAAAGGATTGTGAAGCTGCGGTTTAAAAGGGCCGAGGGGTTTATCACTTACTACCACGCCATCGGCGTAACTGCTAAACTCGGTACCCGGAGCACCGTACTGAAGATAATATTTTCCATTGTGTTTAGTCATCCACGCTCCTTCCATAAAAGGATCAAGAAACGTGTTATCCAGGTATTCGCCGAAGCGCTGCCAGCCAAAGCGTTCATCGTTTAATTTATATAGTTCTTTCCTTTCGCCAATCGGTTGAAAAGTTTTCCTGTTTATTTCAATACCATATAATGGATAAAAATTACTGCTGCCCCAGTAGAGATATAATCTTCCACCGTCATCCACAAAAAAATCCGGGTCCCAGGCGCCGATTTGAAAAGGATCAATCGCTTCCTTCCATTCGTTGGCTTTTGGATTGGTACTCATCCAGATGGGGAAGTTTTTCTCTTGGGTAGAACCGTAAACGAGCAAAGTATCACCTTGTACCCAAACTGCAGGAGCACACAGGTCGTCGTACACTTTATGATATGGCTTTAAAAAAGACCGGGAAACAAAATTCCAGTGGTACATGTCGCTGCTCCACCAGTATCCCCATTGATTGGTAGAAAAAAGATAATAATCACCTTTATACATTACAATAACAGGATCGGCAGTTGCCCGGTGCCTTCCATCTTCAGAAAAGTTAGGAATAGGTGTATAGCCGTAATCAATGTTAATAGGATTGCAATAAGTTAACTGCTTATGCTGGGCAAAGGCAATATTTATAAGAAACCTAAAGCAAATAAAAAAGACAATTAATATCCTGCCTGCTTTCATGATTATTTTTTTAATACCGGGCTTTCAAAACCCAGCTTTTTTAATCCATTCTGAATTTCCGGACAACTCATAAAAAGCTTCCATAACAAACCGGTTCGGTAATTCTCTATCATTACAATGATAGGCCCTTGATCTATTGCAAGGTGCGATTTGGCATACCAGTTATGTTCTTCGCTAAAAGCATCAACAAAACCGTATTCACTCCATATTTTATCACCCAGCTCATAATAAAAATGTTTTAATGCCTGCATAGAATATTCGGGAGTATATGGAAAGGAAGAAAGTGCAGCGGCAGGAGTTATTACGCCCAGATCTTCTGATGGCGAATGAGCTGCATATCCCTGGTAACTATCGCTTGCTGTTAGTCCCCAGCTATTCTTTCCGTATCCTTTATATTTCTTTGGATTATCAATACAATACGCTCTGTTTATCAGGGTATGATTCACATTCTGCTGCCAGTAATCGGCATATTGATCTTTCAATCCACGTGGATCTAAACCAACAAAAGAATAATGTGCAAAGAACAAAGGGCCTCCATAATCAAACCCTAAAGGAAGTTTATACCCATAAAACGTTTTCCCGTTTTTAAAAAAGTCACTTTGAGCCCAACCTCTGTTATACACTGCATTGCTCACGGGATAACGCTCGGATGAAGCTGCAAGCACGTAAGTTATTAAGGCTTCGTTATATCCTCGCAGCGGAAAATTCATTGCCCAGTCGTTATTTGGAGACCAATGCCAGTATAAAACTTCCTCGCCGCCTTTGGTGTACCAATCCCATTCAATCTCACTCCACATCCAGTTGATTTTATTTCTTATATCATTTTCTATCACATTATTAGCGGTAAAATACTGGCGGGCACATAATAATCCTTCTAACAAGAATGATGTTTCTACCAGATCACCTCCGTCGTCTTTACGGCTAAACCGTATAACTTTTCCGGTTTCTCCATTTAACCAATGCGGAAACACGCCATGAAAAGCATCTGCCTTCCATAAAAAATTAACAATTTTCGACATTCTGGCTGCTGCCTGCTCATGCGTAATCCATTTTCTCTCTGCCGCGACAATAATCGAAAGAATGCCGAAGCCGGTTCCACCGGTTGTTACTACCTCGTTTCCGTAATCATAGGCCACATTACTTCGTTCTCGTGCCATCCCACTTACGGGGTGAGCAAAATCCCAGAAATACCGGAAAGTTTGGCGCTGCACCTCGTCTAAAAGCTGTTCATCGGTCAGGTTTTTTTTAAGCGGCTCTGCTTTAATCCCCTGTGCAAAAAGCTTAATCTGAAAAATAAAAAAGGCTATAATCATACAGCCCCCGAAAACAAAAGCTTTAAGTTGGTTTATAATCATTTACTAAGATACAATAGATAGTAACTTAGTGAGAAAAGTTATCTTATTATTATAACACTGAGAATTAGTCCTTTAAAAAGATCACCACTTCTTAAAAATAAAATATACTGCCAGAATAATAAAGGCAAATCCCACAAAGTGATTCCAGGCCAATTTTTCAGATTTAAAGAACACTACCGAAAAAATCAGAAAGATGGTGATAGAAAGAGCTTCCTGTATCACCTTTAGCTGCAATAGATTAAAAGGTCCTCCGTTTTCCTTAAAGCCAAATTTATTTGCCGGAACCTGAAAAGTGTATTCAAGCAGGGCAATTCCCCAACTGATAAAAATAATGGCGATAAGTTCGAGGTTCTTACTCCATTCCATTTCCTTAAACTTCAAATGACCGTACCAGGCCAGCGTCATAAAAATATTAGAAATGGAGAGTAATGCTATTGTGAGGATGCCGCGCATGAGTTATAAAATAAAAGCAGACACGAAAATACGTGTCTGCTTTTATTATTCCTCTACCGGACGTAATTCTTCAAGAAACTCCTTCCTTCCCCTTTTATTCAGATTAACCTGCTGCGGTACTTTTACATAATATCCGGTACCATCATAAGGACGCTTTCGCGGATGTTCCCTGCAAGTTTCAGAACAGCAGCCATCCATCTTTGAGCCACAATCATCGCACTGCGTAAAATGCTCATTGCATTCAGGATTGGCACAATTGATCATTTTCGCTGTTATTTTTCCACAGTTATAGCAGGTAGAAATAACTACCGGGTTAACAGAGTTTACATCCACAGCCACCCGATTATCAAAAACGTAACATTTTCCCTCAAAATCCTTTCCACCTGCTTCTTTTCCATATTTAATGATGCCGCCATGAAGCTGGTAAACATCCTTAAAACCTTCGTGCAATAACAAGGCAGAAGCTTTTTCACACTTTATCCCGCCGGTACAGTAGGTTAAAATCTTTTTATCTTTGTATTGTGCGAGCTCATTTATCTTAGAAGGGAAGTCGCGAAAATTCTCAATATCAAGGGTAACCGCATTTTTAAATTTACCTAAAGAATGTTCGTAATTTGAACGCACATCCAATATCACCACATCCTCCCGGTCTTTCATTTCAAGGAATTCTTTAGGCTCCAGGTGCACCCCTGTTTTTTTAGTAGGATCAATAATTTGAGGATCACGTAATCCGGAATACACAATTTCCGATTTATACCGGCAATGCATCTTAATAAAAGAAGGCTCTTCAACCTCATCAATTTTAAATTCGGTTTTAGCAAACCTCGGATCCGACAATACTGCATCCATGTACATCTTACAGGATTCTGCCGTACCGGAAACTGTTCCGTTTAGTCCTTCATCTGCAACGATGATTCGCCCTACCAAATTGATTGACTTGCAAAATTTAAGGTGATCTGCGGCAAATTGCTCCGCATTTTCTATTGTTGAATAACAATAATAAAGTAATGTTTGATATTTAGCCATAAATCATTGATACTGGTGTAAACAGCGTAAAATGAGCGGCAAAGATAGCAAAAAGTATAGGCTGAAGAAAATGACATTCATCAGCTTTTAAATAAGAAATTTTTAATTTTACGGCCAAATGCCTGTTTTAACTCCTCAAAAAGAAGGAATAATCCGTAAATACAAACTTAGCGAAAGCAGCAGTATTGGAAGTTCGCTGTTCGAAATTATTGAAGCCAAAGGAGAGTTTATTAAACGAAAGGCCGATTTTCTGATTCCACACAGAAAGGACTATTATTTAATTGTTTTTGTAAAGAACGGGAGCAGCAGGCATTGGGTGGATTTTACGCCCTATACTTTAAAGCCAGATACGTTATACTTCACTACTCCGCCTCAGGTACATTTAAAAGAGCAATCTGCACCCCTGCTTGGCACGCTGATTTCATTTACTGCAGAGTTTATGGAATTAGATGAAAACAAACTTTTAAAGGAACTGCCGGTTATTCAAAACCCGGAGAACCTGCACGAATTGAATTTGACTGCAGAAGACATTTCTTTCCTTGAGGATATTTTCAGCAAGATGCTTTATGAATTTAAAACTATTTCCGAATGGAAAAACAGTATGCTGCTATCGTATTTAAAGGTGTTGCTGATTTATATGAGCCGTTTATATACAGACCAGGTTAAATATAACGAAAGTTCGCCAGACCGCTTTTTATTGAAAAAGTTTCGTTTGCTGATAGAAGAGCATTTCGTAAAGTTCCACCAGGTTAGTAATTATGCCGATCTTTTAAATATAACACCCGGCCACCTGAACGATAGCGTAAAATCACAAAGCGGAAAAACCGCTATAGAACACATTCACGAACGAATTATACTGGAAGCTAAAAGAAAGCTGTTGCATACAGACTTATCTGTAAAGGAAATTGCTTACAGTCTGAATTTTGAGGATACAGCTTATTTCAACCGCTTTTTCAAAAGGCTTACTTCCGGAACTCCTGCCGCATTTCGAAGTTCTATCCGCGAAATGTACCATTGATACCCTGATATATCCATTTTCCACCTTCCCTGTTGCCTGTAGTTTTGCTGCTGTATAAAAGCAAAATAGATGGATCAACTTCAAAAAAACAAAGACATTGTACGACGCTTCAACAAAGAATTTATAGAAGGCGGCGATTTAACCGTATTGGAAGAACTTGTTCACCCAGATTTTATTAACCGCACTGCTGCTACCGGAGCTCGAAATGACAGAGAAGCTACCGGCAAATACATTACGGATATTTTAAGAAAAACTTTCCCTGATTTAACAGTAGAAATATATACACAGGTTGCTGAAGGGGATTTAGTAACAACACACAAAGCATTTCATGCAACTCATATTCAGGAATTTATGGGAATACCTGCAACAGGAAAAAAAATTATCATCCCGGTAATGGATATAGTGAGGCTAAAAGACGGAAAATATATAGAACACTGGGGAATTAGAAATATGACAGACGTTTTAGAACAGTTAAAATCGTGAAATGAAAACAGCATTTATTACAGGTGCCAATAAAGGGATTGGCTTTGAAACAGCCCGGCAATTGCTGGCAAAAGGATATTATGTTTTTATTGGTTGTCGCGATGTGTTAAAAGGCGAAGAAGCTTTAAAACAATTACACAATCAGGGTTTTACACATTTCGAACTGATAGAATAGACGTTTGCAAACCTGAATCAGTTGAAAAAGCAGCAAGCATTTTAAAAGAAAGAATTAAAAGTCTGAATATTCTGATTAATAATGCTGGCATTCTGGGCAGCATACCTCAAAATGCAACTTCTGTTGCTATTGATAATATAAAAGGAGTTTTTGAGACCAACTTTTTTGGCACTATCAGGACAACGCAGGCATTAATTGACCTTTTAAAAAATGCAGAAGAAGCAAGAATTGTAAATGTAACTTCTGATCTGGCTTCCTTAACGCTGCACAATAATCCTTCATGGAAATATTATGCTTTTAAGGGAGCTGCTTATGGCCCATCCAAAACAGCTTTAAACGCCTATACCGTAGCATTAGCGTATGAATTAAAAGATACAGGCATAAAGGTTAATTCAGTAAATCCGGGATATACCGCTACAGATTTCAACCGGTATTCAGGAACTAAAAATGTAACAGAAGCTGCATCCCTTATCGTTGAGCAGGCCATTTTGGCTACAAACGGACCAACAGGAAAATTTATAAGTGATGATGGTGAAACACCATGGTAATTTAATTTATGAAAGATTTTTTAGTATTATTCAGAGAGCCGGATGGCAGGACAGAACCTCATCCGGAAGAAGATGTAAAAAACCATCAGGCGCATTGGCAGGAATGGATGCGTTTTGCTACAGAACAAGGTAAACTTACAGGAGGGAAAGCGTTAACACTAAGCGGCAAAGTAATCCGAGATGGCAGAATTGATAACGGTGCTTACGTTGTAAATGAAAAAGAACTGGTTGGAGGATATTTACTTATTAAAGCGGCCGATATGGAAGAGGCTACAGAGCTGGTAAAAACCTGCCCGGTTTTTGAATTTGGTGGCTTTGCAGAAATAAGAGAGTGCATGTGAAAACCTATTAAAATAAAAAACCAGGTAAATCCTGGTTTTTTATTTTAATAGAAGTATTATTAAGATTCGTAGCTTCTGCCGCCACCACCTCTGTTGCCGCCTTTGTTATATCCGCCGCCGTTTCGATTTCCGCCACCGGAATAACCACCGCTTCTGCCACCGCCAGAGTAGCCTCCACGATTACCGCCGGAATAACCTCCCCGGCTACCGCCATTGTCTTTTTTCTCCTGAGCCTTGCTTACTGAGATATTACGGCCGTAAATCTCGGTTCCGTTTAAATCTTCGATAGCCTTTAAAGCTTCTTCTTCATTTGGCATATCAACAAAACCAAAGCCTTTACTACGGCCTGTTTCTTTATCCATGATTAACCTGGCAGAAGTAACTTCACCATAGTCCTCAAAGATCTCTTTAATTTCAGACTCCTCTAATTTAAAAGGAAGACTGGCAACAAAAATGTTCATTTAATATTTATAATTTATATATGCAATTTAAAGAAAAAGGATTGATCTTTTCTAAGTTTTTAAAAAATATAATTTTAAAAGCTTTTATTTATAGCACAAAACAGGTTAGTTAATTAAATTTTGCTAATTCAGGTATTTACGAATATTTACATTCCATTTCATTCCTTTTGCACTTTTCGCCTGCTGGGCTAAAAGGATTATCCTCTTATTATCTTCTGTAGAAAACTCTTTTGAAAAGGTAGATTGCATAGAAGTTTTAGGATCAGGAAGTTCTTCTAAAAACAATTCTATAACTTCGGTAAAATCATCGGCATTACTCTTTTTAGCGGGCATAAATTGTGCTCTTTATTTGCAAGCCCTGATTTAACAACACTTTCACTGTATTGTTTCAAAAAGAGTGCT
The DNA here is from genome assembly GCF_047272945.1 of Rubrilithobacter danxiaensis. NCBI lineage: Bacteria > Pseudomonadati > Bacteroidota > Sphingobacteriia > Sphingobacteriales > Sphingobacteriaceae > Rubrilithobacter > Rubrilithobacter danxiaensis. The sequence goes on from NZ_JBKOPS010000008.1 coordinate 65,374, forward strand.
TAATTTCCTCAAAATCCGTAATATATACGAACAGCATGATTTAACCGCATGCCATTAACCCAGGAAACTCCATAATCTACACGAAACATCAAGCGCTGAAACCCAAAATAAGCTTCTTTGTAACTTTGTGTGGGTTCAATAAGGTAAGCTCCTCCTATAATTTCTTCGAGCTTAAGTTTTCTGAGCAGCGGAATTTTATTGGTTAACAGTCCCGAAAAGTTATGCTCGTAGTGGGCTTCAAAATATCTATCATCAGTACTGAATGCATAATAATCCAGGAAGTGGAAATTCGGAAATACGGGATTATAAAGGGCTGTCTGATTACCTGTAAAATGTTTAAGATCGGGAAAGTAAACAGATTTTGAATTGAAAAATTTACCTGCAGATAAATAGAAAGAACTATAACCTTTTAAACCCATTCTAACCTGATCTTGCAATACATTCACTGCTAAAAAATCATAATCGACAGCAGAATTTATCACATTTTTAATTCCCTTGCGGTAATCCAGCTGAATAGTTGGGTAACGGGCCGCTTCATAAACTTTACCATCAGGCCGGGTAGTATATTTTTGTCCGTACGTATAAGAAGCCTTTACCTGGAACGTCAGGGCATTATTTACCGGAAAAAGATCCTGTTCCCGGTAGGGACTAAACGGGTTATTGGAAGTCCATAATTTAGAAGCATTGTGAAATGCAGAACTGTCGGCAGAATTTTTTACCGGCATCCTTTTTGCAATTTCCGCTCCCGCAGTAATCTGTAGTCCGTCTATCAGTTCTCGCTGTGTCCGGAAAGAGATAAAGTTAGCCCGGTATAACTTCAGGTAGTTCTTCCCCCTGAAAAGCGTAGTTAGGGTATTGTAAAATAAATTAATTGTGCCTCTGTTATTCAGGTCAAGAAAGTCGCTTCCGCCTTTCAAAGTAACACTGGCATGATTTAAGGTATCGTACTGGTAAGTTACTTCTGTATTGGCATTTAATGTTTTACTTGAAAAACCATACCGGATAGCAGGATCTATTTCAAGCCATCTTCGGTAACTATACTGTTTATTGTAGCGGGCTCTCAAATTCACTCCCCAGCCTTCTACGGTATTATAAAATACGGTGTGCTGCAGCGGATAAAAATACCAGTAGCTTTTATTTGATAAATTATTTAACTGATAACCTGCTATTAAAGCTTTTAACGGTTTAAAAACATTTTGTTTTCGCTGTACAGAATTCAGGAAACTTTTTGACCTTTTCTTCACCTCAATGCTATCCTGCATATCATAATTCAGCTGTTCTTCAAAACTTAAGGGAACGGGCCTGTTTTCAGCCCAGTACGACGAACTTTTTTGATTGGCATTCTTCTCAATCCGCATGATCTCATCATTAAAAAAATTCCAGGGTAATTTGGGCTGCAACTGATAATTGCTGTAAACACCAATAAAATATCCGGCAAACCTAAAACCTAAAACTTTTCCTTTAAACTGAAACGTAATATCCGATGGCTGCCACACTCCTTTTTTTAAGGGAATAAATTGCTGGCTGATCTTTAACGTATCAACAAAGTTGATGCGTGTATCGCCGGTAAGGGTAAGATTTACACTATATAAACGCCATTCATCTTTAAGAACATAAACATATCCGCTAAATGCCGGACTAAACCGGTAACGGGGAATTACCCGGATTTTATAAATAGTACGCCCGTTTTCTACAGAGGTTTCTGCAAGCTTGTAATGATAATAAGAGAAGGCCATGTCTGCCACGGGCGAAACAAAGTTCTGTTTACCCAGGGCTGGCCAGTTTAATAAGTTATTATAAAAATTGACCTGGGCATCTAAAGCCCGGTTAAAACTAAACCCCTGTTTATCGCCGGCTATTTTAGAAGCCACCATAATTTCTTTTATATCGGGGCTTTTTAAATACAATTTCGAGTTTGTTTCTGATTGATATAAAATGGTAGGCCCAACGGAATCGAGGTTAAGTGCTTTGGCTACATCCTGGCCTAAAATACGTTTCGGCGCTTTTATCAGCTTTTGAATACTTTTGGTATAAACATCGCAGGAAAAAAAAGAAGATTCTTTAAGGAGTGATTTCCTTTTATCTATCACTTTCTTTATTATTCCCCGTGCCGGGTCATACAGCGGAGATACAACTGCAACTTCGGGCAATTGCAAAAAATCCGGTTCCAAAATAAGGTTCAGTTCTTTATTTCCATGAATAGTTACTTCTATTTCACGTTGTTTAAATCCCACATACCGAAAAATCAATATATGTACACCTTCAGTAAGCTGTAATTTATAATTTCCGTATTCGTTTGCAACGGTACTTACTGAAGTGTTTTTCACATACACCGAAACAAATGAAATACCTTTTCCTTCAGTATCGGTAATTCTGCCAGAAAGCGTATAATCCTGGGTGAAGCCTGTAAAAGGCAAAATAAAGAAGAGTATAAAATAGAGCCCTTTAATCATTCCGTATCCACCGATAATATACTTCTTTTTAAGCAATTGTTTGTTTAAACTCAAAATCTGCAGTTGTAAAAATAAAATTTAAAGAATTACTATTCGTTACAGCAGCAGCATCTGTTAATGAATTTTTAAATTTTATCTTTGCAAAAGATTATGCAAGAACGAATTAATCATTATACAGAGGAAATAAATAACTCAAATCCAGCCGATACACAGGAACTGGAAGCATTCCGCATTAAATATTTAGGAAGTAAAGGAATAATTAAAGAACTTTTTGATGAATTTAAGACAGTGTCTGCCGAAGAAAAACGGGCACTTGGAAAAGTTTTGAATGAATTTAAAAGAAATGCAGAAGAGAAATTCCAGGCGCAGAAAGAGAAGTTAGAATCAGATACAACCTCTGGAGCACAGCAGGCTGACCTGACCTTACCAGGAACGAACTTTGAGCTGGGATCTCGCCATCCGCTATCTCTTGTAAGAAAAGAGATTATTGAAATTTTCAAGAAGTTAGGCTTTATAGTAGCAGAAGGCCCTGAAATTGAAGATGACTGGCATAACTTCTCCGCCCTCAATTTCCCTCCAGAACATCCGGCGAGAGATATGCAGGATACCTTCTTTATAAAGAAAGATTCAGAAAAAGGCGACATTGCATTGCGTACCCATACCTCATCTGTTCAGGTTAGAATGATGGAAAATGGCAAGCCTCCTTTCCGGGCTATCATGCCGGGAAGGGTTTACCGAAACGAAGCCATTTCTGCCAGAGCTCATTGCTTCTTCCACCAGGTAGAAGGTTTGTATATTGATGAAAATGTTTCATTTGCCGATCTGAAACAAACACTGTTTTACTTTGTACAGGAAATGTTTGGTGAGGGTACAAAAGTTCGCTTCCGCCCCTCTTATTTTCCTTTTACCGAACCATCTGCAGAGATGGATATTTCGTGTACTATTTGTAAAGGGGAAGGATGTCAGCTTTGCAAATATTCAGGCTGGGTGGAAATTTTGGGTTGCGGAATGGTAGATCCTAATGTTTTGGAGAATTGCGGAATCGATAGTAAAAAATATACCGGATTTGCTTTCGGAATGGGAATAGAACGAATTACGAATTTAAAATACCAGATAAAGGACCTTCGTTTATTCTCTGAAAACGACATCCGTTTCTTAAAACAATTTCAAACCGAACTCCTGTAAATGAAAAGCTGCATGAAGCTTCTTGGAATCTCTTTGTTCATCTTACTGTTTGCATGCAGTAAAGATAATGAAAGCCGGATTCCGGAGGTTTATGTAAACTTTCATGCTCCTTTAACAGACCCGCGGCTGAGCCATTTAAATGGTGCAGGCGGAGCTGTTGTGATCGATGGATACGGTGTTGCCGGAATTATAATTTATCGCAGAGCGGATAATGCATACGTTGCTTTCGACCGCTGTAGCTCGGTAAATCCCGAAAAACAATGTGCCGTGGTTCCTGATGATCCCAGTTTAACGGCAACAGATCCATGCAGTGGCGCTAAATTTTCTCTTTTCGATGGTAATCCGGTAAAAGCTCCTGCTAAGCGGCCATTAAAAGAATATCAGGTAAATGTAAGTAACTATGAAATCTCGGTGATTAATTAACATGGAAGTTGATAAAATAAAGGAAAGTATTAAAAAATCTGCCCGGGAGCTTTTCAGGAAATACGGCTACCATAAAACCAGCGTTAATGAAATTGCCCGCAAAGCGAAGATAGCCAAAGCCACTATCTATAAATATTTTGACAGTAAAGAAGTATTGCTGCACTCTATCATTATGGATTATATCCGGGTAAGTGTGCACGAACTTATTCATTCTACCACCGAAGGTTTAAACAAGGAAGCATATCTTACAGACCTGATCCTTAAAACAAGTCGCCTTTCTTATACAGTTTGTAATGAATTTATTGGATGGGATTTTATTCGCGAATCGGCAAACGCACAGGACTTCTTAAAAATCCTTTCAGACGACCTGGAAAATCTCCTGATACAATCTTTCCTTGAAACTAATCTTTTTAAAAATGAAGAGAATTATGCCGAGCGGCTTCGCTTTCTGATAAAAGCCAGCAAAAGCATTGTATTCTCCTTTGCATTTACCTCTGTGAGCGACTCTGATGTCCGCAAAAACTTCGTTTCTTTTCAAAAAGAAATCTTGCCTTACCTGATAAAGGCCGCTGTAAAGTAGAAAGTCTGTAATTTTCTGCATAGATAAGCTGCTGCGTTGCTGAAATTAATCATCCTCTTGCAGTAACTAATTCCGAAATCATTATTTACAACCCTTCTCCCTCAAAAATTTCCCTTAATTTCGCGGAAATGAAAAGAGTGCCGGCAGATAAAAAGTTTATACAAAACATTCAGGTAATTGATATAGCCGAAGATGGCAAAGGCGTGGGCAAAGCCGATGACCTGGTTATATTTATTGAAAAAGCCGTTCCGGGCGATGTTGTAGACATTGAACTGTTGCGAAAAAAGAAAAACTTTGCTGAAGCCAAAATTCAAAACCTGATTAAACCTTCTGCATACAGAACTGAACCTTTCTGTCCCCATTTTGGAACCTGTGGCGGCTGCAAATGGCAGCACATGGACTACGAAGCGCAGCTTCAGTTCAAACAAAAAAGTGTAACAGATGCTTTGCAGCGACTGGCAAAAGTAGATGTGAGCAATACAGAACCGATTTTACGTTCATTTGAAACAAGGTATTACCGCAATAAACTGGAATTTACTTTTTCAAATAAGCGCTGGCTTACCAATAACGATATGCAGGATAGAGAAAATCAGGAAATGAATGCCCTTGGTTTTCATATCCCCTTACGTTTTGATAAGATTTTAAATATAGAAACTTGTTACCTGCAAACTGATCCTTCAAATGAGATCCGCAATCAGCTGCGAGCGTTTTGCATTAAAAACAACCTTTCTTTTTACGATCTGCGCACACACGAAGGTGCCCTCAGAAATCTAATTATCCGCACTGCTACTACAGGAGAACTGATGGTGCTGGTAGCTTTTGCCTATGCTGATAAAAAAGAAATTAAGCTGGTTATGGAATTTCTTAAAGGCAATTTCCCTCAGATAACATCTCTGCTTTATTTTATCAATCAGAAGAAAAACGACACCTATTTCGATCAGGACATTATAACGTATGCAGGGAAAGATCATATTGTAGAAGAAATGCCGGTTGAGGAAGCAGGCGGCGAAATGCTGAAATTTAAGATTGGGCCTAAATCCTTTTACCAGACAAATGCACTGCAGGCATATGAACTGTACAAGATAACACGTGAATTTGCAGGTCTGAAAGGCGATGAGCTGGTTTACGATTTGTACACCGGAACAGGGACTATAGCCAACTTTGCAGCAAAAAAGGTAAAGCACGTGATAGGTATTGAATATGTTCCGAGTGCTATCGAAGACGCAAAAGTAAATTCAGAAATTAATAAAATAACCAATACTACTTTTTACGCCGGCGACATGAAGGATGTATTAACTCCCGAATTTGTTGCTCAGCATGGAAAACCGGATGTAATTATAACAGATCCCCCGCGGGCGGGAATGCATCCTGATGTAGTACAGCGCCTGTTGGAAATAGAGGCTGCTAAAATTGTGTACGTAAGTTGCAATGCGGCAACACAGGCAAGGGATCTGGCTGTTTTAAAGGAGAAATACGAAGTAAGCAGAATTAGACCTGTTGATATGTTTCCACACACACAACATGTAGAAAATGTTGTTCTATTAACTTTAAGGTAGAAGATCATGCAGTTGGAAGATTTATTAAATCAGGCAGGAGAAGAAGGGCAGCCACCCAAAAAAGAAAGCCCGCTTAAAAGCCTGGAAGCAGATTTAAAATTCTATAACGAATCTATTAAAGAAGTTGCTGTAGAAATTATAGCAGAAGGAATTTCCTCGTACCCGGTTTTTGTAGCGCACCAGCATGAGGTAAACTTAGGTGAAGTGATACTTGATAAGAATGATTTAAATACGGAATGGACAATTCAGGCATCCACTTTAGAGGAATTTGTAGAAAAAGGAATTGTTCATCCCGATAAAAAAGAACGGTTTATAAAGCATTATAAAAACCCTCATGAATTTATGTGCCTTTTTGTAGTAGTTCCTGAAGGGGCAAATTTTGTATTTTATCCTTATTAATATTTACGCAATACTGTTTCCTTAATTAGGGAATTTGTATTTTTCGAAAAAATTACGTGTGCGGAAATGGAAAAAAAAATCCTCATCCTGAATAAAAAACAAATAGAACAGAAAATAAACAGGATTGCTTACCAGATCCTGGAAGATACTCTTGATGAAAAAGAAATTGTTATAGCCGGAATTGCAGCACATGGATATACCATTGCAAAACGTTTAAAAAGCATTATTGAGCGTATTTCACAAACAAAAGCGCTACTGATAAATATCAGCATGAATAAGGTAAGCACACACCTGGATGCTTCGCTGGATGTTGAAGTAGCAAATTGTACAGGAAAAACTATTATCCTTGTTGATGATGTTTTAAACAGCGGACGGACACTTGCTTACGGATTAGGAGTTTTTTTAAATATTCCGCTGAAAAAAATACGCACCGTTGTGCTGGTTGACAGAAGCCACCGTATCTTTCCTGTTTCGCCAGACTATACCGGCTTAGAGCTTGCCACTGTGCTTAAAGAACATGTGGAAGTAGTATTGGATGAGGCTAATAATGAAGATGCGGTTTATTTAAGTTGAGTCCGTATACTTTCAACAACCTTTTCGGCCGTAATATCTGTTCCGTTTAATACATACTGTGCTTTTTTATAAAAAGGGTCCCTTGCCTCAAGCCTGTTTTTAATAAACTCCACAAGCTCCATGTGGTTCAGATTTTTTATAAGCGGCCGCTCTGTCTTGGCATTTTCCAACCGCGAAGCTAAAGCATTAGGGGGCAGAGAAATATAAATTGTAAGCCCGTTTTTGTTCATCCACTCCATATTATCGAAAAAGCAAGGTGCTCCGCCGCCGGTAGCTACAACCGAATCGGCAGGAAAACTGCTTTTCTGCAATGTGTCTCTTTCCAGTTCACGGAAGCTGGATTCGCCATAATTCGAAAAGTAATCCGCTATGCGTTCTCCTGATACCTGTTCTATTTTTTTGTCAAGATCGACGAATGTATAATTCAGTTTTGCAGACAGCTTTTTACCTAAGGTGGTTTTACCGCAACCCATAAAGCCCACTAAAAAAATAATCATACAAGAAGTCCTTTTCGTTTCAGCAAAACATAGTCGGTAACGGGCGGCTCAATATCCTGTCTACGAAAAATAGATGCAATTTGCCCGCGGTGATAAGTAGAATGATTGACAATATGAAATAAAATATCTGAGACACGGCTCGTAAATTCTTCGCCGGTACCAATTTTATAGATTACATCTGAAGATAAATCGAACCCGGTTAAAATTCCTGTTAAAGCTGTATAGGAATCATTTTCTAACTGGTCGAAGTTTTTAACCGGATGAAGTTCAAACCGATCATAATTGGAAGGCAGCTTTTTAATTCGGCTTACCCAAATATCAGCTGCATTAAGAATATGACTAAAAAGCCGTTCGGCATCAACAACAGGAACACCCGCTTTGGAAAAAACGGCAATAAATTCATTATTGGCTACGTGATTATACTTTAAAAGTTCTTCTAACATCGTTACTTGTTATCCATAAAATACTTTTTTTCCAGCTCATCATAAGTTGGAAGTGTACGAAACGGCCATTTATCTATCACCGTTCCGTTTTTTAAAAGTAGTAAACCCGGATTTGACCGCACCATTGACTTTAATGGAACATCGTCGGCATAAAATATCTCCATCACAAGATTATGTTGTTTGCTGAATCTTTCTGCACTTTCTGCAGAATTGGATGTCAGCAATACAGTTCTGATATTATAATTCTCAGCCGCATTCATTGCCAGCGCATTTAAATTGCCAAGAGCATTGACATTAGTTTTATCAAGATTATAAGCAACAACAATTAAATTATAGTACGGATTTTCAAGTAATTCAGCATTGTAATCTGTTCCCTGACTATCGGTTATTTTTAAATCTTTTATTTTTGCATCAAACCCTTTTTTTACCAGCCGGCTTTCCGGCTGCCCCGTTATTTCCCAGTTAGCATCTTTCCATATCTCTGTTTTCAGGTATTCCTTATCCGTCATCACTTTTGTTTCACCTGTTTTCTTATTCTTCAGTGTATAAGTGATTTCGTAAATATCCTGTAGTGCTCCGGGTGGTATTTTCATTTCCTGTGGAATATTTGCACCAACTTTATAAGGAAGAAAATCAATGATTGGAAGATAACTATACGTATAGATCCCAAAACCAAAGGCAAGCAGAGAAATACTTATCAGTGCCAGTTTTTGATCTTTCTCGCCCGACAATAAAGGCCGGATCTGGTTCCTGTTAATAAAGATAAAAACGATCAGAATCAGTAGGATCAGATCTTTTGTAAAAGACTGCCACGGCGTTAAGGGGATAGCATCGCCAAAACATCCGCAGGTTTTTACAACATTGAAGTACGCTGAATAAAATGTTAAAAAGGTAAAAAAGACGATCAGTAAAAGCAATCCCCAGCTTACTTTCACCGCCTTGATCCCTAATAAAAGTGCGGCACCCAGAATTATTTCAAGCGCACAAAGAATAATAGCGATCGCGGCAGCATAATCATTTAAAAAAATGATGTGAAATACCTCGAAATATTCCTGTAGCTTGTACCCGAATCCGAGAGGATCATTTGCTTTGATTAGCCCTGAAAAAATAAAAAGCAGGCCTACTAATACTCTCGCAATAGTTAATAAAACATTCCTCATTTTAATTTACTCCCAGTTTTATTAATGCAAAAACAGAATAGTTCAACATATCCTGGTAATTTGCCTTAATTCCTTCAGATGCCAAAGTTTGGCCCTGATTATCTTCAATTTGTTTTACACGATAAATTTTCATCAGGATAAGGTCTGTTAACGAACTGATCCGCATATCTCTCCAGGCTTCGCCATAATCGTGATTTTTTGCAAACATCAGCTCCTTTGTCTCTGTAACTTTTTTATCGAACTGAATTTCAACTTCATCAACAGATAATTCCATCGGATCATCAGGAGAAAGTTCCAGTTGCATCATGGCAATTACACAATAGTTAACAATGCCTATATATTCAGAAGTTACATCCTCTCCTACTTTAGAAACTTTCTTTTCTTCAAGGGTACGTATGCGCTGGGCCTTTATAAAGATCTGGTCTGTAATGGAAGAAGGGCGAAGAATACGCCATGCTGTTCCGTAATCTTTTGTTTTCTTCAGGAAAAGCTCTTTACATACTTTTATTACTGCTTCGTACTCTGCGGTTGTGTTAGCTGCCAAAACGTTTTGAGATTTGTTTCAAAGATGAATTTATCTGTATTTTGTGTTTAATGAGGGATAAAAATACATTTTTTCATCAAAAGAAAACGCTGAATGTTCGGGGAGAGTTGATTGATCTGTCTGTTCCGAAAATAATGGGAATACTCAATTTAACCCCTGATTCTTTTTATGACGGGGGCAGAAATAATTCGGCGAAGGAGGCTTTAAAAAAAACGCACAGTATGCTCGAAGAAGGGGCAACTTTTATTGATATAGGCGCTTACTCGTCCCGCCCGGGGGCAGAGCATATTACAGAGCAAGAAGAACTGCAACGGCTTATCCCGACACTAAAGGCTCTTGTTAAAGAATTTCCGAAGGCATTGATCTCGATAGACACTTTTCGTGCAGGCATTGCAAAAGCAGCTGTTTCTGAAGGTGCACATATTATAAACGACATATCTGCCGGCGAAATGGATATTAAAATGTTTACTGCAATAGCAGAATTACAGGTACCTTACATTTTAATGCACATGAAGGGAACGCCTCAAACAATGCTGCAGGAAGCGAAATACGAGGATGTGTTCATGGAAGTTTACCAGTATTTTATTGAAAAAATAGCAAGACTAACAGACCTTGGCGTAAAAGATCTGATTATTGATCCGGGATTTGGTTTTGCAAAACAACCGCAACATAGCTACCAGTTGCTTAACAAACTGGACCAGTTCCGGTTACTCGGTCATCCTGTTCTTGCAGGTGTTTCCAGAAAGTCTATGATCTATAAAACAATAGGAAGCACCAGCGAGAATGCCTTAAACGGAACGACCGTTGCAAATACCATTGCATTGATGAAAGGAGCAAACATCCTGCGTGTTCACGATGTAAGGGCTGCAACAGAAGCTGTTACAATAGTTGCTGCAACAACTCAAACTTCATTATAAAGCATTGGAGCAATAAAAATATTATCTGTTGGCTAATTGCTATAAACTATGAATCGTATTTTGTAATTTTCAGCCAATGCATAGCACAGATTTAAATTTCCTGGATATCCGCTGGCTCGACATTGTAGACATTGTACTGGTGGCGTGTATCTTTTATTATATCTACAACCTAATTCGCGGAACGATAGCGGTTAACATTGTTCTTGGTTTTGTAATCATTTACCTGGTGTACCTGATAGTAAAACAGGTCCATATGCGTTTGCTGACCGAAATTCTGGGCGGATTTGTAAGCGTCGGTTTTCTGGCCGTAATAATCGTTTTTCAACAGGAAATCCGGCGGTTTCTTCTTTTAATAGGTAAGAATGCATCGATACATAAAAATAAAGTATGGTGGACACTTTTTATCAAAAGGAAAGAAATTGAAAATAACAATTCCACCTATATTGAGCCGGTTATAGAAGCATGCAGTAATATGCAAAAAAGCCGTACTGGGGCTTTGATAATTTTTGCAAAGTATTTCGACGAGCAGTACTATCAGAATAGCGGAGAAACCATGGATGCGATAATCTCAAGAAGATTAATTGAATCTATTTTTCAAAAAAACAGCCCGTTGCACGACGGGGCAGTTGTCATATCTGAAGGCAAAATAAAATGCGCCAGTTGCATTCTTCCACTTACAGATAATGAAAAGCTACCACCGCAATTCGGATTACGGCATCGTGCAGGAATAGGGATTTCTGAAATGAGTGATGCCATTGCTTTGATTGTTTCGGAAGAAACGGGCGAAATTTCTTATGCAAAACAGGGGCAGGTTAGGATGAACGTGAACCGTACAGAATTAGAGAAATTTCTTTTAAGTGAAGTAAGCTGATAAATAAAAAAAGGACCATCGCCGTTGGAGACAGTCCTTTTACTATTAATTACCTGTGATGTTAGCAATATTGATCAAATGCAGCTACCAGGTTATCTGCAATCATTTGTGCAGGCCGGCCTTCAATCTGGTGGCGCTCTATCATATGAACAAGCTTACCATCTTTAAATAACGCCATCGACGGAGAAGAGGGAGGGAAAGGCACCATGTAACTGCGTGCACGGTCAACCGCATCTTTTTCCATTCCGGCAAAAACAGTAACAAGCTTATCAGGATGTTTTTCATTCTGAGACGCAAGCTTTGCAGCTGGACGAGCATTTGCAGCAGCACATCCGCATACTGAATTAACCACTACAAAAACAGTCCCCTCTGATTTGATAGCCGCATCAACTTCTTCTGGCGATTTCAACTCCTCAAACCCTACAGTTGTTAATTCCTGGCGCATAGGAGCAACTAAATATTCCGGATACATTCTATTTTAGATTTTTGATTTACGTATTACAATTAATTGTAGCAAAGTTAAAAAATGCAGAACGGTAAGTGCATAGAGTAAGGCGTTTTTTACTTATTACTTACATTTTACATCTAAACCCTACTAATAGCTATGCTTAACTGTATTCTCTTCATAAAAGTTTGAAATTCATCGGGTAATCAGGTATTTTTGTATACATTAAAAAAACAAACTATGTCATCAGTAGAGACAACTTACATTCCTTACAAAGTGAAGGATATTGCCCTGGCAGAATGGGGAAGAAAAGAAATTGAACTGGCGGAAGCAGAAATGCCCGGATTAATGGCGCTTCGTGCAGAGTATGGCCCATCAAAGCCATTGAAAGGAGCACGTATTGCTGGATGCCTGCACATGACCATTCAGACTGCGGTTTTAATTGAAACGCTTATTGAGCTTGGGGCGGAAGTTACCTGGTCGTCCTGCAACATTTTTTCAACACAGGACCACGCTGCTGCCGCTATTGCTGCCGCAGGAATTTCGGTTTATGCCTGGAAAGGTATGAATGCAGAAGAATTTGACTGGTGTATTGAACAAACCTTATATTTTGGCGAAGACCGCAAGCCTCTAAATATGATTCTGGATGATGGCGGCGATTTAACCAACATGGTTTTTGATAAATATCCTGAATTGATTGCCGGAATCAGAGGATTATCTGAAGAAACTACTACAGGAGTTCACCGTTTGTACGAGCGCATGAAAAACGGAACACTGCATCTTCCTGCAATTAATGTGAACGATTCGGTTACAAAATCAAAATTCGACAATAAATATGGCTGCCGCGAATCACTCGTTGATGCTATCCGCCGTGCTACCGATGTGATGATGGCTGGAAAAGTGGCTGTTGTTGCCGGCTATGGCGATGTTGGTAAAGGTTCAGCTGAGTCCTTGCGCAGTGCAGGCGTTCGTGTTATTGTTACTGAAATTGACCCTATATGTGCTTTACAAGCTGCAATGGAAGGCTTTGAAGTGAAGAAATTCAGCAATGCAGTTAAAGAGGCAGACATCGTGGTAACAACTACGGGTAATTGCGACATTGTTCGTGCTGAACATTTCAAATCCATGAAAGACAAAACTATCGTTTGTAACATCGGCCACTTCGATAATGAAATTGATGTTGCCTGGTTAAACAAGAATTATGGTAATACTAAAGTGGAAATAAAACCACAGGTAGATAAATATACAATTGATGGTAAAGACATCATTTTATTAGCTGAAGGCCGTTTAGTAAACCTTGGTTGCGCAACAGGGCACCCGTCTTTCGTAATGTCTAACTCGTTTACCAATCAAACTTTAGCTCAGCTTGAACTTTGGACAAATCCTGGTAAATACGAAAACAAGGTTTACACCTTACCTAAACACCTGGATGAGAAAGTTGCCCGATTGCATTTAGCTAAAATCGGTGTTGAACTGGACGAGCTGGATCCTCACCAGGCCGAATATATCGGAGTGGATGTACAGGGGCCGTTTAAACCGGAACATTACAGGTATTAAGGAAGACTGAGATTTGAGGTCCAGATCCCGGAAAGATTACAATAAAATTAAAAAATGCTTACTTTCGGGTAAGCATTTCTAATTTACACGGTTTGTTTACATAAAGTGTTTTGTACTTAAATCAGATGTATTTTTAATAAAAACCGTACTTTAGTTCTTGGAGCTAGTAATTATGAAAGAACTGTTTTTTTTGGTTGAAGAAGCTGCTGAAGGTGGTTATACAGCTAAGGCCTTAGGAGAATCCATTTTTACTGAAGCTGACTCTATAGAAGATTTAAAAATTGAAATTAAAGATGCTGTTTTTTGTCATTTTGAAGAAAATGATCTACCCAAAATAATCAGACTTCATATGGTTAAAGAGGAAACTTTAATTCTTTAAGCATTAAATGAAATTACCCCGCGATATTTCTGCTTCAGAACTAATAAAAATCTTATCAAAATATGGTTATCAGGTTTCCCGTCAAAGAGGGAGTCATATCCGATTAACACGGATAACGGACAAAGCAGTTCATAATATAACCATTCCTAATCACAATCCAATAAAAATAGGCACACTTTCTGGTATTTTAAATGATATTTGCTCTCATTTAAATATTTCTAAAGAAGAACTTTTAAGTTAAGATACTACATTATGACAAAACTCTCCGTCAATATCAATAAAATCGCTACTCTCCGTAATTCTCGGGGAGGGAATAATCCGGATTTAATAAAAGTTGCTTTAGATTGTGAGCGATTTGGTGCCGAAGGAATCACAGTACATCCCCGCCCTGACGAACGGCATATTCGTTACCAGGATGTTTTTGACCTTAAAAAAGTCATTTCAACCGAATTCAATATTGAAGGGAATTGCCAGGAGCAAAAGTTTATAGATCTGGTTCTAGCAAACAAACCTGCACAAGTCACTTTAGTTCCTGACGTTTTGGGACAAATCACTTCAAATCATGGTTGGGATACTATAAAACATCAACAGTACTTAAAAGATATTATTCCACAATTTAAAGAGGCAGGAATCCGCGTTTCCATTTTTGTTGACCCCGACCCTAAAATGATAGAAGCCGCCGCCACTACCGGAACAGACCGCGTGGAACTTTATACCGAAGCGTATGCACAGAATTATTATGCAAACCGCGATAAAGCAATATTGCCTTACCGCGAAGCTGCAAAAGCAGCGCATCAGGCCGGCTTAGGATTAAATGCAGGCCACGACCTTGACCTACACAACCTTAAATTTTTTGCTGAAAACATACCCGGTCTGCTCGAAGTAAGCATAGGCCATGCTTTAATTTCTGATGCTTTGTATTATGGATTGGAGAATACGGTGCAGCTTTATTTAAGGCAGTTGAAATAAAATTCTTGATTCGTTTTTACAGATAACTTACAACTTTCATTCGAACCTATTCTATCTTTTCGAAAGTTTTAAACTTTCCAAAAGCTTCTATTCCAATTGCTAAAAGCCAGTCAAATCCCTACCTTTGCAGCATAATTTATTCCTCATTTTTAATGAATCTTAATACTGACTTTGTCGGGAAGTTTGAAACCCGCCACATAGCTCCGAATGAAGCTGAAACACAGGAAATGCTGGGAACGATCGGAGCAAATTCAATGGATGAATTGATAGAACAATCGGTTCCGGCAAAGATACGCTTAAAGAACCCGCTTAATCTCCCACCTGCCAAAACCGAGTTTGATTACTTAAAGAACCTGAAACAAGTATCCTTAAATAACAAAGTTTTTAAATCGTATATAGGCCAGGGATATTATGACACCATTACTCCTCCCGTAATTCTTCGGAATATTTTTGAAAACCCGGGCTGGTACACTCAATACACCCCATATCAAGCAGAAATTTCGCAGGGAAGATTACAGGCACTGTTGAATTTCCAAACCATGGTTATTGATTTAACCGGAATGGAAATAGCAAACGCATCCTTACTGGATGAAGGAACTGCGGCAGCCGAAGCCATGTTCATGCAGTATAGCTTGCGTAAAAATCAGGAAGCCAGGGTATTTTTTGTTTCTGAAGATCTTTTCCCTCAAACCATAGATATTCTGAAAACCCGCTCTGCTCCTTACGGAATAGAACTGAAAATCGGCAATCATCAAACAGTGGAATTGAACGAAAATATGTTCGGCGCCATTGTTCAGTATCCGGCAGGAAACGGAGCAATTTTTGATTACCGGGAATTTGCCACCAAAGCACACGAAAAAGGAATAAAGCTTACCGTTATTGCCGATATTTTAAGTCTGGCAGTTTTAACGCCTCCCGGAGAATGGGGCGCTGATATTGTAGTTGGTTCCACGCAGCGCTTTGGAGTTCCTATGGGATTTGGTGGCCCCCACGCTGCCTATTTCGCCACAAAAGAAGAATATAAACGTTCCATTCCGGGCCGCATAATTGGAGTAACAATTGACGCAGCAGGAAATTATGCCTTACGAATGGCGCTTCAAACACGCGAACAACATATCCGCAGAGATAAAGCGACTTCGAATATCTGCACAGCACAGGCTTTGCTGGCCATCATGGCAAGTATGTATGCCGTTTATCACGGACCGGAAGGAATAAAAGCGATTGCTTCCAAGACACATGCGTTAGCTGTATTGCTTGCTAAAGCATTAGAGAAGCTAGGATACAAACAGGAAAACGAGTTTTTCTTTGATACTCTGAAGTTCGATTTAGGAAATCTGGCAGGTCCGATTCATGGAGAAGCGTTGAACAACGAGCTAAATTTTCATTACAATGGACCAATTGTAGCTATTTCTCTGGATGAAACCAGTTCGGTTGAGGACATTGAAACCATCGTCCGCGTTTTTGCCAAAGTAAAAGGAAAAACTATTTTCGAAGCAGATATAAATGGATTAAAAACATCTTTAGAGGCTGCTATTCCTGTAAATCTCCAACGGACTTCATCCTATTTAACCCATCCGATATTTAATACACATCATTCAGAACACGAAATGCTGCGGTATATCAAATTGCTGGAAGCAAAAGACCTGTCGCTTTGCCATTCCATGATTCCGCTGGGCTCATGCACCATGAAGCTGAATGCTACATCAGAAATGATCCCCGTTACCTGGAATCATTTCAGCAAAATTCACCCCTTTGCTCCAACAGATCAGGTGGGGGGATACATGCAGATTTTTGATGAACTGAATAAATGGCTGAGCGAAATTACCGGCTTTGCCGCGATGAGCTTTCAGCCTAATTCTGGCGCACAGGGAGAATACGCCGGATTAATGGTAATTCGTGCTTATCATCGTGACAGAGGCGAAGGTCATAGAAATGTGGCTCTGATTCCATCATCTGCACACGGAACAAATCCTGCTTCCGCAGCTATGGCCGGGATGAACATTGTAGTGGTAAGATGCGATGAAAACGGAAATATTGATGTAAACGATTTGAAAGCAAAAGCAGAAGAACATAGGGATAACCTTTCCTGCTTAATGGTTACCTATCCTTCCACACATGGAGTTTTTGAGGAATCGATCATTGAAATGTGCGAAATTATTCATACCAACGGCGGACAAGTTTATATGGATGGCGCTAACATGAATGCCCAGGTTGGACTTACCAGTCCGGCTACAATCGGAGCAGATGTTTGCCACCTGAATCTCCATAAAACTTTTTGTATTCCTCACGGCGGGGGCGGACCAGGAATGGGTCCGATAGGCGTTGCCAGGCACCTGGTTCCTTATTTGCCCGGCCATCCCGTTGTTGATATAGATTCGGGAAAATCCATACATGCGGTTTCTGCGGCTCCCTGGGGCTCTGCTTCTATTCTGATCATTTCGCATGCATACATTGCCATGATGGGAGCAGCAGGTTTAACCAACGCTACCAAATATGCCATACTGAATGCGAATTATATCAAAGCACGCTTAGAGAAACATTACAACGTGCTATATGCCGGTTCTAAAGGAAGATGCGCACATGAAATGATCCTGGATTGCCGGTCATTCAAAAATTTTGGAATTGAAGTAACCGATATCGCAAAACGGTTAATGGATTACGGATTCCATGCACCAACAGTTTCTTTCCCGGTTCCGGGAACGTTGATGATTGAGCCGACAGAATCTGAATCATTACAGGAGCTTGATCGTTTTTGTGATGCCATGATTGCTATCCGTAAAGAAATTGAAGAAGTTGAAACAGCTGCGGTAGACAAAATGAATAACGTATTAAAAAATGCCCCGCATACGGTTAATGTAGTTACAGGTGATACCTGGGATCGCCCTTATTCGAGACAAAAAGCGGCATTTCCACTGCCTTACGTTATTGAAAACAAATTCTGGCCCTCAGTAGGACGCGTAAACGATACGTACGGAGACCGGGCTTTGGTTTGCTCCTGCCCCCCGGTAGAAGCATATCATGAAGAAGTGATCCCGCATACAACTTCGTTTGTTTAAAGAGAAAAATAACCATTCCAAAAGTTTAAAATTTTTGGAATGGTTTGAAAAAAGGTTTATAAATTAAACCCATGATAGCACAAACCCCTGCTCCCCCGTATTATGCTGTAATTTTCACTTCTGTAAAAAATGATCCCGCTGAAGGTTATGATGACATGGCCGAAGAAATGTACTTGCTGGCCCAACAGCAGGATGGCTTTTTAGGTGTTGAATCTGCAAGAAACGAAATTGGAATCACTGTTTCTTACTGGAATTCGCTCGAAGCAATAAAAAAGTGGAAAGCCAACAGCAGGCATCTTATTGCGCAAAAACTGGGAAAAGAAAAGTGGTATCAGCAATACAAAACACGTATCTGCCTCGTAGAGCGCGACTACACCTTGTAATTACTTTTTTACATTCGGCTCAATCCATTACGCAAAGTTTCTGTTAGTTTTATTTTGTAGGCGCTAACTATCCTGTTAACGCTGCACACATTGTAAACCTGACATGAAAAAGATCTTCCTGAAAACGTTGCGCCTGGCATTTTTACTGCTTTTTATTTATACCAGCACATTTTCTCAAGACAAAAAAGTAAGTTTCCAGCAATCAAAAGACAAAGTAGATGTTATAATAGATGGCCGGCTGTTTACAAGCTTTCTTTATCCCGATACTTTAGAGAAACCGATACTCTACCCAATAAACACTGCCGATAATCTTACTATTACCCGTGGATTTCCAATTAAAACAAGAACGGGCGAAAGGACAGACCATCCGCATCATCAGGGCATGTGGTTTACTTACGAAAATGTAAATAGTATTGACTTCTGGAATAACTCTTATGCAATCCCTGCAGAAAAAAAATCAGCATATGGCTGGATACGAAACACTAAAATTGAAAGCATAAAAAACGGAAGCCCGAAAGGTAGTTTGACTTATACTGCCAATTGGGAAAAACAGGATAAAACCGTTCTACTCAAGGAAAAAACTATTTTGGTATTCAGCGGCACAGCAAATTCCAGAACAATTGACAGGGTAACTACCCTCACAGCGCAAAAAGATACCGTTCATTTTTACGATGCCAAAGATGCACTTTTAGGCCTTCGGGTTACAAAGGAGCTGGAATTACCGTCGGATAAGCCGGAACAATTTTCAGATATTCATGGAAACATAACCACCGTTTCGCCAAAACAGAATGGCGCTACAGGAAATTATCTGACCAGTGAAGGGAAAACAGGTGACGATGCCTGGGGAACAAGGGCAAACTGGTGCCTTTTATCCGGAATTATTAATAACGAACCTGTATCTGTTGCTATCATTGACAATCCTGCTAATCCAGGCTACCCTGCTTACTGGCACGCACGCGGATACGGGCTTTTCGCGGTAAATCCGCTTGGTCAAAAAATATTCAGCAATGGGAAAGAAGTTATGAACTTAACATTACAACCCGGCCAATCAGTAACCTTCCGTTACCGTGTACTGATAACTTCAGGCAAGAAAATTACTGCAGAAGAGTTAAATAAAGAAGCTGCGGTATTTTCATCTGATAAATAAAATTGTACCTTCAAATTTTAACCCAATTATATCCTGATGAATAAAACAAAAGTCATTTCATTTGCAATCGCTCTTTCTATTTCCGGAATTTCATGTTCTCTATTTGCGCAATCCTCCTCTGCCGGATGGAAAAATCTATTTAATGGCAAGGACCTGACGGGCTGGAAACGCCTTGCCGGAACAGCAGATTATAAAGTTGAAGACGGAGCTATTGTTGGTACTACCATAATGAACTCGGGAAATACTTTTTTGGTAACAGAAAAGGAATACGGGGATTTTATTTTAGAACTGGATGCCAAAGTAGAAAGCCCAGTAAGCAATTCGGGAGTACAGACACGAAGCCATTTCGATGCTGCTGCAAATAACGGAAAGGGAAAAGTATACGGAAGGCAATGTGAGTTTGATCCCTCCGCCAGACAATGGGCCGGAGGTATTTATGATGAAGGACGACGCGACTGGTTGTATCCCCTGGAACTGAATCCTTCTGCTAAAGGTGCCTTCAAGGTAGGCGAATACAATCATATTAAAATTGAATGTATAGGCAATGAAATGAAGACCTGGGTAAACGGAACTCCTGCCGCCTATGTGGTAGATACTATTGATAAAAAAGGTTTTATCGGCTTACAGGTACACGCTATCAGCAACGAAGAGCAGGCAAATAAGAAAGTTTACTTTAAAAACATCCGTATAAAAACGAGCAATCTCAATCCGGAGGCTTTTCCTGCAGGCATTTATGTTGTAAACAATGTACCAAACTCCTTATCGGGATATGAAAAACAAGATAACTGGAAGCTATTATTTGATGGAAAAACTTCTAGCGGATGGAGAAGTGCAAAAAACAATTCATTTCCCAGGGAAGGATGGCAAATCAAAAACGGAATATTAACGGTTCAGGATGCGGAAGGGAAAGAATCTGCCAATGGCGGTGATATTGTCACGAATGATCAGTATAAAGCATTCGATCTTTCTTTTGAATTTAAACTTACACCCGGTGCCAACAGCGGAGTAAAATACTTTGTAACACTTGATGAAAAAACCTCAGGTTCTGCAATTGGATTGGAATACCAGGTATTGGACGACGAAAGACACCCGGATGCTAAATTAGGCAGAGATGGAAATCGTACGCTGGCTTCTCTGTATGATTTAATAAAGGCAGATAAACAAGCCCGATTTACCCGGCCAATCGGACAATGGAATAAAGGGCGGGTCGTTGTTTACCCTAACAATCACGTTGAACATTTCCTCAATGGAATTAAGGTACTGGAATATGAACGCGGATCAAAATCATTTAAAGATCTGGTTGCAATGAGCAAATACAAAGTGTGGCCAAATTTCGGCGAAGCGGAAAAAGGCCACATTCTTTTGCAGGATCATGGCAACGAAGTGAGTTTCAGAAGCATTAAAATCAAAACCTTAAATCAATAAGCATGAACAATTCACGTCGTAAATTCATTAGGCAATCCTCGCTTGCGGCTGCGGGAGTTTATCTTGGTTCTTTAGGTTTCAGTGCAAAAAGCTATGGCCGCATTTTGGGAGCGAATGACCGGGTACGAGTGGGCGTGGTGGGATTTTCAGACCGGTTTAAAAGTACGCTATTCCCTTGCTTTCTCAATCATTATAAAGAATTGAATTTCGACATGGTAGCTGTTTCAGATCTGTGGAACTACAGGAGACAAGAAGGTGCCGAATACATAAAAAGTAAAATAGGCCATGGCATTACACCGTGCAGAAATAATGACGAATTATATGGTTTAAAAGATATAGATGCTGTTTTTATCAGCACAGCTGATTTTCAGCACGCCCTTCTGGCTACGGAAGCAGTAAATGCAAAATGCGACGTGTATTGCGAAAAGCCCTTCGCCGAAACTATGGAAGATAACCGGGCGGCTTTGAAAGCGGTCAAAGCCTCGGGAAAAATAGTGCAGATAGGCTCTCAGCGCCGAAGCGGTTCAAATTATATGGCCGCCCACGATTATATTAAAAGTGGGAAATTCGGCGATATTACAATGGTTGAACTAACCTGGAATGTGAACCAGCCAGGCAGATGGAGGCGACCAGATCTTGTTTCAAAACTAAAAGAGGAAGATACTGACTGGAAACGTTTTTTATTGAATCGCCCATACGAGGAGTTCGATCCGAGAAAATACCTGGAGTTTCGCCTGTTCTGGCCCTACTCCTCCGGCATGCCCGGCCAGTGGATGTCGCACCAGATTGATACTGTACATTGGTTTACAGGGTTAAAACACCCAAGAAGCGTTGTTGCTAACGGTGGAATTTATAAATGGAAAGACGGCCGCAGAAATTGGGATACCACAACAGCTGTTTTTGAATACGGTCCGCAGGATCAGCCCGACAAAGGCTTCCAGGTTGTGTTTTCATCAAGAATGCATAACGGCGAAGAAAAACCGGCTGAAATATATTATTCAAACGGAGGAGAGCTTAATTTAATTACCAATATGGTTTCTCCGGAAGGCGGCCTTACAGAAGCAGCCGCTGCAGCTATGGGGATGAAACCCAACTTGCTCCCCGTTGTTAACCTGGCTGAGTCGGCTCCCAAAGTTGTTGCTTCTGCAAATACCGGTGCTGATCCGCTTTCATCTGCGCATGTTCGCAACTGGATGGAATGTGTAAGAAGCCGCAAACAACCCAATGCCCCTGTGGAGGCCGGCTATTCCCACTCTATAGCAACCATTATGACGAATGCCGCAGTTCATACCGGCGCCAAAGTAACTTTCGATGAAAAGACTCAGGAAGTAATGGCGGATGGAAAAGTATTTAAATATAGTTAATAGCGGATAGCTCATAGTCAATAGATATAGCTTCTATTCAGCTTAGCTATTAACTACAAACCGTGACCTAACACCTCACACCTAACAACCTAACTTCAATAACCAATGACCATACCTTCAGCAAAAAAAACAATACGGGCAGGAATTGTGGGATCTGGATTCGCAGCCAGGTTTCATTTCGATGCATTGAAACGCGTATTCAGTACTGAAGTGGAAATCACAGGTGCTTATTCCCCTTCACGCGAACATTTATCAGAATATACAGAACTACGGAAAATAAAAGCATTCAGCAATCTGAATAAGTTAATAGGATGTTCAGATGTAATCCATGTCTGCACTCCCCCGGTAACTCACGAGCCTATTGTTATTGAAGCATTAAAGCAGAATAAGTATGTTATTGTTGAAAAGCCCTTTACCGGGTACTTTGGTGATGAAAGTGATGACTTTAATGGAGACACATTTCCAAGAGAAAAGGGGCTTGAAGAAACATTAAAAAGCATCCGCAGAATGCTGGAGGCCGAAACAGCAAGTAGAGGAGCAATTATGTATGCTGAAAACTGGATTTATGCTCCTTCTGTACAGAAAGAGCGAGAAATGCTTGAAAAAACAGGAGCCCAAATACTATGGATGCATGGTGAGGAATCACATTCAGGATCACATTCACTCGCATATGGTAAATGGAAGCTTTCAGGCGGAGGATCCATGATCGGGAAAGGCTGCCACCCTTTATCCGCTGCTATTTATTTTAAACATGTTGAAGGCAGAGTACGGGATGGAAATCCTATCAGGCCAAAATCAATTACAGCCCGAACCCATACCATAACCCGAATGCCAAATTTTAAAAACGAAGGATATCTAAGAACCACCTATACAGATATTGAAGATTTTGCCATGCTGCATGTAGAGTTTGAGGATGGAACAATAGCAGATATTTTCGCGAGTGAATTGGTTTTGGGAGGAGTGCACAATTGGATTGAAGTGAATACCACGAATCACCGAACGATCTGCAATATCAATCCGAATAACTCAATGCAGTCGTACACACCTGCTGCGCAGCATTTTGAAGACATTTACATTGTAGAGAAAACTGAAACTAAGCAAGGCTGGTCCTCAATCTCACCAGATGAAAGCTGGTTTGCAGGGTACCAGCACGAAATGGATGCGTTTTACCGATCGGTAGCATTTGGAGAACCGGTGGAAAGCAACAGCAGGCTTGCCGCCGATGTTATTGCAACCATTTATGCAGGCTATGTTTCTGCCGAAAGAAAAGGGGCAGAAGTTCAGATAACAATCCTTTAAAATAAAAAATGTCAATTATTTCCGCAACTGAACCTCTTATTAATGGACAAGATTAAAACTAACTACCGCTGGTACATTTGTGCATTGCTTTTCTTTGCAACTACCATTAATTATATAGACCGGCAGGTAATAGGGCTATTAAAGCCAACACTTGAAAAAGAATTTAACTGGACCGAAGTAGACTATGGAAATATTGTAATGACATTTGCCGGCTGCTATGCTTTGGGGTACATCATTTTCGGAAATTTTATTGATAAAATCGGCACCAAACTGGGTTACAGCATTTCTGTTGTGATCTGGAGTATAGCCGCTATGCTGCATGCAGCTGTAAAAAGCACTTTTGGATTCGGGCTTGTACGCGGATTACTCGGCTTGAGTGAATCGGGTAACTTTCCGGCAGCAGTTAAAGCTGTAGCAGAATGGTTTCCGAAAAAAGAACGGGCGCTTGCCACGGGCATTTTCAATTCAGGAACCAGCCTTGGCCCTGTTGTTGCACCTTTGCTTGTCCCCTGGATATTGGGCGTTTATGGGTGGCAGGAAGCCTTTATAATAACCGGGGCGATCGGTTTTATCTGGCTGATTTTCTGGTGGATTTTATACGAAGTTCCATCCCGGCATAAAAAAATCAGCCACGAAGAGTATAATTACATTCATAGCGACAACGACGGTGAATCTACGGAACAAAAAACTTCGTCGATAAAATGGAGCCGTTTGCTTTCCTTCAGGCAAACGTGGGTATTTATTATGGGCAAGTTACTCACAGACCCTATCTGGTGGTTTTTCCTTTTCTGGCTGCCCTCCTATTTTGCAAGCACCTTTAATCTTGATCTAAGCAAGCCAAGTTTACCCCTGGCTATCGTTTATACGGCTACAACAATCGGCAGTATAGGCGGCGGTTATCTTTCATCTAATTTCATTAAAAGTGGCTGGCCTGTATTAAAAGCCCGAAAGGTGACATTATTAATCGCTGCTATTGCAGTATCTCCGATTATTCTTGCCCGGTTTGCTTCGGATATTTGGGTTGCTGTCGGTTTAATTAGTTTAGCGGCAGGTGCTCATCAGGCATGGAGCGCCAATCTCTTTACTATTGTTTCAGACATAGTTCCCAAAAAAGCAGTGAGTTCTGTGGTTGGTATAGGCGGTATGGCCGGCTCAATTGGCGCCACCCTTTTCCCTTTACTGGTGGGCTCCCTTTTAGAATATTATAAAGAGTCAGGAAGTATTACTGCCGGATATAACATATTGTTCATTATCTCAGGTTTAGCTTATTTTGTTGCCCTGATTATTATCCATCTACTTACGCGGAGAATGAAACCAGTTGAAATATGAAGAAACCGAACACGAAAATTCTCATAGCCTTTTTTTTAATAATTGCAGCAGCAGCTATCTTTTTCTATTACAAAACCAGCAGCAAAGAACATATCTATAAAGTAAATCTGGATTCCTCCCCGGTATTTTCTCCCAAAGAATCTATGAAAAGGATGAAGACAGAAGATGGATTTGAAGTAAAGTTAGTAGCTGCCGAACCCTTGGTAACAACGCCCGTGGCTTTAACATTTGATAATAGCGGACGTATTTGGGTTGTAGAGATGAATGGTTATATGCCCGATACGTTGGGAACAGGAGAAGATATTCCAAACGGAAAAATAGTAATTCTGGAAGACAACGATAAAGACGGAACCATGGATAACCGAAAGGAATTTCTAACCTCTTTAGTGTTGCCCAGAGCCATTTGCCTTGTTGGAAAAGGAATATTAGTTGCCGAACCGCCTAACCTATGGTATTACGAAATAAATGACGACAAACCCGGCAAAAAAACTTTAGTAGATGATAAATATACTGATGGTGGTAATGTGGAGCATCAGCCGAATGGGTTGTTAAGAGCAATGGATAACTGGATCTACAACGCAAAATCCAGCAAACGTTATCGTAAAAAAGGGGATAAATGGTTAATCGAACAAACACACTTTCGCGGGCAGTGGGGAATCAGCCAGGATAATCTCGGGCGCTTATATTACAATAACAATTCCGAAAACTTACTCGGAGATTATTTTAGCCCAGGCTTTGGAGCAGGCAACAAAAATCAGCGCAGCGTAGAAGGATATATCGAAAAAATAGTTGCAGATAACCGCGTTTATCCGTTACGACCTAATCCTGGTGTCAATCGTGGATACCTGCCAGGCATCCTTGATTCTACCAAACATCTTGTAAATTTTACTGCTGCCTGTGCGCCGCTTGTTTATCGCGGTAATCTGTTTGGAGAAGTATATGAATCAAACGTTTTTGTCGCCGAACCTTCTGCCAATCTTATTAAACGAAATATTATCAGAGATAGTGGCTATGTTGTTACCGGTAAACAAGCGTACGGAGGCAAAGAGTTTTTAGCCAGTGTAGACGAACGATTTCGCCCCGTAAATCTGTCTGATGGCCCTGATGGCGCTTTGTACATAGTTGATATGTACCGGGGAATAATACAACATAAAACTTATCTGACACCTTATCTTCAAAACCAGATCGGACATCGTAAATTGACGCAGCCCTTAAATTACGGACGCATTTATAAGATTGTTCCTGGAGATAAAAATGCCAATCCCGTAAATTTTTCTAATGATCCGGCACAATTGGTAAAACTACTGGAGCATCCTAATGGCTGGGTACGTGATAAAGCACAGCAACTATTGATAGACCATAATTTTACTGCAGCTATTCCGGCCCTGCAAGCGGCATTAGTACAAACCGGCAAACCTTTGCTGGCAGTACACGCTCTATGGACACTCGAAGGACTGGACGCGTTAAAACCCGACATGGTCGCCGAGTTGCTGAACCAGCATGTATGGCCGCTGCGTATGGAGGCATTAAGCGTTCTGCCTTCTGTATTAACTCCAGGCTCTTACAAACAGTTTCTTCCTGTACTGGAAAACATGTTGACCCAGAACGATAGTCTGGCTGCTCCATACATTGCCTTTTTAACTCATTATATTTCCGAATTTGATAAAAACGCAGCAGGAAATTTATTGAACAAAGTAGCCGTAAAATATCCTGATAACGTTTATGTTGCAGATGCCGTTATCAGTAACCTCGAAGGCCGGGAGGCTGCATTTCAAAAAGATATGATACAAAGTGTTCCTGATACCAGCCTTCAGATCAACAGAGAATTAGCCAGAGTTGTTGCTGACATTAAAAAAGCTAAAGACAATCATGACCCTGAAAAGCTGAAAAAAGAATTTCCAAAAGGTTATGCGGTATTCACTTCCACCTGCCAGACCTGTCACGGAACGGATGGCAATGGTGTGAAATCATTGGCACCTCCGCTAAACAAATCACAATGGGTAAACGGCAATAAAGACAAACTGATCTCTATTGTATTGTTTGGATTAACAGGGCCTGTAGAGGTAAACGGGCACTTGTATAAAGCTCCGGAAATTAACGGCGATATGCCCGCCCTCGGCTTTGATAAATCACTTTCTGATAAAGACATTGCAGAGGTACTTTCCTTTATAAGAAAATCATGGCAGAATGATGGCGAAACGGTAACAGCAGCGGAGGTAGAAAAAATCCGGCAGAAATTTAAAAACAGGAAAAATGCCTTTACTGCAAAAGAACTTAAATAGGATCACTGCTGATACTTTTAACAATGAATTAAACCTTAACTGTTAACAAAAGTCTATAAACGACCATTACAAGAAAAATACGTATGAAGATTTCAGCTATTCTAATCCTTTTAATAAGTATAACAAGTCTTTCTGCCTTTAAAACAATTTCTGCAGATGATAAGTATGCGGTAGATACCAGACGTTCTGTGGTGGAGTGGAAAGCCACAAAAGTAGTAGGAGGACATCATGGTAAATTAAAGCTGGCTTCAGGCTATTTATTAGTATCGGGCATGGAATTGAAAGGCGGTTCATTCACTACTGATATGAATACAATTACGATTGAGGAAATGAGCGGACAGTCGAAACAGAACCTGATGAACCATTTAAAATCGGATGACTTTTTTGGAGTTGCTGACAATCCAACCTCAACTTTTCAAATCACCAAAGTAGTTCCTGTTGATGCTGATCGGGTAACCATTACCGGAAACCTCACAATCAAAGGAATTACAAACCCGGTTTCGTTCGCTGCTACTATCAAATATCAAAACAATAACATCATTGCCACAGCGAAAGGAATAAAAGTTGACCGGACTAAGTACAATATTAAATACCGGTCAAAAAGCTTTTTCGGTGACATTGGCGATAAAGCGATTGATGATGAATTTGAGCTATCAGTAAGCCTGGTGGCGAGGAAATAACTTAAAAATGCAAACAGGTTAAAGCCTGTTTGCGTTACACTGCTACTATCCTGAAAGCACCATTCTCAAATTGTACTTTTCCGACAGCCTTGCTTTTTGCATGATAAAACAAACAGGTCCAGTTACCCTCTGCGGCTCTTATTCCATATTCTTCTCTTAATTCCATTGCTTTTGCTCCGTCAAAATCGTATTTGGCCTTAAATTTTCTGAGTAATTGCTCAGGTTCCGGAAGAATATCTCCGCCAAAGAAACAAGTTTCTTCCCCATCTTTCACTAAAAAAACCTGGTGATATTCGCAATGGCCTCCGGTAAGTTCATAACTTATATATTCGGTTAAGTTGCCACTCCCCTCAACAAAATGAATATGGCCACTCCTCTGCACCACGTCAAAAATTTCTGTACGATATGATTTTGAAGGCTTGCTATAAGCGCTTTCCCATTCCCCTCGTTGAATTACATATTCCGCATTGGGGAAGCTTAGCTCATATTTTCCCATGCTTTCCTGAACCATTCCACCCGAATGGTCAAAATGAAGATGCGACATTAAAACCAGGTTCACATCTTCCGGATCAAAGCCGGCCTTTTTTATATTTTCATGGATCACCATTTTCCCGGCATCATTTTTAAAGCCGAGACCCGTATCAAAAACTATTAGATCAGTAGCTGTTTTTACCAAAAACGGCTGCACATAAATAAACAGCGAAGCAGGTCGATCTTTAGCCTGATGAATATCCGGATCAAAAGGAATAAACTTTTTAGAGCTATCTACAGAATAAGAACC
Organism: Rubrilithobacter danxiaensis; assembly: GCF_047272945.1. Lineage (NCBI taxonomy): Bacteria > Pseudomonadati > Bacteroidota > Sphingobacteriia > Sphingobacteriales > Sphingobacteriaceae > Rubrilithobacter > Rubrilithobacter danxiaensis. Next base: position 94,071 of record NZ_JBKOPS010000008.1, read on the forward strand.
TTCAAACAGCGGGAATATTTTCACGATAAAATATACTATTAAGACAATGAATGGGTTAAGAATTCAGTAAGTAAAGAATACTGATTAAGTATTATATTTACCATTTAAAGTAAACAAAGATATGCAAAAAAGGTGGGTAGAACAGGAACTTAAAAACCTGGACGCGGTAAATGATTTAATGCAATCACTGCAGATAGATCATACACTTGCCCGCATTCTTGTTAGCCGCGGCATTACTACCTTTGAGGAGGCCCGTTGTTTTTTCAGGCCAGACATCTGTCATCTTCACGATCCTTTTTTAATGAAGGATATGGAACAGGCAATTTTGCGAATTGAAAAAGCAATTCTTCGCGAAGAAAAGATTCTTGTTTACGGCGATTACGATGTAGATGGTACTACAGCAGTTTCTCTGGTTTACGGCTTTTTCAGAAAGTACCATAAAAAACTTGATTTTTATATTCCCGACCGGTATAAAGAAGGTTATGGTATTTCTACTGCAGGGATTGATTATGCTGCAGAAAATAGCTACAGCCTGATTATCGCGTTAGATTGTGGAATTAAGTCAATCGATAAAATAGCCTATGCAAATAGCTTAGGAGTAGATTTTATTATCTGCGACCATCACCTGCCGGGGGAAACTATTCCTGAAGCGATTGCGGTTTTAGATCCCAAAAGAAAAGATTGCAGCTATCCATATAAAGAACTTTCAGGCTGTGGATTAGGCTTTAAACTTATCCAGGCATATAGTGAAAAAAACAACATTCCCTTTTCGGAGATTGAATGCTACCTTGACCTGGTTGCCATAAGCATTGCATCGGATATTGTACCCATAACCGGAGAAAACCGTGTACTGGCCTGGTATGGTTTAAAGAAGCTGAACTCATCGCCCTGCGCAGGTGTAAAAGCGCTGATTGAACTGGCCGGAAGGAAAGAAAATTTCACTATTTCTGATATCGTTTTTCTTATAGGCCCTCGAATAAACGCAGCAGGCCGTATTGATGACGCCAAACATGCAGTACATCTTTTAATTTGCGACGATCATGTTTCTGCCAGAGATCGGGGACTGCTTATAAACGTTAAAAATACCGAGCGTAAAGAGCATGACAGCTCGATAACTGAGCAGGCTTTGGCAATGATCCAGGCTGATCCTGCTTTAATTAACCGCAAAACTACCGTTGTTTTTAACGAAAACTGGCATAAAGGGGTTATAGGCATTGTTGCATCCAGGTTAACTGAAAAATATTATCGTCCTACCATTGTGCTTACCCAATCTAACGGGCATGCAGCCGGCTCAGCTCGCTCGGTTTTAGGATTTGACCTGTACGAAGCTTTAAACTCGTGCAGCGATCTGCTCGAACAGTTCGGGGGCCACAAATACGCTGCCGGCTTAACTATCAAGCCTGAAAATATTCCTGCCCTGCAGCAACGGTTTGAAGAAGTTGTAGCAAGCACTATACCTGAAGAATTATTAACACAGGAAATTTCTATTGATGCCATGATACGCCTTAAACAGATTGATCCAAAATTCTTCAGGATACTGAATCAGTTTGCGCCTTTCGGACCCGGAAATATGGCTCCTGTGTTACATAGCGAAAATGTTTTTATTTTTGGCCAGCCGGCAATTGTAGGAAATAACCATTTAAAAATGGTGATAAAGCAGGATGATTCAAACCTGTTTGATTGTATAGGTTTTGGATTAGGTGATTATTTACCCATTATAAAAAAGGGCCTGCCTTTTGATATTTGTTATACAATTGAAGAAAATATCTGGAAAGAAAAACGTACTATTCAATTGAATGTTAAAGGTATTCGGATTGCCTCACAAAAATAAATGATACTAAAAGCAGAAAATTTAGTAAAGAAATACAAACAGCGTACGGTGGTAAACAATGTTTCATTCCACGTATCGCAAGGTGAGATTGTAGGTTTGCTTGGGCCAAACGGTGCCGGAAAAACCACCTCCTTTTATATGATTGTGGGTTTGATTAAACCAAATGAAGGGCACGTTTTTTTAGAAGATGAAGATATAACTTCAGACCCTATGTATCGGAGGGCACAGAAGGGAATTGGATATTTAGCTCAGGAGGCTTCAGTTTTCCGCAAACTTTCTGTAGAAGATAATGTAAGGGCGGTATTAGAAATGACTGACCTGAGCAAAGAAGCACAGAAAGACAAATTAGAAGAACTGCTTTCAGAATTCAGCCTTAACAGGGTAAGAAAAAATCGAGGCGACTTGCTTTCGGGAGGGGAACGCAGAAGGACTGAGATTGCTAGAGCGCTTGCAGCAAGCCCAAATTTCATTTTACTGGATGAACCATTTGCCGGCGTTGACCCGATTGCGGTAGAAGAAATTCAGTCTATAGTAGCTAAATTAAAACTAAGAAATATTGGCATTTTAATAACAGACCATAATGTGCAGGAAACCCTTTCAATAACCGACAGGGCATATTTGCTTACAGAAGGGAAAATTATGCTTGGAGGTACCCCACAAGAAATTGCAAATAATGAAATGGCCAGGAAATTTTACCTGGGCCAGCACTTTGAGCTCAGAAAAAAGAAAATCTAAACGTTCTCTATGCCAATTGTAAATTCAATCTTCAACTGGTTTATGAAAAAGCGAATCCACCAGATTGAGCTTTTTATTAAATACCCGCATGAAGTACAGGAAGAAGTTTTTCAGCACCTGGTATCCGATGCTATGGACACGGAATGGGGTAAGAAATACGACTATAAGTCCGTAGATACCATCAGCCAGTTTAAAGAGCGTATCCCGCTTCAAAACTACGATTCTTTAAAACCCTATATAGAAAGAATGCTGAATGGAGAACAAAACATCTTATGGCATTCAGAAATAAAGTGGTTTGCCAAATCGTCCGGAACAACAAACGACAGGAGTAAATTTATTCCTGTAAGCAAAGAATCGCTGGATGAATGCCATTTTAAGGGGGGCAAAGATATGCTTTCCATCTACTGTAATAACCGCCCGGATGCTCAGATATTTTCAGGAAGGTCTCTTGCAATGGGTGGTAGTCATCAGGTAAGCCAGATGAAAAATAATATCTATTATGGCGACCTTTCGGCAGTAATTATAAAAAACCTTCCGTTCTGGGCAGAAGCTTACAGAACTCCTGATATGGCCATCACACTGATGGATAATTATGAGGAAAAGATCAAGAAAATGGCCGAAGCTACCGTAAATGTCAATGTTACCAATATTTCAGGTGTACCAACATGGACCGTAGTTTTAGCAAAGTACTTGCTTGAAATGACCGGAAAAAGCAACTTACTTGAAGTATGGCCAAACCTTGAACTTTACATTCATGGCGCTGTAAATTTTACTCCATACCGCGATCAGTTCAAACAGCTTATACCTTCAGATTCTATGTATTACCTGGAAACTTACAATGCTTCTGAAGGGTTTTTCGGAATACAGGATCAGTCTAATTCAGACGAAATGCTTCTGATGCTGGATTACGGCATCTTTTATGAGTTTATACCTATGGAGAATATGGACCAGGAAAACCCTGCAACCTTGACTCTTGATGAAGTAGAACTAAATAAAAATTATGCGCTGGTAATTTCAACCAATGGTGGTTTGTGGCGATACCTGATCGGAGATACTATTAAATTTACTTCACTTTCTCCCTACCGGATTCAAATTACCGGGCGAACAAAACATTTTATAAATGCTTTTGGCGAGGAAGTGATCATTGACAACGCCGAAAAGGCACTTACAAAGGCTTGTAAAGAAACAAATGCAAGCATCCGGGATTATACAGCATGCCCTATTTATTTTAAAGGGAATGAAGCCGGAGGCCATGAATGGATCATTGAGTTTGAACATACACCCACTGATATCGAAAAGTTCACCGATTACCTGGACAACACGCTAAGAGAAGTTAACTCTGATTACGATGCGAAACGTTTTAAAGACATGGCATTGCGACGGCCTTTAATACATGTAGCTCCTGACGGAACTTTTTATAACTGGATGAAAAATCGCGGAAAATTAGGCGGTCAGCATAAAGTTCCGCGTTTGGCAAACGAACGAAAATATGTAGAAGAAATTCTCGAATTACTAAAGTAATCAATCAATGCTTTGCCGAATCTGTATGCTGCAGATGCTTTCTTTTCGGAAAAAGTAACGAGGCAACTATACTGATTGTAAGAATTAACACGATCAGAATAAGGGAATGCATGGTTGTAAAACCAATTTGCGCCAGCCATGAATGCGCCAGCATTTTCACACCGATGAAGATCAGCAAAAATGCAAGTCCTATTTTGAGATAATGGAATTTATGGATAATGTTCACCAACAGGAAGAACATCGACCGTAAACCCAGAATAGCGAAAATATTAGAGAAGAAAACAATATAAGGATCTTTTGTTACAGCAAAAATTGCTGGAATGGAGTCAACCGCGAAAATAAGGTCGGTAAATTCAACAATAAGCAATACCAGGAATAAGGTGGTTACCATCTTTTTCCCATTCTGCTTAATAAAGAATTTATTCCCGGAAAATCCCGGATAAACGGCAAAATACTTAGATGCCAAACGCACTACTTTATGGTTTTTCGGATCAATTTTCTGATCCTCATCCCTTTGGAAAAGCATCATTACTCCTGTATAAAGCAGAAAAGCACCGAAAACGTATAGGATCCATTCAAACTGGTTAATCAATGTAGCCCCAAGAAAAATAAACAAAAAACGCATCAGCAAGGCGCCCACAATACCCCAGAACAGCACGCGGTGATATAGCTTTTCTTCTACCCCAAAAGCGGTAAAAATAAGTACCATGACAAAGATATTATCAACTGAAAGGGCGTACTCAACCAGGTATCCTGTCAGAAATTCAAGACCCAGGTTTTGGTTATATAAATGGATACTGGCGGAAAAATTATCAGGGATTAAGGTAATATTATGCTTGTTTTCCTGCACAATATGCTTCAACTGATCGAGGTTTGTAATACCATGAAGCTCCTGCCCTTCCGCTAATAAAATAAAATAAAAACCGAGTGCAAAAGACACCCAGATGAAACTCATTATTGCCGCTTCTTTCAACTTCACCACATGATCCTTCTTGTTAAACAATCCAAGATCAATGGAGAGCATCAGGATGATGAATAACATGAATCCACCAAAAAATACTACTTCATTTGACATGCTATTTTTTTCTTTCTGTAGTAAAACGTACCAATTGCTCTAAACTTGTTCTGAATTCACGTTCAGGAAACTCGTTTAAAATTTCAAAAGCTTCTTCCTGAAAACGATGCATCTGCATTTCTGCGTAAGCAAGTCCCCCGCTGTTCCGTACAAAATAAATTACTTCTTCTATCTTCCGGGCATCTTCGTTATGATTCTTTACGAGATTTATAATGTGTCGTTTTTCGCTGTAAGCCGCTTTATTTAACGCGTAAATCAAAGGCAGTGTTATTTTCTTTTCCTTAATATCAATACCCAGGGGTTTTCCAACATCGTCTGTCCCGAAATCAAAAAGGTCATCCTTAATCTGGAAAGCCATACCTACTTTTTCGCCGAACAAACGCATTTTCTCAATTACATCAGAAGTGGCAGCAGCAGAAGCGGCTCCGCAAGCACAACAGGATGCGATCAAAGAAGCTGTTTTTTGACGTATAACTTCATAATATACCCGTTCATCAATATCCAGCCTTCTTGCTTTTTCCATTTGAAGCAATTCACCTTCGCTCATTTGCTGAACGGCATTATTTACAATCTTCAGCAAGTCGAAATCCTGGTTCTGCAAGGAAAGATGCATTCCCTTTGCGAGCAGAAAATCACCCACCAAAACAGCGATTTTATTTTTCCATAATGCATTTACAGAAAAAAAGCCGCGTCGTTCGTAGGAGTTATCCACTACATCGTCGTGAACAAGTGTAGCAGTATGAAGCAATTCGACAAGGGCAGCCCCGCGGTAAGTAGCATCCGTTATTCCCCCGCATATAGCGGCAGAAAAGAACACGAACATGGGCCGAATCTGCTTCCCTTTACGCTTTACAATATAATGGGTAATACGGTCAAGAAGAGGAACTGAACTCTGCATGGACGATTTGAATCTTTCTTCAAAAACATCCAGTTCATGCTCAATCGGTTTCTTTATCTTATCAAGATCTAACATTGAAGTACTACTTTCAGCTACGCTGAATAATCAGTGCAAACATAACCTAAAAAAATAAAATACGAAGCCCGATAAAGCAGGGTTCACAACCCTTTTACTGCTTTTAAGCGATTAAGATCAGTCTTAACCTAAAAAAAGCATTTAAAAAAAATCTGCTTAGTTTAAATATCCGTAGGTAAGGTTAAACAAGAATTTTTAACCTTTTAAACTTCACCTCACATGACAAATCCCTTAATAGACAAGGAAAGAGAACTTTTGCAGGATGAGAGCAATTTCTTATCAAAAAAGTTCCAAAGGCGCTCATTTCTGCAGTTCACCGGAGCAGGAGTTGCTTCAATTGCTCTAATTGCTGCAGGCTGTAAAAAAGACAGTAATCCAACTATGAACACTGGTGGTGTAGATTTGGGAAGCGGAGACATTGGCATATTGAATTATGCTTATGCGCTTGAACAACTAGAAGCAGCTTTTTACAAACAGGTTTCAGATACTCCTTATGGTGGTATAAGTAATAACGAATTAGCTCTTTTGGCGGATATACGTGATCATGAAATTGCACACAGAGAATTTTTCAAAACTGCCCTGGGAAGTAAAGCAATACCCGCATTGGAAGTAAACTTTTCTGGAATAGACTTTGGCAGCAGAGACAATGTACTGGCGACAGCTAAAGCATTTGAAGATTTAGGCGTTTCTGCTTATAACGGTGCCGGGAAGTTGATTCAATCAGCAGATTACCTTACTCTTGCCGGTAAAATTGTATCTGTAGAAGCAAGGCATGCGGCTTTAATCCGTGATTTGATAACAAACGGCACTTTTGCGGACAGCAGTGTTGTTAATAGCAACGGCCTTGATACTTCCAGATCTCCAGCCGAAGTATTGGCTATCGCGAAATCTTTTATTAAAACTTCTATCAACGCATCAAACTTACCATCTTAATACTATCACCATGAATATTTTAAATATAATTGAAGAAATAGAAAAAACAGACGCTGATATATACGAGCGTTTAAGCCCCAGAAGAAGAGTATTAAAAAGTTTTACAGCCTTTGGTTCTAAAATAGCCCTTGCATCGTTGCCATTGGCTTTAGGTTCGATGTTTAAAAAAGCGTATGGACAAACAGCTAATTCTGTAATTGATGTGCTGCAGTTCGCACTCACACTGGAATATCTGGAAAATGAGTTTTATCAGAATGCTTTTACAGTTAATCCATCATTAATTCCTGCCGGCCCTGCCCAGGGAGCTATTGCCGCTATCCGCGATCATGAAAAAGCACATGTTGACTTCTTAAAAAGCACTATTACAGCTTTAGGCTCCACTCCGGTTAGCAAGCCAACATTTGATTTTTCTGCAGGAAACGGATCCGGAAACGGTCCTTTTAAAGATGTGTACACCAATTACGATCTTTTTTTGGCGGTAGCGCAAACTTTTGAAGACACGGGGGTACGTGCTTACAAAGGACAAGCGCCAGCCCTGGTTCAGCAAAATGCGATACTGGAAGCAGCCTTAAACATTCATTCGGTAGAAGCTCGCCATGCATCTCATATCCGGCAAATGCGTAAAGCTCGGGGTGCAGATGTAAAGCCGTGGATTACCGGGAAAGAGAGTGGAATTGGCGCTGCAGTACAAGCTTCGTATGATGGTGAAGAGAATACTAAACAGGCGAATGTAGAGATTACCAATATCAACGGATTTGAAATTTCAGCGGATGCAGCCTCTGAAGCTTTCGATGAACCATTAACCAAAGAACAAATCCTGGCCATAGTGAACCCTTTTATCGTTTAATCAGTAGATTGTTTATAGATAGCTGGTGGAAGGTATTGATAGGCCTTCCACTTTTTTAAGTTTATTTAAAACCCTTTTTTATTTCTTAATATCCGCTGTAAGCAACAACTGCCTGATAATTTTTATACCTTTATCCGACCATGAATTGGATAATTCTAATTATTGCAGGCCTTTTTGAAGTAGGCTTTACCACCTGCCTGGGAAAAGCGAAAGAAACAGCGGGAACTACCTCTGTTTTATGGACAGTAGGCTTTTTTATCAGTCTTTCAATTAGCATGCTTTTGCTATACAAGGCAACTCAAACATTACCTATGGGAACGGCCTATGCCGTTTGGACGGGAATTGGTGCTGTTGGCACTGTACTGGTTGGAATAGTATTCTTTAAAGAACCTTCTGATTTCTGGCGCTTATTCTTTATTGCAACCCTAATAAGTTCTATTGCAGGGTTAAAGTTTGTTTCAAACTAAGTAGACTAAAACTATCGGTTCTGATAGTTTCTTTAAATCTCTATAATCATGTTCTTGCTTTTGTAGTTGGATAGACTCTGGTTTGATTTTAAACTATTAAAGTTATCACAGTATTTCAGTATTACTGGAAACATATCATAAAAATTAAAAATCTTTTTAAAAAAATTAAAAAAGTTCCTATACTTGCATCAGTTATTATAAAAGCATATTTTGATTTAAGTAGTTAAAGGGTTAGATTCCCCGTCTAACCCTTACTTTATTCCAAATCCTGTAAATTTTAATGAGTAGTAAAATCCAGTAAAGTAGTTTGAATAGGTTGATTTGCAGTAACCCTAATCTTTTGCACTATAAAATCGCCCAACGCTTTACCTTGTTTTTGCCCGTTAACAATAGCTTCACGAAAGTGTATTCCCCCGTATAATCTGCTTATTGCTGCCTCGTTAGCGGCATCAATAAAAGAAGGAAATTTTCTAACAGGTAAACCATAGTCAGTTTCTGTATTATCATCAAAGACAATATTATCTCCCAGAAGTGCGGTTAGCACCGTTGCTGCGGCTGTAGAAGCTACGCTATGGCCACTGGGATATTCGGGAAAGGGGGGTGTTTGCAGAAGAGGCTTCCAGCTCTCGTCAATGTGGGCATTAATAAAGGTTTCCGGTCTTATATAATTACTTCGATATTTCTCATCCCAGCAACTGATAAATGCGTCAAATATAGCAAGCGAAGTATAAGTATAAACTGCTGAAGACTTCATATAATCTGCATGTTTATTTGTGAGGGCGATGCCAGCTATAGACATCCAATGAGCCCCGGGCGAAATCTTTTTTGTAGCAAAATTAAGATGCCCCTGTGTATTCAAAAAAAAGGGATTACAATCCCAAAAACTAGCTATATGCCTTTGTTCAGCGGTTAATTGGTTTACTGCCAGATACACTTCATATGCTGATTTGTAAAAGTCACTTTTTTTATCTGTACTGTAGGCAAATGGCTGGAGAGGCTTAAACTGATCAGGACTATTCATTACAAAAGGCCTTATCTTATTCCAGTTTGGTTCTACCGCTGCCATATATCCGGGAGGCGTTGGCTGCCACTTACCCTCCTGCTTTATAAATGCGTATCTCCTCATGCGCCGCGTTTCCCCATAATGATCTTTTGATGCATAGGCTATTATAGAGTCAGCAACAGATTGCCCGTATGTTAATGAATTTTGGATTACCTTTTCCGGATAACCTTTAGATGTGTACCACTTCAAAATGCTTTTGATGCTGTCACTAACCATGTCTTCAGAGAAAACCAGCCTTTTTGCAACCTGTAAATACGCGAAAGTTGCGGCAACTGAATAACTTAACTCAGCATTTTTCGGAGCAGCAATGCCCTTAAATTCGTTTATCTGCCCGCCCATACTTACATACTTTTTATTCTGCTTTGCCTGAATTTCATAGGCGGCAATATTTGCATAAGCAAAAATCCTGCTGGCTACCGGTGGCGAAAAAACATCATGAACGATAATATTTGACACCGCTTTTTGAGATCGGTGAAGGGCAAATGCATCTGTTTCATGCTTTTCCCATTGTGCACTAACAGAAATACTACCGGCAAACAACAATAAAATAAGTACTTTAAATACTTTCATTTTTAATATTCTAAAACCTGAACATAATCGTCATTTTTCACAATAACTATCTTATTCTTTCCAGATTTGCTTTTTATCTGAATCATTCCACGCACATCTCCTGGCACGTAGAACCCGCTTTCGTCAGCTTTGCTAAATTCACCTGTTCCATTCCCTTTCAGGAATAAGCCATGCCCTGCATCATTCTTACCCAATTGTACACGGTATGGATAAAAATTGCCAGAAAGCAACAGGTCATTTTTTCCATCCTTATCAAAATCGTCCCACAGTACCACAAATACGGTTGAAAATTGTGCTTCAACGGGCAAATGCTTAATCTGAAAGGCACCCTTTCCATCATTCAGAAGTATAGATGAAGCGAGCTCACGACAATAAAGCTTCGCTGATTTTTCTAATTGTTCTTTACTAAATAGTTCGTCGATTGTTATATCCGCATAATCAGCATATTTTACAAAGCGCTTCCGCATCTGCACAATCTGATCAAGCAATTCATCACGAGAGGCAGAAGGATAATTTTTACCTTGTATATAATAAGACATCACAGGATCAAGGGCTCCGTCGTTATTAAAGTCGGAAGCGTAAATTGTTACAGGCATATCCGGCGAAGCTTTGAACTGATTATTCAAGCCCCAATTACCCGCAATAAAATCCATTTTACCGTCGCTATTTACATCCGCAGGTATTATTGCAGACCATAAGCCTTCCGTATTTTTCAGTCCTGCACTTTCAGAAATATCAGTTAGCTTTCCCTTTAAATTTTTAAATATTCGAATCGGCATCCAGTGACCGGCGATAATTAATTCGGGATAACCATCTGCGTCTATATCCTGCCAGCAGGCGCTGCTTACCATACCGGGATTGACCAAGCCGTCGGAAAGATCAGAAGTGATATCTGTGAATTTTACAGCACCGTTTATCAGATCATTTCTCAGCAGCCAGCTTCTTGAAGATAATGGAAATGAACCGGGAAGTCCCATTCCTCCCACAAAAATATCCTCATCTCCATCTTTATCAAAGTCTGCCACAGCAACAGCCTGCTTACTGCTCAACATCTGCGGCAGTGCGTTTTCAGCTTTAGTAAATTGTCCTGTTCCATCTCCAAGATATAAGCGATCCTGATATTCGGGAGCGCCGTTATCATATTCATTACCTCCGCTTACTATCCATAAATCGAGATTGCCGTCTTTATTAGAGTCGAAAAAAACAGCATTTACATCTTCAGCAGCTGCATCCTTTTCCCAGGGCTGCACTGGTGCCGGCTCAAAACGTCCGTCTGATTTTCCCAAAAACAGTTTACCCGATTGCTCAATTGCTCCTCCCACAAAAACATCTTCAAATCCATCCTTATTTACATCTGCTTTTGCCAGTGCCGGACCCATTTTTGATAACTGGTACGGCATTAAAGGCTCCCCTTTAAAATCAATAAACTGATTTTCAGTATGCTTAAACGAAATGTCTGACTGCCGGCTTACATCTGTAAAAAGAGGTGGAGGCACAATGGTCGAACTGGCTGTTTCATGTGCATCTGCTTGTTTAAGAGTAAGAAGCTGGTTTGCCTTCAGGTTATGGAGATGTGTCTCCTTACCATCCGGCCAGATAACTCGAACTGATTTGATTGTAGCTGATTTTCCAAGGCCGAAGAGCAGTACAGGATCAACACTTGACTGATAACCCCTGACTCCATATTTCTCCTGATATTGTGTAACTGAATCGGTTTCTATATATACCTTGGCACCCAGTGCGGAAGTGTTCATTCCTTTACCTATAAGCTGGATGCGTATATATCCAGAATTTAATAGCTCTGCATTATTACGGTATATCATTACCGGCTCGTTAATATTATTCACAATAAGATCCAGGTCACCGTCATTATCCAGATCTGCGTAAGCGCTGCTGTTAGAAACAGAAGGTGCATCTATACCCCAGGAAGTACTCCTATCTGTAAAAGTAAGATTGTGGTTGTTTTGAAAAATATAATTGTGGAGCTTGTTAGAAGGCATTTTTTTTACCAGATCGTACGTTTTAAATACGACAGTACCCGATTTCAAAGCGTCCTTCTGTGCATTTGCTACCGTATATTTAAGAAAATCCATATCGGTAAAGTCTCGCAGATAGCCATTGGAAACAAACAAATCTTTCCAGCCGTCATTGTCAAAATCGGCAAGCAGAGCTGACCAGCTCCAATCGGTATTAGAAATACCTGCAAGCTGCCCGATCTCGCTGAAATGAAGAGTTCCGTCGGGGCCTGCGCCTGAGTTTAACTGTAACATATTCCGCATTTGCTGATGATAATATCCGCTGTCCACCAACAAATGGTACATATCATATTCATCCGGCCCTCTGAGCATCTTTTGGCGGTGATTATCCTCGGGAAGCATATCGAGGGTGATAACATCCGACAAACCATCGTTATTATAATCGGCAATGTCTGCTCCCATCGCGTATTTCGAAATATGCCCCATTGCATTTCGAATGCTTTCTTTAAAAGACCCATCTTTATTATTGATGTAAAGATAGTCCTGCTCAGAATAATCGCTGGTAGTATATATATCGGGCCATCCGTCTTTATTTAAATCACTGATAGTTACACTTAAACCAAAATTCAAGGGGTTATTAACAATACCGGCTTCCGTTGTAACCTCTTGAAAAGTACAAATACCATTTTTTACATCATTACGAAACAACCTGTTGCCAAATTCTTTACTAAAAGTAGCCCGTATTTTGCGGGTATTTAACAGGGGATTGTACGTATGATTAGAATGATTAAGAAGGAACATATCAAGGTCCCCATCGCGGTCGTAATCAAAAAAAGCAGCCTGAGTTGACTGAGTTCCCGGAGCGTCAAGTCCATATTCTTTTGCCATTTCCTTAAATACAGGATGCCCGTCCTTTACTCCCTGGTGAATAAATAATTCGTTACTAAGTTTGGATGCAGGATATTTCCCTGAGTGGCAAACGTATATATCGGGTAATCCATCACCGTTTACATCTGCAATACTTACCCCTGTTGCCCAGGTTCCATTTCCTTTTACATTGGCTTTGACGGTAATATCTTCAAACTTAAAGCCGCCTTTATTTATATATAACTTATAAGATGTGGTATTTGCTGAAAAAAACAGATCGTTTAAACCGTCATTATTGAAATCGGCTACTCCCACCCCATTTCCGTTATACAAGTATTCATAATTCATTACATGTAAGCTGTCGTTCTCTATCAGCCTATTTTCAAAGTCGATATGAGTATCTTTAGCGGGAACAAGTGAAAACAGCGTCTGCGCTTCTGATTGTAAATTTGTAAGCAGCAGTATAGTAAAGAACAGTATAAACACCTCAGGTTTTTTTCTATTCATAACAGGATCAATCAAGTTCTATATTCTCATCCCCCTCTTTATAAGGCATAAAGATCATAATCATGGTCATCATCTCGTCGGTCGATTTCATATCGTTGCTGGAGAAAACCATTTGGGGAGGATTATGTGGATTATTGGGGTTATCGCTGGTATTATCGTAAGTTCCTTCAATAGTTAGTACAGAGCCTTTTGGAATTTTCACGAGCTTTTTAAACTTATAAATTTCCTGCCACCGGAAATCCCATGAAGGAATGTGAATCAGTTTAATAGTATCCCCTGCCGGAGTTACCGCATAAGATTTAAATTCTTTGCCCAACAAATGCATATGAGGCCATATATACATGAGCGACTGATCCTGTGGGGTGGTAATTTTTAATTGAAACTTAGAAACAGAATCGGGCATTATGATAAAATCAGGTGTTATTTGCTTTTCTCCAATCCCTGCTGATCCTAAACTGATGACATTTACTTTTCGTGTAACAGGCTTATTTTTATAAAAAATATTTACACCTGATATTTCTTCAAAATCTTTACCTACCGGTGCATAATGAATGGTTAGCAGCAATACGCCCCGTTGTGGAAGAACCCACCCGAAGTCTTTAGGATAAGATTCATAGCTTGTACCAGGAATCCATCCGCCGTAATAAGTCATCTGCCTCTTATATGGTAAATATTGCCTGTACTGCGAGCGATCTTCATCTGTAAGATTAATATGATCAACTGTGTTGTGTATATCAATTGATTTATCGGGTACCGGGTAAAACCCAAAATTTGCGTGATGAATGATCTTTTTTTCGTTACTGATAAACTCAATAGCTTCAATAGGTACTTCACCTGCCAGCTCAAACGGAATTTTAAATACAACAAAACGTTCCTGATTGTCGCCCTTTACTAAAAAAGGTTTAGTGGTTTTAAGCACTAAGTCTGGCTTGCGAGAATATTGTGTCCCGGGAATATAATTACTTAAAATTTTATCTTCATCCTTTCCTCCCGGTCCTTTTGGCATTTTCGCATCTACCCATTTCGCAATTTTGTTCACCTGATCCGGAGTCAGAGACCTGTCGTTTTGATAGGAATTATAATGATTATCAGGCTTCCAGGGAGGCATATAACCACTTTGAGTAACCTTTTTAATAAAAGAAGCCCTTTTAGCCACATCTTCATATGTTATAAGCGAAAAGGGAGCAGCTTCTCCCCGACGGTGGCACGGGGTACATTTAGTGTGTATAATTGGTGCAATATCTTTAGTGAACGTAACTTTTTGCGCATAGCAAAATTTGAATATTCCTACAAGGGCGCAACAAAAAAATACAACTTTCTTCATTTCAAATATCATTAATTAAACAGCCTATCGGTTTTGTACTTTTTGTTTCTATTGGTTCCTTATTTAGAAATTGCTTAATAGCAGTTTTCAGATAGTGTTCTGTTACCACCTGCCTCTGCTTACCTAATGAAAATGCCCAATTATCGATAAGACCCGTATAAAGTAAATTTCCGGCTGTATTGATTAAAATTGCCTGTGGAGTTGTAGTAGCGTGAAGGTAGCTTGTTAATTTTTTAGAAGGATCTGAAAGTAATTCAAATCCGGCATTGTAGTCTTTCTGGTAAGTCTTGATTGCTTCCAGGCTGGTTTTCCCGGGAAAGATCCCATAAAAACGGATTTCAGGAAAATCTGATTTAAGGGTATTTAATACTCTGGCATAGTTCTTACATAAAGGACAATCGGTAGAAAGAAAAACAAATACCGTAGGTTTGTCTGTTACTAACTTCTTTTGTTTGCCTGATAAGGTTAGCAGAGTTACTGAACTAATTTTTTTTACAGAATAAACTGTTAATGGCTGTGCTGTTAATGTCAAACTCATCATAACAAGCACACAGAGAAACGTAATACACTTCATATTCACCTCACAAATAAACACTGTAAATTAGTGAAAAACCCCGTAATTACGGGGTTTTTCACTAAAAGTTTCCGATTACTATTTAACCTGAACAGTATAAATTATTTCTTATCCCACCATACACGGCCAAACGCATCATTAGGACCTTGTCCGAAATCAGGGTTTTTAGCCATATCTTCGTACGCTGCTTTTTGATTTTCGTAATTCATGTCGGTAGGTACGCCCAATGTAAGAGGAGCCCTTCTCGGAATTTCGACTGCAACATTGTTTGACTTCAAAACTGCTAATTGCAGAACGGTATTGTTGTTTGGCATTCCGGTTCTTTTGTATAAAGCCCAGGCCTCATTAGGGTTTTTGTAATAGTCAATATAAGCTTGTGAAGCAATCTGATTTAGTGCTTTAGCAGCATCAAACTTAACTGCCGCCTGATTTAAATAAGCGTCAATTTCAGATTGGTCTACTTTAACATAGCCTTCAACTTGAGCAGCAGCAGCCTTTTTGTCGTAAAATTGAATAGATGCAGTTACACCATTAGTGTACCAGGTTGAGGCATTATCAGCAGTAAGACCTTGCACAGCAGCTTCTGCACGCATAAAGCAATAATCTGCGTAAGTAATCAGTGGGAAGAAGTTAATTCCGGTACCGCTATTTTCTGCAGCAGAGAATAAACGGGGCTGAATATTTGATAATAATCCCGGTGTGTCATACAATGCAGCATTTGCAGGATCCTTTGCAGCGTCAGGACTTGTAAAGCTTCCAACATAATCACCATTAACGTTTTTAGTATAAAATAAACGGATACGAGGGTCGCTATTTGCATTCATGAAATCTACAGTAGGTTTTGGAGCTCTTAAATCAATTGGACTCCAGTTACTTCCGGCTGCAGCAAAAGTATAGTTTGCTTCAAATACCCATGAATCATCAATTGAATTCATTGAACCTGCGGCATCTGCCGCTACTTCAGCAGCAATTGACTGAGCTTTTGCCTTGTCTTGTTTCATCCAGCGAAGGGCAATGCGTAAGCGCAGTGCATTAGCTGCTTTTATCCATTTAGAAGCATCGCCGTTAAAGAAAAGATCTTTATTTACCAGCGAAACCTGAGCAACAGCAGGGGCTGCTTTTAAGGCCGTTACAGCATCTTTAAGCTGCTGATCAATAGTTGTAAACAGAGTTAACTGATCGTCGTACTTAGGAGTAAGTGTTCCTCCGTAACGGGCCTGAAATGCTTCGCTGTAAGGAATGCTTCCGTTTATATCAGAAACATAGAACGCATAGTATCCCATAAAAATATCAGTTATACTACGTAGCTGTGCTCGTTTTGCCTGCTCTTCTGCCGGTAACTGATCTATCAGATGGGTTACATCTGCCAAACGGGGACCTACCCTTCCATAATATACTTTTCCATACCGTGTATTGAAATTACTTACATCGCGGGTAAAGTTATTGGTATTACCATTAGTAGGAGTAAGTTGTTGCATCCACGGCATAATACGGCGGTAATTGTCATAGTACCACTCAAAGTCATCCTGCATGCCGCTGGCTGCCGAGAAAAACTGATCTTCAGGAGAAATAGTATATAAAACAGACGGGTCTGCGTTTATATCCACAAAATCCTGCTTTTTACATGATATTAGTGCAATGCATAACACTGCCACACATAATCTTTTATAAATTGAAAACATGATGTTGTCTTTTTAAATTAGTTCTTAATTAATTAGAATTTTGCATTGATACCAAAACCGATACTTCTTACATAAGGCCAGCCTCCGTACTCTGCAAATCCTGCCTGACGGTTTGTAAATATCCCTTCAGGATTGATTCCGTCTTTAGTAGTGTTATACAGATATCCCAGGTTTCTTCCTGTCGCCGTCAGGCTCAGATTGCTAACGCCTATCTTAGAACTGAATTTTACAGGAACACGGTAATTAACCGAAACCTCTCTTACTGCAACCCAGCTATTTTCAAATACTGAGTACTCACGAATTCCGGTTCCCCACTGAGTTAAATCGTCATAGTACTGATAAGCTGGTTTTGGCTTAACATACCCCTTTTCAACTGCCTCGGCATAGCTCATTCCGCCAAGGTCTATAGTCTGGTTGTTTACGTCTACTGTTATACCATCCTGGAATACTCCGTCAGGAATAATTCCGTCAAATTGAGTAACTCCGTTGTCATCAACGTATTCTACTCCTCCGTGCTCTTTATCTCTTCCGAAAAGTGAAGATTGCAAACTTCCGTTAGCACCGCCATACTGATGAGTAGCAGAAGCCATTAAACCACCAATTTTTGCGTCAAGTTGAATACCTACAGTGAAATCTTTGTAGCGGAAGGAATTGATATTGCTTACTAAAAAATTCTCCATCATAGTTCCCAATTCTTTGGTAGATCCGTCATAAGCTGCATTCCGCAGGTAAGTATAACCCCATCCACCACTTGGCAAACCGATAACTTTCTTTCCGTTACTTGGGCTGGCAACAGGGTTTCCGGCAGCATCGCGTTTTTGGTATGAAGCAAAGCCGTAACCGGTTACAATAGTTCCGTAATCTTTTCCTACCTGAGCAACTGCTCTAACATCATTACCAAAAGCGAGTTCCAAATCTTTAGAGGTAATACCTTCTGCAAGTTCTAGTATCTTGTTTCTGTTACGAGAGAAATTGAAGCTTGAGCTCCATTCAAAGTTTTTGCTCTTTACCGGAACAGTATTTAATAATATCTCAATCCCCTGATTCTGAATATTTCCTGCATTTACAATCCGGCTGCTTGCTCCAGATTCTATAGGTACAGGTAATTCCAATATCTGATTAGTTGTATTTTTCTTATAGTAAGTAAAATCAAGATCGATACGGTTATTCAGGAAGCGAAGGTTTGTACCGATTTCAAATTCTTTAGATAATTCAGGTTTGATATTAAAGTTACCTAAAGTTCCATTTACATAGCTATATATAGGATAAGTACCTCCAGGAGCATCAAATGTTCCTAACTGAGAATAGAACCCTGTTCTGTTCAGGTAAAAAGGATCTGTATCTCTACCTGCATAACCATAACTTACCCTAAGTTTACCTGAAGTTAATGGCTGCCATTTAAACATATCCATTTCAGTAAACGTCCATGCTAAACCTGCAGAAGGGTAGAAATAATTGTAAGTACCTGCACCGTTTGCATAAGTAAGAGCTGATGACCAGTCGTTTCTTGCGCTGAAGTTAAATGTTAACATGTTTTTGTAAGTAATATCTCCAAAAGCATATAATGCATCCAATCTTTTTTCAGGTAAACTTCTGGCTTCGCCCTGAATACCTTCTTTACCGTTTGAAATAACAAACTGACCAGGAATATTTAATCCTCCTTTTGTAATTGCACGGTTGTATTTACCTCCCAGATCACGATTCGTTTCTCCCCCCGCACTTAAACTCAACTCCAAATCTTTGCTCAGGTTACGGCTTCCGTTTAACAATAACTGAATACGGCTTTGTTTAGAATTGATTTGTGAAAACCAGTAATTACCGCCGGCAAAATTAACATCCCTTCCAAGTTCTTTATACTCCTGCTCGGTATTAACAAGGTTGATATTGCTTCTTAACAGGGCATTTAGCCATGGTGTAATAGTTGCTGTCAGATCAACGTTAGCCCTGAAATTGTTCTCTCTTTGAGTATTATCTATCTGGTAAATATTCCACAAAAAGTTTGAAATATTGTAAGGATCTTTCTGAGACACATTATTAGTTGTTCTGCCACCCAGTTCCGTGTCTATATAATGATTTTTCCAGTAATCAATATCCATCGTCCGTGGACGGTAATATGTAAGACGGAACAATGGATTATCTGAACCACCCTGACTTGCCGGATTATCTATGTTATTATCAACATAAACAATACTTGCATCTAAGTTCAGAAATTTCGATACTTTCTGGGTTGCCCTTAAACTGAAGTTATTTCTTTTTAAGGAGTTCTCAGGCATTATACTATTGTTGTATAGGTTAGAGTAAGAAAAACGGAACGTTGTATTCTCACTTCCACCTTCAAGAGCAACGTTCGTATTGATGTATCTTCCGGTTTGGAAGAAATCCAAAGGCTTGTTAGCTTTCCACTCAACCATTCTTCCGTCGATATCCTGAACCATGTGTCCGTCAATCTTCGGCCCGAATGAATAAAACTGACCATTGTCTTTATCGACCATGTCTACTCCCTGTGCATTCTTCTGCCATGTTGTAGATATTCCTCCCCCGAATTCGTCCTGCAGATCGTATAATTTATAAGCATCATCAAAAGAGGATGTGTGCGATAAAGAAACACCTAAACCTTTACGTGCCACTCCTTTTTTTGTTGTAATCAAAATAACACCATTCAACGCATCAGAACCGTATAATGCAGTTGCCGGAGCTCCTTTAAGCACACTGATGCTTTCATAGTCATCCGGATTCAGGTCTTTCATAATGTTACCGAAATCCTGGTTACCACCCCATGAATCGGCACCGGTTGTTCCTGGCTTAATTAATACTCCGTCGATAACAAACAGAGGTTGTGTGCTGGAACTTCCGGAAGTACTGATGGAAGAATTACCACGAATACGGATTCTTGAACTGGATTGAGGGCCACTCGCACCCTGGTTAATCATCACCCCAGCTACTTTACCCTGCAGTGAATTAACAATATTAGCGTTATTTGCCCTTGTTAATTCCTCCCCTTTCACCTCTTGCATGGAATACGATAATTTGCGGATTTCCTTTTTCTGTCCGAAAGCCGTTACTACCACTTCTCCAAGTGATTGAGAATCTTCAGAAAGCGTTACAGTTAAGGTTGTGTTTGTCCCTACAGGAACTTCTTTTGGTGTATAGCCCAAGAAAGAGAATTTAAGCACCGCATTTGCATTCACGCTTAACGTAAATGTACCGTTCACATTTGTTTGCGTGCCGTTTGTAGTTCCCTTTTCAATTACACTCACTCCGGGTATTGCTTCTCCCCGGGCATCTTTAACAGTTCCGGTAACGGTTTTCCGGACCTGCGCAAATCCCAGAGAACACTCCAGGATTGTCAGTAAAATGATTAGCAGTTTTTTTCTCATAATTTAGTTAATTAGTTGTTAGCGTAAATTTTTGCATTTATTTTATTATTGGATTTGAAGGTGTTTTTCTTTTTTTCGTAAGCCTGCTTCCGATTTAGGTGAATGCCTGCCCAGACATTCAATAACCAGGCTGGCCGCCCCTATAAGAGCAGCATTTGACCCCAACTGGGATATTTGTAATTCAGTACTGTCTGCCAAACGCGGAATAGCATATTTATTAAGCGCTTGTTGAATAGATGCTGATAATATCTTACCTACTGCAGCACCACGTCCGCTGAGGATTATAACCGCAGGATTAATAATATGAATTAAGATGGCTAAGCCAATACCGATAGCGTAACCCGCATCAGAAAGCAGCTCGATAGCAAACTGATCTCCTTTATTTGCCGCCTCCATAATTACATCACCCGGCAATTTAGATTGGTCTTTAAGTTCCTGCTGAAGACTGGATATACGTCCGCTTTCTATCCCATCAAGGGCTTTTTTAGCAACTACCAGCAACGAAGCCTCTGTTTCAAGACAGCCCCTTTTACCACAGTTACATAATTTACCTTCTGTGGAAGTTGGAATATGACTAAACTCTCCGGCGAACCCGGTATGCCCACGGAATATTTCTCCATTCAAAATCATCCCCAAGCCAATACCCCAGGCAACGTTTACCACCATAACATTTTGCTTTAGCCTGGCCAATCCAAATCGTAATTCGGCTAAAGCGATCAGGCAAGAGTCGTTATCAATATAAACAGGCAAATCAGTTCTGTCTGAAATATACTTTTGCAAACTCTGGCCCCCTGCCTCAAGAAACGAATAGTTAATTCCTTTTTTAACATCTACAAAACCAGGCATGCTAATGCCAATGCCTATAATTTTTTCTTTTGAAAAACCAGATTGTGATATATAGGAATTGATCAGTTCAGTAAGGACAGGTAATGCATCGGGATTATTTTCCAATTCCAGTTCGTGCATTTCAATCTCTGACACTTGGTTATTCATCAGGTCATAAATTACAATATGCGTTGAAAGCTGATCGATTGCTACTGCTACTATTAATTTTTCGTGTGGCTTTAAAGAATACATTAACGGCCTGCGCCCTCCGCTAGAAGGACCAAAACCATATTCTATCACATAATTTTCTTCAATTAATTCCGCCACCACTTTTGTTACAACAGGCAGGCTTTTCTTAGTCCGCAGGCTCAAATCTGCACAGGAAAGCATTTTGTCAAAATACAGTTCTTTCAGAACCCGCTGCTTTAAACGGTCATGTTTATGCTCAGTGCTCCCCTTAGGACTCATTAAATTAAGTTGGTTAGTATTTTAAATATTATTGGCTAAATATAGAGTGTATTTTAAAAATAAAAAAAACTTTTTACAAAAATTTAATAAGTTTTTAATACATACAAAAAATATCTATCATTGCTTATACAAGTCTTTCATACATTTTATTCTTATATTATATGGAGGCTACAAACAAGGATTAGGGATTTAAATGCCTATTAAAACGAGATAGAATGAGAAAAAAACTATTTTCAGGATTAATCCTGCTAAGTGTGTTTACAACTTCAGTTAGCGCTCAGCCTAATGTACACAGCCAATCTACCAAATACGAATGGCCTTCAGAACCGGAGGTAAGAGAGAAACTGGATAAATGGCAGGATCAGAAATTTGGGATGATCATTCATTGGGGAGTATATTCTGTACCCGGAATGATCGAATCCTGGGCATTATGCTCTGAAGATTGGATTGAGCGGGACAGCACCTTATCCTATGGAGACTTTAAAAAATGGTACTGGGGTCTCAGCAAATCATTTAATCCTGTAAAATTTAATCCTGAACAATGGGCCAGGGCCGGGAAAGACGCAGGCATGCGCTATATGGTGTTTACTACTAAACATCATGATGGCTTTAACATGTTTGATACAAAGGAAACGGATTATAAAATAACCAACGGTCCTTTCAAAAAAAATCCACGTGCTGATGTTGCGAAGTATGTTTTTGAAGCATTCAGGAAACAGGATTTTATGATTGGAGCATATTTTTCAAAACCAGACTGGCATTGTGAATACTTCTGGTGGCCAAAATATGCAACACCTAACAGAAATGTGAACTACGATATACGTAAGTATCCCGACCGGTGGAACAAATACAAACAATTCACTTACAACCAGTTGAGTGAATTGATGCATAATTATGGATCGGTGGATGTTTTATGGTTAGACGGCGGTTGGGTGAGGCCAAAAGAAACAGTGAATGAAGAAGTTTTATCCTGGGGAGCGCCTATTCCTGAATTCAGCCAGGAAATTGATATGCCAAAGATTGCATCTATGGCCCGGGAAGCACAACCTGGTATTCTGATAGTAGACCGAACAGTTCACGGACCTTATGAAAACTACCAGACACCTGAACAAACAATTCCAAAAAAACAGTTGAACAACCCGTGGGAGAGCTGCATGACACTTGGCAATGCCTGGGGCTTTGTTCCAAATGATCAATATAAATCCGCAGCCCGAGTTATTCAATCACTAATTGAAGTAACTGCAAAAGGCGGAAGTTTACTTTTAGGAATTGGCCCAAAAGCAGATGGCACGTTGCCTGAGGAAGTCGTTAATCGTTTAGAAGAAATTGGCCGTTGGATGAAGGTAAACGGGGAAGCGATTTATAATACCCGTATTACTGAAAAGTATCATGAAGGAAATACATGGTTTACACAAAGTAAAAATGGCAATACTAAATATGCGTTAATATGTATTCCAGAAGGGCAATCAACTCCACCGGTAGTAGAATGGACAGGCAACAGTCCTGAAAAAGGAGCGGAAATAAAATTTCTGCAAACCGGAAAACCCGTTAAATGGAAAAAGGAAGGTGAAAAAGTAAAAATATGGCTTCCAAAAAGTGTAAGGAACACGTATACTCCTGCACTGGCCTTTTCAATAAATACACCTTAATATTCAATCAATTTAACCTCAACCATCATATCCACATAATGAACCAAAAATCATATAGCTCATGGAGGGATTTAAGGACTCCTTTCGTGTGTTTTCTTCTAATACTTTTTACAATTACAAGCAGGGCTGCCGATACCCTTCATGTAGTTACTCATAACAAATTAACAATAGTAACCGATCCGGCAAAAGGTTTTAAAATTTACAAAGCATGGGGGAAGTTTCCCTCAGCTAACGTTCCGATAAGAAAAATAAAGCTAAAAGTACGTTTGGGCTGCCCTGATAGTATGCGTTGCGCCGACTGGGATTATAAAGATCATATCACCATTCGGAGAAAAGGCGGCATAAATGGTGTCTCGCAGGACTATGAGATAGCCCGCATGCTAACTCCTTATGGCGGTGCTTTTAGTAAAGACTGGAACTTCACCTGGGAAGTAGATATAACAGATTTCAGCATGCTCTTACGAGATTCTGTTGAAATTGAGTATAACCACACGGGCTATGAGCCTAATCAGGACAGAGGCTGGAGTGTTACTTTAGATTTTGAGATTGTAAAAGGGAAACCGGTATGGGAGCCTGTGAGCATTCAAAAAATTTATGATGATGCCTACCGGTATGGAGACAGCACAAATAATATCGAAAACGCGTTGAAGCCTGTGTCTTTTAACACCCGACAAGAAGCAGATTTTGCCCGCTTGCGAATTGTTCAAACCGGACATGGAATGGATAAACCGGATAATTGTGCAGAGTTCTGCAATAAATACCGCGAAATCTGGTTTGACGGTAAATTAATTGATATGAAATCTATCTGGAAACAATGTGGCACAAATCCCTTATACCCACAGGCCGGTACCTGGATTTACGACAGGGCAAACTGGTGCCCTGGTAATTTAATGCAGCCGGATATTTATGATCTAAATGTGCGTGGCAACAGGCAGCATACCATTGATATTAATATGCAGAATTACATTTCAACGGATCCAAGCGCTCAGGAAGTAATTTCAGCCTACCTTATAAAATACAAAAAAGCAATCAATAAAAATGACGTTGCTATAGAAGATATTATTAATCCATCGCTAAAAGATATATACAAACGCGTTAATCCTTCAGCTTTCCAGGCCCGTATCCTGGTAAAAAACCTGGGAGAAAATCCGGTAAAACAACTGCGTATCCGTTATGGAACTAAAGGATCTCAAAAAAAACAGTTCAATTGGAATGGGATGCTGGCGGCAGGTAAAACAGACACAATTGTGTTGCCCGGCGTCATTTCCGCAAAAGCGGGATTAAACTATTTCGAAACAGAACTGCTGTTGCCCAACGGTAAAAAGGATGAATATCCGGCAGATAATAAAATGACCAGCCAGTTTGAAGCGGTTCCCGTACACGGCAACAGCCTTGTTATTTATTTGCTTACCAATAATCAACCCGAACAAAACGGCTACAGAATTACAAATAGTGAAGGGAAAACGGTATCGGAAAAACTTCCCGGTTCTTTAAAGGCAAACACGCTTTATCGTGATACTATTTCTTTATCAAAGGGTTATTACCAGTTTTTCTTATCAGATACAGCAGGAAACGGGCTGGAGTTCTGGGCAAATCCCAGGGGAGGCCGCGGCAAAGTACATTTACTGGATAGTGCAGGAAATATAATTAAAGATTTTGAGTCAGATTTTGGTTCGTCTGTTCAGTACGAATTTAAAGTAGGTGCTCCAATAACGCCGGTTACCGCCCAAACTTCGTTCGGGCTATATCCTACACGAATTAAAGACAAAACGACTTTAGATTACTATTCAAACTTCCCTGAAGACGTACTTGTGCAGATTGTTACTGACCCGGGAGATAAAGTTGTAGAAGAGCATACTTATGCTCAGTTAAAAGAAGGCATGTTTACCTATGATCTGAGCCGCTTTCCTAAAGGCCGCTTTTACCTGAAGGTTTTTATTAAGGGAGAAGAGAAGTTTAAAAAACGAATACGATTAAAAGAATAATTAAAACAACAATGAAATTAATTGGTAAAATAACTTCGGTCATTATTTTAACTGCTGCTTCTGTAGCTGTAAATGCACAATCGAAAATAAATCCAGATTCTATCAGGAATAAAATGCAATGGTTTGCAGATGCCAAACTTGGCATATTTATCCATTGGGGAATCTATTCAGTAAACGGTATAGATGAGAGCTGGAGTTTCTATAATAAAAAGATAAGCCACCCAGATTACATGAAACAGCTGAAGGGCTTTACCGCTTCAAACTATAAACCTGAAGAATGGGCTTCGTTAATAAAAGAAAGCGGCGCCCGTTACGCAGTAGTTACCACAAAACACCATGATGGAGTAGCTCTTTGGCCTACTAAAGAAAAGCATTACAGCGTAGTAAAAAACACCCCCGCCAAAAGAGACCTGCTAACTCCGCTTTATAAGGCATTAGATAAAGAAGGTATTAAAAGAGGTGCATACTTCTCTTTAATAGACTGGAGCTATACTGATTATCCTGCCTTCACTAAAGACAGTGTACGATATAAAATCGGTGATTCCCCACAGCGCTGGCAACGGTTTCTGCATTTCAATCAGGCACAAATAAATGAGCTTAATAAAGCTTTTAAACCCGACTTATGGTGGTTTGACGGCGATTGGGAACATTCTGCAGAAGAATGGCAGGCATCCGCCATCAGGCAAAACATTTTAAAAATCAATCCTGCTGCCATAATAAATGGTCGTTTACAGGGATACGGGGATTACGACACCCCCGAGCAGAATTTCCCGGTAACACGGCCAAAGTACAATTGGTGGGAATTGTGTATGACCATCAATAATAACTGGGGTTATCAGCCACAGGACACAGCATGGAAAACTCCGTATGAAGTTATTACTATTTTTGCCGATGCCATTAGTAACGGAGGCAATATGTTACTAGATATTGGCCCAAAAGAAGACGGAACAATTCCTCCCCAACAGGTTCATGTTTTAAAAGAACTGGGCAAATGGAACAGGAAACACGAAGAAGCCATTTTCAACACACTTGGCGGATTACCGCAAGGTCATTTTTATGGCCCAACTACGTTATCTAAAGATTCCACTACACTTTATTTGTTTCTTCCGGGAAAGGCTTCAGGGAATATTGTAGTAAAAGGATTAAAAAATAACATTAAAAAAATAAGGGTTTTAGGCACTTCTGCCACACTGCAGCATAAAATTGTAGGTAAAATTTCCTGGAGCCCGGTGCCAGGCCTGGTTTATATCCAGGTACCGGAGGATGTACAGGACGAATACATGTCTGTCCTGGCAGTTGAGTTAGACAAACCGCTAAGTTTATATAAAGGGCAGGGCGGGTTAAATTAATGCAAGCTTAAGCAAGAGAAAATACAGTTTTCTATTAAAGGTTAAAATCAAGCTATTGCCATTTAAAAAATTTAATAAAAGTATTATATCTTAGTAAAACTCTTTCTAAGTAATTTTTTGTTATATGGGAAAATCAGATGGGTATAGAAGAAAAATAATAAAAGAGCTTTATTTTGGCAATACCCTTTCGTGTGCAGAATTAAGTAATTGTATCAACAAAAGCCTTCCTCTAACAACCAAGATATTAAACGAGCAAATTAAAGAAGGTTACGTGGTAGAAACCGGCTATGCTCCGTCTACAGGCGGACGCCGGCCAATCATGTATTCGCTCAAAGAAGATGTATTATACGTTATTTCGGTAGCAATGGATCAGTTTGTAACACGGATTGCTATAATGGATGTGCAGAACAGATTCGTAAAACCTGTAGAGATAGTTGAGCTGCCCTTATCAAATAACCCGGAATCTTTAACAAAATTAACAGAAGTAATTGCAGATGCAGTTGAGAAATGGGACATCCCAAAAGATAAAATTGTTGGTATCGGTATCGGAATGCCTGGCTTTATTGATATTAAAAAAGGGATCAATTATTCTTTTTTAAAAACAGATGGCAGAAGCATAACTGAAATTATTGAAAAAGAAGTTGGCTTACCTGTGTTTATTGACAATGACTCCAGCTTAATAGCTCTGGCTGAATCAAGATTTGGGGTTGCCCACGGCAAAAACAATGTGATGGTAATAAATATTGGGTGGGGAGTGGGACTTGGTATGCTGCTGGATGGCAAACTTTTTAGAGGAGAGAATGGCCTTGCAGGTGAGTTTAGCCACATTCCGGTTTTTAATAACAATAAGTTATGCAGCTGCGGTAAAAGCGGCTGCCTTGAAACAGAAACATCTTTACTTGTTGTGGCAGAAAAGGCCTTGCAGGGATTAGAGCAGGGCAAGCTATCTCTTATTAAAGATGTAACGTTAGAACATATCGAAGAAACTACAAACGCAATTATTGAAGCAGCACTTAAAGGCGATAAGTTTGCCATAGAGCTTTTTTCTGAAACGGGTTATAATATTGGAAGAGGCGCTGCTATCCTCATTCATCTGCTTAACCCGGCACTTATCGTATTAAGCGGAAGAGGGTCGGTAGCCGGAAAGCTGTGGCTGGCTCCTATACAACAGGCAATTAATGAACATTGTATTCCTAAAATAGCAGAAAATACCGAAATAAAAATTTCGTCGTTAGGTTATCATGCTGAGTTAACAGGAGCTGCTGCATTGGTAATGGAAAATTACGATAAGATTAACCGTTCGAAAACCGTAACAGAGGCAATAGCAGTGTGATACGCATTAACTATACTAAAGAAATTTAAGCTAAAACTATCGCATTGTAGTTCAGAAGATTTCCATTTGTAATTCTTGAAATTGGTGCAGGCTTTAATCTCTGGCTTTTTTTGATACCGTTAATCCAATTATAATCCCGGCTATTACACCGAAAGCTACTCCCATTGCAATGTTATGCAATGCTACTCCAAATCCGGCTCCAACTCCTGTAAAGATTGCAATGGAGAAACCTAATTTTTTTCCTTTCATTTATTTGTCAACTAAAATCATAAACAAGTTAGCACATACTTTTTCAAGAGTTTCCGGTTTACAGGATTTCCGTGCCCAAGATAGAATTTCCCGGTGTTCATTGCTAAAATTCTAAGTATACTTTGTTTTACAGCTTTTCTATCATCATGAAAAGGAGGATGTTTCATACGAGAATGGAAAGCAATTCCTCCTAAAAATATACCTGCCGAAGCAAGATCCATAATTATTGCTTCGCCGTTTTCCAGAACAATAGATAAAGACCCTTTAGTATGACCGGGGGTATGAATAATTTTACCTTTAATTCCAAATGAATGCAGGTCGAACTCATCATCCTCTTTTAATAAAATATCAGGCTCAAAAGGTGAAGCTGCATCTTTAGATAATTTCCATTTCAACAAATTCCAGTATGCTCGGGTAGGTTTAAGGGTGTCTGCAAGTGATTTACCGCTGCTTATTGCTGCAGAATCCTGTTCATGAATCAATACAGGAATACCTAATATATCTTTTAACTCTTTGGCACTACCAAAATGATCAAGATGCCCATGTGTTATAATTAACAAGCCGATATCACTCGGTTTTATCCTAAATTCAAGAAGCTGCTTTAATATCTTCTGTTCGCTGCCGGGAACTCCAGCATCGACAAGTACATGTTTTTTAGGTCCCTTTATTAGATAACTATTTATCATTCCAAAAGGCAAGACGGATAGCTGAATTACTTGTTGCATAGCATTTTTTACACTGCTAAGCTGACAATTCCATTAGATAAAAAAGATAACATTTGTTAGGAAACAACTTTTCTTCTTATCCGACTTAAAGATTCTGGCTTGATTCCTAAATATGTTGCCAGATACTGAATAGGTACATTCTGCACAATTTCACTATTGTTTTTGATTAATTTTAAATAACGGCTTTCCGCCTTCAAAATTAATAAGTCTAAAGTTCTTTGATTGTTGAATTCTATTTCCTGTTCATAAACAGCCTTGCAGAAGATTTTCCAGTTATTACTTTCATCGTGAAGAACTTTATACTTTTCTCGTGAAATAAAAGCAATCTCACAATCTGTGATGCAATGAATATTGCTTTCGGAATAAGAATCTGACACAAACCCTTTGAATGAAGTAATCATACTATCCGGACCTTTTATAGCTGCAGTTACCTCTTCTTCTTCATTGATGTAGAAAGACCGCACAAAACCACTTTTGATAAAATATAAATTTTTGGTCCTATGATTTTGCTCCTCCAGTAAACTGCCTTTCTGAAAATATTTACAGTCAAAATAGCTTCTTACCAGCAGATTATCAAATTCATTAAGTGTTGTTATACGTTTGATATATTGTAACAGAGCATCAACCATAAAGCAGAAGATTACAGAAAATTAATTTTTGAACAATTTAGGAATTTTAAAGCACGGATTTATGGAGCCTTGGTTTAACATCTTACTAAAAGAAAAAAGCAATGAATCTGCAGAGAGGACAATCGAACACATAATACTATTATTGATGTTATTGATACCATCAGTAATAATTGCAATAATTCCTTAAATGCCCGAATTTGGAGTGAATAACCGAGTAACTCTTTACACCTGTATTGAGATTTGAAATTTCATGTACTGTATAGTCAAAGTAAACCCTTATCGTCTTCTTACTCGCCCAGTTGCTTCACATTATCATCGAGTCGCAGATCAATCATCAGATAATTGGGATCAATACCGCCTCGATCAGGTTTTCGTGGTACGGTCACTTTTATGGTTTGATCGCCTGACCGGATGCGGTGCATCTGAAGGTAGAGCGGCTTGTTTAAACCTTTTTCTTCTTCATAAATGCCCACTTCCAGTAAATCATTCATTGGTACTTCGCTATCATAACCCGTACTATCAATTACCACCTTATGAGCCTGCACCTTCAGCGTTACCTGCCAGTTACCTGCTTTAGTTTGCTTTGCTGCAAATTTTTTTGTTTTGAGACGCCAATATGTGTTCTTCTTAAACAGGTCATTCAGCAGGTAATTTAATGAGTCCGGAGTAACCTTTTGCAGCTCCTGATAGAGATCAAGAGTAGTCGGAAGAGGGAGCTCTCCTGAACTGTGTTTTTGGAGCAGGCTCCGAAGCGCACCATTGACTTTTTCTTTACCGATGTATTTACTCAAGGCATACATGGCGAGTCCGCCCTTCCGGTAATATAAAAAGTCTTCATTTGCCTGAAGTAAGGGAGCTGTTGCAAGTGAGCGGGGCATTTCGTAGAACGAATGCAGAAAATTTACATATTGCTGCAAATGACCCTCCCCGTAAGTCTTTTCCAAAACCTGCATCCCGGAATATACCGCAAGTCCTTCGATCAGAACGCCGGCTCCTTCGACGTTTGCTGGTGTTAATCTGGCAATTCCCCACCACTGGTGAGCTACTTCATGAGCCAAAATATAATAGGGAAGGTCAAAGCCATTCGGACCGTCATCGGGATTCATCAATGAATACTTTTCTCCATAATAAATGATGCTCGCATCAGCACTTGCACCACCCCCGCCGCCGGCACGCTCAACTACATTGAAATGCTTATAGGGATAGATACCAAACTGCTCTGTAAAATATGCCAGCGAAGCCTTTGCACTCCGTAGCATACGGTCTATATTACGGTCATGGCCCCGATGATAGTAAATTCTGATTGCAACATTGTTCCACTTGCTTTCCTGTAGTGCATAATTCCCTGATAAGAGAGCGTATTCACCTCCTATAGGAGCGTCAGCTTTGTAGTGGAAGTAACGTCGGCCTCCTTCTGTCCAGTTTTTTTGCAAATTACCCGGCGCAACGGCTACTTCATCCATAGCTGTGCCTACAATGGCTTCAAAAGTGTTTTGATCTGTACTGTACCGCTTACTACGTGCTTCAGCATCATATAACGAAGGGTGCTCCGGGCGAGCCGCCAGTTTATACTTTTTCCGAAGAACCACATCATTAAGCTCTCTGTAACGTTGATAGCCGATAGCAGGGAGCAGGTCATAATTGGTGAAGTAACTGCCGTTCTTCATTACCCATTCGTCCGTGCCGCTATTACGGAAACCACGCTGTTTATACTGTACTACAAAGTTCAATTGCAGTGAATCACCTGGACGTAGCGCTTGTTTCAGTTTATAAATGTAGTAGCTAAGTTCTTTGTCCATCTGCACAATGTCAGCCGATCGATTAAACTTTACTTCAGCAGGCTCTATTCCAGAGATACTCTGCAGATGTATGAAGTCAATTGATACTGAATCCTTATTCACCATGGTATACGCTGTCCGAATCTCTACTTCCTGCCTGTCGGGGTAAATCTCCACTTGCAGTTTCGTACCCGTTAGTTGGGGCTGGGGAGTGTTCCTGTATCGGCCGTAGCGCCTTTCATAATCAGCTTTCCGCTTATTGATGTCGGAGCTGCTTAGATATGCGTTTAGTATATTAGTATTATAGAAAATAAAACTACCGAAGACAAGTATGAGTCCTGAGGCTATTATTCCAACCCAGGTTGTTGTGCTTGTTAAACGACGCTTTACTAACTTTAGACGATATTTCAAACCTTGTTCTCTTCCCCGTACCCAAAGCAATCTTGCTGCTACTGCAAGTAGCAGAGCCCAACCTGTCCAATATAGTTTAAAGAATAGCCAGGGTTTAAGAGTAGGCCCAAAACCACGTATATCGGTGTACCACCAAGCAGGGTCTGCTCCATAAATAAGCATCTTGTGTTCAACGTGAAATGTGGAAGGAAATGCAATAAAAATAAAAGCTAAAAGCACCACCAGGTAGCCTATATATTTTTGATTCACTACCACGTGTACTGCAAGGGCAAGCAGGGAAAAGAGCAGGTATTCTATGAACTGCAGCCCCAACAGAGCCTTCAGGTACAACCCGATCTCCAGTTTATCATAGCCAAGTACCACCTGCATTAGTACACCTCCGGTCGTAATTAGGGCCATCCATACAATAATGATGAGGCCTAATCCCAGAAATTTACCAGTAAAAAGCACCCATTCCGGTATAGGAAGGGCATCTGCAATATCCTTTAGGCCCGCATCCCGTTCATGCCATACAAGTTCGCCAACTAGGTACATAATGAGTAGCGGAATAACTGCCCATGGAGTACTGATGCTACCTAAGGGAGCGGTTAGGTAGACTAACACCTGCTGGGTAGTTGGTAACACCGGTATTCCAAACTGAGTCATGATGCGATTGCCGAACATCGCGGAAATTAAAGCAATAGCGGCAACGAGTGTTAGACCTACCGGATTCCTGGCCATCTTACCAAAAGATGCCCACGCGATAGTAAGTGTCTGGCGAAAATAGGTTGCAAAATTAAAGGTTCGTTCAACCTTTGGAACAGAGATTCCTGTTGATCCAACTACTGCATTTTCAACATAGGTGCTGGCCTGTACTTTAGGCCGTCGTTTAAAGGGGCCTGAAGAGCCGTTAATTACAGGATGAACAAAATCAAAGCGCAGATAGGTAAGAACTAACGAACCTATAGCCACACTAAGCCATAAGACGCGATTCCAAAGAAATATTCCTTCCAGCGTAATTAGTCGAATGTTCTTCTCTGTCGGTGTCCATGTTTCCAGTTCATTGCGCACAATACCGAAAATACCTACCGGGTCCAGTAGTTTTACCAGACCCCAATTGCCAAAGAGCTTGGCCACCGCCATCGCCAGCACCTGAGCAACAACCGCTAATAGTAAGCTGACAAGATAACTTGTCATCACCTTCCGGCTAAGAGCTGCAAACGTGAATTGTAACGCTGTTGCTACAAAAGCATTCGGCAATGATATAAAGAAGTAGACACTCAGATAAGCCGATGGCCTGAACGGCCCTAATCCATCCTGATCCATCCCCGGCAGGTAGAAGGAAAATAGCACACCCAAGGGTAAAGAAAGCATCAACAGTGCATTCACCAAAAAGGCTGCAAGAAATCGTCCACCCAGATAGTTAAGCCTGGTTACCGGAGTAGTGTATATAAGGGGATGCATACGCATTTGTACATCCCGTGCTGCTGCTTCGCCAGCTATGGTCGCCCCCATTACAAGCCAGAAAAAGCCGCCGGCTACAATAAGACCCGCAATGTAGAATGGTGCATTAGTGTATACTCCGTCGTTTGGTGTGGTAAGTTGATTCATCAAAAATGCAAATGCGAGAAGGACTGCGAAATAGAGCCGGGTGGAGATACTGCGTGCCTGGTAGGCAAACTCAGAACTAAATATCTTCCAGAACTTCATAAGGTGGCCTCCGATTTATGATTTCCAATATGTCCTCCCATAGTAGAAAAGTAGACATCTTCCAGATCAGGAGCTACCAGTTCAAAGCCGTTCCCGGGATTTTCTTCACTGTAGATATGGACCACTGTTCGTCCACCTAGCAGCTTGGTTGAGATAATCTTATGCTCACGCTCCAACTCCGGCAACAAACTTTTATCAACAATCCGACGCCAGATCATTCCCTGCAGTGCCTCTACTGCTTTTAAAGGCTCAGCTTCCTGCAGTATTTCCCCTTTGTTAATGATAGCCATTCGGGTGCAAAGTTCACTCACATCTTCTACAATATGTGTAGAAAGAATCACCACGCTGTTCTCGCCCAACTCGCTCAACAGATTAAGAAAGCGCACCCGCTCTGCAGGGTCTAACCCTGCTGTAGGCTCATCAACAATCATCAGCTTCGGATTTCCCAACAGTGCCACTGCCACGCCAAAACGCTGTTTCATTCCGCCCGAGAAGCCGCCAAGTTTTTGTTTGCGCTTTTCCCAAAGGTTGGTTCGTTTCAGCAAGGCTTCTACCACTTCTCTTCTGGAGGCACGGTTTGTGATACCTTTGAGCACGGCGAAATAGTCGAGCAGATCTTCTGCTTTTGCTTTAGGATACAGCCCAAATTCCTGCGGCAGGTATCCCAGAGTCTGACGCACCTCTTCTTTCTGGTTCAGCATGTCGATTCCATCGAGATAAATACTGCCGCGATCGGGATCCTGCAAAGTGGCCAGAATCCGCATGAGTGTGGATTTGCCTGCACCGTTAGGCCCTAAAAGCCCGTACATACCATTGGGAATGGTGAGAGTAATATCCCGGAGTGCCTGAACGCCATTAGGATATAATTTGGAGATGCTGTCGATCTTTAGTGACATAGACTTGTTTGTGTGTTTAAGATTAATCCGCTGATAAAACAGATCGCGATTCTAAAGTAATACATTGTACTATGCATTACAAGCTACTATACAAATTACTCGACCAAAGCAGATTTTTTGTCTACAACCAGTCCATAATGATACTGAAAGCGGTTCGACCGTACCTTGTTCTCTTCTTTCAAAGATTATCCGAATTGCAAAATATTGTATGGATGAGGTTGTTTTTTATATTTTGCGCCTGTTTTAATCATAATTTGTTATATACAATTTATTAATGAACAATAATGAGTTGGCCACTAAGCCACACTACCCCATATTAGACGGCCTTCGGGGCGTCGCTGCCATAATCGTGGTAACATTTCACTTAACAGAGCCATTATCAACTAGTCATTTAGATAATCTCGTCAATCACGGTTATCTGGCAGTGGATTTTTTCTTTTTACTCTCAGGTTTCGTGATCGGTTATGCCTATGACGATCGCTGGAATAAAATGACTGTTGGCGGTTTTTTTAAACGGCGTATCGAACGTCTTCAACCAATGGTAGTTTTGGGAATGACCCTCGGCGCTATCGGATTCTATTTTACAGATTCTGCGCTATGGCCGCTCATTCATACTATTCCTGCCTGGAAGATGTTGCTGGTGATGCTGATCGGTTATACCATTCTGCCCGTACCGTTATCGCTTGATATACGTGGCTGGGAAGAGATGCATCCTCTGAATAGTGTGGGATGGTCGTTGTTCTTTGAATACATCGCCAACATTCTTTATGCTGTCTGGATCAGGAAATTTTCAAACAAGGCATTAAGCATTTTAGTAGCCATCGCTGCTATCGCACTGACGCATCTTGCAATCTCAAACGGCGATGTTAGTGGTGGCTGGACACTGAATGTGGAACAGGTACGCATCGGGTTAACCCGTACCATATACCCTTTCTTTGCCGGCCTGTTACTTTCACGTGTAGCAAAGCCGACACGAATTAAAAACGCCTTTTTATTGTGTAGCGTTTTAGTTGCCATCGTACTATATATGCCCCGCATCGGTGGTGCTCAGCATGTTTGGATGAACGGGATCTATGAATCCATATGTATTATTATTGTGTTCCCGCTTATCGTGTACCTTGGCGCCAGCGGCATAATACAAACTCAAAGAGAAAACAGAATATGCAAATTTTTAGGTGATATTTCCTATCCCCTTTACCTGGTACACTATCCACTGGTGTATTTTTACGTTGCCTGGATCAGCAATCATAAAGGAGTAACAATCGTACAGGCATGGCCCTATGCATTACTCATCTTAACGGGCAGTATTATTTTGGCATATGCCGCATTGAAATGGTATGATGAGCCGGTAAGAAAATGGTTGAGAAAGAAACTTAAATAGGCAATTAGAGAGCATCTATTCTCCAGTATCTTGCTTATAACCTATTAAAAAAAAGCAAATTGGTCGTTGCTGAAGCTAAAGCGGAGGGTGGGTTATGTATCGGCCGGCCAAAAGAAGCTATAAGCAAAGTACCTATGGCAGGAGCATGTTCGTGGCAGAAGCATCAGCAGGGCAAGATTTTTGCGTTTGGTTTTTTAGGAAATAAGAACAGAAAGGCTGTGAAATTTAAATATTAGCAATGCTGCAAAAAACAATTGCATTGATAAGAATATTTCTTCAATAAGAAGTTAGCTCATGCCGGATAAGTTTATAAGTTTCGAAGCATTTTTTAAAACAGCACCACCTACTGTCATACTTGAACCGGACATACCAGACTTCACCATTATTACTGTTAACAAAGCTTATTTAGACGCTACCGGAGCCCAACTTGAAGAACTAATTGGCCGCGGTTTTTTAGATGCTTTCCCCGAGAATCCCCTGGACACTACAACGAAAAATGTCGAAGCCTTACGTGAAAGCATTACACAAGCTGTACTTACTAAAGAGCAGCATGTGTTACCCAGTCAGAAGTATGACATTCCTGTTTGGGGTACGGATAAATACGAGGAACGATACTGGAAAGCAACTAATTCACCTATTGTGAATGAATATGGAGAAGTAGAATTTATTGTGCATGTTACCTTGGATATAACTGCGGGAATTAAAGCTGCTAAAAAGGAGCGCCTCGCATTTGAAATTGCAGAAGCACAAAGAAAGGTGACCCAACAGATTGAAGAGAGACTTAGAATTGCCGTCGATTCTGCAAGACTGGGAACCTGGCATATTGATGTTGAAACCCGTGATCTTATAGCGTCCGATAGGCTGAAGGAAATCTTTGGTTTTTATCCAACAGACGAAATTACTTTGGAAATGGTAATAAGCAGAGTGAAGGAAGATTACAGAGAATCTGTTGCAAAAGCTATAGAGGAATCGATTTCGCTGGGAAAAGCATGTGACAGAGAATATCCGATTATCGGTTACCACGACAACAGATTTCGCTGGGTAAGAGCAACGGGAAACGTATATGAAGCACAGTCTGGAAGAACGGCTAACTTTTCGGGTACTATAATGGATATTACAGACCGGAAGTTGGATGAGATTCGAAAGAATGATTTTATTGCTATGGTCAGTCATGAACTAAAAACTCCCCTTACCTCAGCAAAAGCTTATACACAAATGCTAATAGGTAAAGCTAATAAGGCAATGGATAGTTTTACAGCAAAAGCATTGGAAAGGATCTATGTACAGATAGAAAAGATGAATACTTTAATAAAGGGGTTCTTAGATGTTTCCAGGATAGAAGCTGGAAAGATCCCTTTAGATATACAGAAATTTGATCTTTATGAATTATTAAAAGAATCAGTAGCAGAAATTAAGGCTTTTAACGAGAGTTATCCAATTATTTTAAAAGACGCTGAATCGCTAATCGTAAACGCGGATAGAGATAAAATAAGCCAGGCCATTAATAACCTATTAACCAATGCTGTCAAATATTCGGAGCAGGATAAAAGGATAGAAGTAAGTTGCAGTAAAAAGGATACTGTAGCAATAGTAAGTGTAAAAGACGAAGGAGTTGGAATTATGCCAAAAGATATTGAACATATATTTGACAGGTTTTATCGTGTGGAGAGCAATCAATTACATACGATTCCTGGCTTTGGAATAGGGTTATATGTTTGTGCCGAGATTATTAAGCGACATAATGGTAACATATGGGTAAAGAGTGAACCTGGAAAGGGTTCAGAATTTTACTTTAGTTTACCTTTGACTCCACAATCCTATTAGTTATCTCTTAACTTAATCAGCTATCACTTAGAGTAAGTAACAGCTGATTCGTATGTAATGTCAATCAGAAACGGATAGGAAGAAATATTATAGCTCTAATGACTCTTTGCACTACAAGCTGCTTTTGAATTTCTGTCACCAATTCATCTTACAATTGTATGTAAGAATTGATTATATAGTGATAACTTGAGAGGATAAGTTAAAAACAGAAAAGCCTGTTTAAATCACTGATTCAAACAGGCTTTTGATATTATTTTGCGGAGAGAGAGGGATTCGAACCCTCGATACCCTTGCGAGTATACAAACTTTCCAGGCTTGCTCTTTCGACCACTCAGACATCTCTCCGGAAGAGCTGCAAAAATATGATTTTATAGGATAATTAAGAATTTAAAACCGAGATTCTCATCTCGAAATTCTTTTTAAAAAACAGATTTTGACCAGGTGATGGGATTTACTTTACTTAGTTCTCCCCGAAGGTCGGTTTCAAGCAATTCAGCTATATGTTCGTTTGTATAACCGCCTAACAGGAACATTAATTTTGTTACTGCCGCTTCATAGGTCATGTCATATCCGCTAACTACTCCTATTTCTTTCAATTCGTGACTGGTTTCGTATCTGCCAAGTTCTACTGTTCCAACCTTGCATTGCGAAATGTCCAGAATGATCTTCCCATTATTTATCGCCTGCTTTAAACATTCAATAAACCACTGATCTGTAGTAGCATTACCTGCTCCGAATGTTTCCATTACAATAGCTTTAACATCCGAATTTACAATAGCATCTACTGCCAGCTTGCTGATTCCCGGATACAGTTTTAAAACTGCTATTGCATTTTCCAGCTGTTTGTGCACTTTGAAAACTTCATCCTCCGATTTCCGAATGTTTGCATCATTATACCGCATATGCACGCCTGCTTCAGCAAGTACAGGGTAATTCGGCGACCGGAAAGCTTCAAATTTAGCCGAATTGTATTTAAACGACCGGTTTCCCCTGAAAAGCTGGAAATCAAAATAGATACATACTTCCGGAACCCGCGATTTTCCGTTCTGCTTAGCTGATGCAATTTCAAGGGCTGTTATCAGGTTTTCCTTGGCGTCAGTCCTGATTTCACCGATAGGCAACTGCGACCCTGTGAAAACTACCGGTTTATTTAACCCTTCAAGCATGAAACTAAGCGCAGACGCAGTGAACGCCATTGTATCCGAACCATGAAGAATAACAAAACCATCAAACTCATCGTATCGTTCTTCAATCTTAGTAGCAAGATCTACCCATATCTCCGGCCGCATATTGGATGAATCAATAATCGGATTGAACGAGTGAACGGTAATCTGATAATTAAGACGCTGTAATTCAGGAACATTATCTATCACCTGACTAAAATCAAGAGGTTTAAGTACACCCGAACTTAAATCGTTCATCATGCCGATTGTACCACCAGTATAGATAATGAGTATTCTTGTCATTTAATTTGTTCCTAATTGTGTGGCTTAAAGTTGTTAAAAAGCTACAATAGATTATATTGAAAATATTTTTTTTGAATTTTCTGTGGTGATTCTTGCCACTTCTTCTATAGAAGTCTGATGCAAGTATGCAATCTTTTCTGCTATATACGTAAGATAACTGCTTTCGTTCGACTTACCTCGAAAGGGGACTGGCGTAAGATAGGGCGAATCTGTTTCCAATACGATATTTTCCAGGCTTAATGCTGCAACTACTTTATCCAGACCGGAGTTTTTGTATGTTACTACTCCACCAATTCCCAGATAAAAACCCAGATTAATTATTTTTTCCGCTTGCTCAATGGTCCCTGTAAAACAATGAAAAATCCCGAAAAGCCTATCGTCTTTTTCTTCGGTAAGCAATGCATACACTTCATCAAAAGCCTCGCGGCAATGTATTACTATAGGAAGCCCTAACTCCTTCCCCCAATTGATTTGTGTACGAAATGCGTTTTGCTGCAATTGTAATGTAGATTTATCCCAATACAAATCAATACCAATTTCGCCTATTGCATATATTTTAAGTTCATTTATTTTCCGATGAATATGCTGAAGTTCTTCTTCAAAATTCTCCTTTACATCACACGGATGCAGCCCCAGCATTGGAAAGCAGTTTTCAGGGTACTTTTCTGTAAGTTCTTCGATTAAAGCGATGGACGCAGAATCTACATTGGGAAGAAATAAACGCGTAATATTTTTTTGCAAGCACCGCTGCATAAGTTCATCCCTCTTTAGCGGATCAGTTTCATAATAAAGATGGGTATGCGTATCGGTAAGGATCATATTGCAAATGTAAAAAGCCTTCCGTATTGGGAAGGCTTTTTAACGACTATTTTTTTACCGGAGTGGGTTTCTTAACCGGTGTTCCAGCGGGTTTCTTTTTTGGAGAAACTTTAGCAGGAGTTTTCGCGGCGGGAGAAACAACGGGCGGTTTCGCCCTTTTTGCCGGCTTTATTTTTACAAGCTCCACATCAAAAATCAGCGGACTGAAAGGTTTAATATCTTCACCAGCACCTTGCGAACCATAGGCAAGCTGAGAAGGAATAAAAAAACGTGCTTTTGATCCTTCATTCAGCAATAATAATCCTTCATCCCAGCCTTTGATTACCTCACCTTCACCTACTGCGAAATGAATGGGTTCGTAGGTACGTCCCGGCTGGTTTAATCCTGCTTTCTTTGCTTCAGCTTCAATGCTCGAATCGAATACTTTTCCTTCAAGCGTCCGGCCCGTATAATTTACATATACGGTATCGCTGGACAAAGGCTTGTTTTTCGCGGAAGCTTTGATAATAACATACCGAAGTCCGGACGGTGTACTTTTTACATTCTGCTTCTGATCAGCAATATACTTATCCAGTGCTTGCTTTTCGGCAGCCTGAAGTTTCTCCATTTCCAGCTTTTCTTCCGCCATTACTTCATCCAGCGACTGTACTTTTTCAATCTTAATGAGGAATACCAGTGAACTTCCTTTTGGAAGAAATGCAGGCCGCTGTGATTCGTCGTTCTTAAAAATCGAATCGGCAGGAATTTTAGCAATTGCACTATCTCTTGCTGTTAGTTGCGTAAAAAACTCCATCAGGTCGGTAATGCTTCTTGACTGCTGCACCTGTATTTTTACAGGACGGCCCACCTGGTAGCTGCTGCCTAAAACAGAATCTTTATCGGTTTTTTGAATAAAATTAAAAGTAATGATATCATTTACCTTAATCTTATCTCCGGCATTAGCCGTTAAAATCTTATACTGCAAACCATTGGGTCTTGTAACCCATTGCTCCTGTCCCCTCGCTCCTAAGCTTACTGATAAAAAAATCACCAGTAACACTATTAGTTCTCTTGTTCTCATCCCTTGTTTTTATAAAAAGGCTTTTCTTTCAAAAAGCCTTTTACGTATCTTATTTTGCAGTGTTACCTGAAGTCGGAGCCGAAGTAGTAGTTGGTTGTGGCGCCGATGCCCCTTTTTTAGGAATGATATTTACAATCTCAATATCAAAAATCAAAGGTGCATACGGAGGAATCATAGGCCCGCTTCCCTGCTCGCCATAAGCAAGCTTTGAAGGCAGTATGATAGTAGCCTTAGTTCCTTTAGGGAATAACAGCAATGCTTCGTCAAATCCAGGAATTGTACTGCTAACACCTGCAGGAACTTTCATGGGTTCGTAAGGGCGCTGCGGATTAAAGGTTCCTTTTTTCTTAGCTATATCTAAAATACTGGTATCAAACACCTTTTCGTTTAACAGCATACCGGTATAATTTAATACAACGGTATCGCCGGGATTTGCTTTCGGCCCGTTCCCTTTTTCTTGAATCACATAACTTAACCCTGAAGTTGTAGTAGCGGGTTTCAGATTTTTTGACGATACATATTTACTTATCTTACCGCTTTCCTGGCTCTTTGCCTTATCTGTTTCGGCTTTTATAAATGTTTCAATTTTAGCTCTGAAATCCTGCTCGTTTAATTTCCCTTTAGGGATAACCTTTTTGATTTTTAAAGTATAAAGCCAGTATTTTCCTTTTAAAGTTGCCGGCCGTGGCTGACCCGATTTTTTTACCACCGAATCAATACTTACTTTAAAGGTAGCACTATCACCCTCGCTTAATAATTCAAGACCTGAAAACAAGTCTCCTTTAAACGATGGTTTTTGTTTAAGCATAAACTGCGCATGGTCGTAATCATAAGAGCTGAAAAGCACTGAATCATCTTCCGTTTTTTCGATAGCCATAAATGCGATGAAATCTCCATCTTTAATTGTTGGCCCGGGTTTATCTTCATGTATTTTATACAGCAATCCTCCCTCACCTTTCTTATACTGATTACAGCTTGAAAAAACTGCAACAGCAAGTCCTAATCCTAATAAGGTTTTTTTCATTTTATTTATAATATTAAAAGATTTTTATATTCAGGCAGTATTGCCTTAAATTGATCTACTACTTCTGCAAATGGTTTTTCTGAACTTCCTCCCGCAGCATTTCTGTGTCCCCCTCCATTAAAATAGCGCTTACAAATTTCATTTGCAGGAAAATCGCCTGTAGAACGCAGCGAAAGCTTGACCCGGTCTTTTCGTTCGATAATTAACGCGGCAAGTTTAATCCCGTTAATAGAAAGTGCATAGTTAACAACTCCCTCTGTATCGCCTGTAACTATATTAAACCGCTCTAGTTCCGAAAGCGAAACCGAAATAAGCGCCGTATTTAACTCCGGTATAACTTCCAGCTTATTCAGCAAACAATGCCCTAAAAACCTTAAACGGCTTTCGGAGAAATTATCGTATACAAGTTGATGTATTTTCCAGTTTTCAGCTCCTTTTCCAATCAGATCGGCAACAATATGATGCACTTCTGCCGTTGTGGTAGGAAAACGGAAGGATCCGGAATCAGTCATTATGCCGGTATACAAACAGGTGGCAACGTCTTTATTAACCAAAAAAGGCTCCTGCATTACGTTTACAATAAAATCGTAAACGAGCTGAGCGGTAGCACAGGCATTGATTGTCCAATGGCGATAATCATCAAATCCCTGGGGTTCCAGGTGATGGTCGATCATCACTTTTTCTGCTTTAGCCTCTTTTACAAAAGGTGCCATTTCGTGAATCCGTGACAGATCGTTAAAATCAAGGCAAAAGATAAGATCTGCATTTGCTATAAATTCACGCGATTCGTCTGGTTTTTCAGGATAAACAATCACTTCCGGATTATTTGGAAGCCATTGAAGAAAAACAGGATAATCGGACGGGGTGATTACACGAACATGATGCCCTTTCTGGACTAAATAATTATATAAGCCTAGTGAAGAGCCTATTGCATCTCCATCTGGCTTATGATGCGTAGTGATTACAATTTGTTTTGGCTGTGCCAGTAAATCCTTCAGCGAAGTTATATCTAACATCCTGTTATTAAAAAGAATGCAAAGCTATTAAAATAAATGATTTGCAAATCAGCAATTTTCAAGTTTACTTCGGTGTTTAGGTTAAAAGCTCTACTTTTGCGGCAATTAAATAGTACAATGGCAACAAACAGAACATTTACAATGATTAAGCCCGATGCTGTAGGTAACGGACATACGGGAGCAATTTTAAATGATATTATCCAGGGAGGATTCAAAATAGTGGCGATGAAATATACCCGCTTATCAAAAGAAACTGCCGGCGCATTTTATGCTGTACATAAAGAACGTCCTTTTTACGGAGAATTAGTGGATTTTATGTCTTCAGGACCTATTGTTGCAGCTATCTTAGAAAAAGACAATGCTGTAGAAGATTTTCGTAAGTTAATTGGAGCAACAGACCCATCAAAGGCAGAAGCGGGTACTATCCGTAATAAATATGCTAAATCTATTGATGCAAATGCTATCCACGGTTCCGATTCAGACGAGAACGCACAGATTGAAGGAAACTTTTTCTTTTCAGCTTTAGAAAGATTTTAAGAATTAAGCCCTCTCCTCCATTAAATGGAGGAGAGGATTTTCTATAAAAAGACAATCTCATCCAGCACATGCGATCCGGCTTTTTCATTCAGCTTGTCCAATATCTGGCTGCGGATCATTAACAACTCACTTTTTATTACTGAAGACTCCAAACGGATAAAAAGCTTCCGTTCGCGGATATACAATTGCTTCGTTCTGTTGGCAACCGCTTTCCCCATCATTTCCGGCCATAAAGCAATAAGGGAGGTTTCATCAAACTTACGCTTAAGCTTGTACACTTTAAGCATCTGCTCAATGGCCTCCTTAATTGACTGGTCATTTGTGCGCTTCATTCTTTACAACTCCTTTCGCAATCTCAAAAAGTTTAACTTCCACACCTATCTCTTCAAATATACGTTGAATCCTTTCAGCGCTGGTATCTGTAATAAATATTTGTCCAAAGTCATCTTCAGAAACCATTTGCATTAGCTTCCGGGTACGTTTATCATCCAGCTTATCAAAAA
The DNA here is from genome assembly GCF_047272945.1 of Rubrilithobacter danxiaensis. Taxonomy (NCBI): domain Bacteria; kingdom Pseudomonadati; phylum Bacteroidota; class Sphingobacteriia; order Sphingobacteriales; family Sphingobacteriaceae; genus Rubrilithobacter; species Rubrilithobacter danxiaensis. The sequence continues at coordinate 138,009 of NZ_JBKOPS010000008.1, forward strand.
TGTCATCCAGAAGCAACAAAGGTTCCAGCTGTTTTTTCTCAAGCAAAAAACTGTATTGTGCCAGCTTTAAAGCAATTAAAAAAGATTTTTGCTGCCCCTGCGAACCAAACTTTTTCATGGGCATACCATGAATAGTAAACAGCAGATCGTCTTTATGAATCCCGTTGCTTGTTCTTTGCAGCACCCGGTCACGCTCTGCAGACTTTTTTAAAAGCATTGAAAAGTCATCTTCAAACAAAGGCGATTCGTAAACCAGCTTCACTTCTTCAGCATCATCGGTAAGGTACTGGTAATGCTTATTAAAAATATCCGAAAAAACCTCCATGAAATTTTTCCGCTTCGCAAATATCCGGTTTCCCGAAGTCACCAACTGGTCGTCGTAAATTTCCAGCAAGGCCGGGTCATATCTCCCTGTTTCTGCTATTTGTTTAAGCAGCATATTGCGGTTCAACAAGTTCTTGTTGTAGTGAATTAATTCATCTAAATAGTTTGTATCTGTTTGAGATATTACATTATCGATAAACTTGCGGCGTTCTTCACTTCCTTCAACAATAATACTTATATCATTGGGCGAGATCATTACAAGCGGAAATAACCCGATATGATCCGCCAATCTGTTATATTCCTTTTTATTCCGCTTAAAAAGTTTCTTCTGATTTTTTTTGAGTGAACAGGCAACTGTTTCAATCCGCCCGTTTTTTTCAAAAACTCCCTGTATCATAAAAAACTCTGCTCCCTGTTTAATCTGTTGCGAATCCACAGGGTTGAAATAACTTTTACAGAGAGAGAGGTAATGCAATGCATCTAAAAGATTGGTCTTTCCGGCTCCGTTATCACCGGTAAAGGCGTTTACAGCCGGCGAAAAGCTAAGCTCAGCCTCAGAATAATTCTTAAAATTGATGAGTGATAGTTTTTCGAGCTGCATTTTAAGGAATACAAACTTAGATAAATTCTTTAGATGCATTTTAAAGAAAACGTATAAAAGAATTTATCCATATCTCTTCTGCCATTGAATAACAGTTTACAGAAGAATTTTAGCTTTTTCGTTTTCTTTTCACTGATTTATAGAAACTCTTCTGTTTTAGGGGTTGATACTAATTCTGAAAAATGTATTTTTGCGATCACAATTTTTTTAACGCAAATGGCGAAAAATCAAAACAATACGGTTGATCCTGGCAACGACTTTGGCACCTCAGGAAAATTTGTGCAGGAGAATAAAAAAAGTTTAGCTGTAATTGGGGGAGCAATCATAGCATTAATACTGCTCTATTTTGGTTACCAAAAGTTTTATCTGGCACCCCGGGCAGAAAAAGCAGCAAACGAAATGTTTAAGGCTGAAGAATATGCAAGTACTGATTCTTTGTCTGACCGTGCCATTAAGGGAGATGGCTCATATCCCGGATTTGAAAAAATTGCCGATGAATATTCAAACACCAAATCAGCAAATATTGCAAATGCATATTTGGGAGGATTGTATCTGAAAAAAGGCCAATACCAGAAAGCTATTGAAGCTTTAGGTAATTACAGCAGTACAGGCAGCCCGGTGATTGACCCTTTAGTTTTAGGAATGATGGGCGATGCGTATACCGAACTAAAGGATTATAAAAAAGCGATTACTTATTATAAAAAAGCGGCTGATAAAAATGACAACTCTTTCACTTCTCCCGTTTTTTTGAAAAAATTAGGCTTAGTATATGAAGAAGAGAAAGATTACGACGCTGCTTTAGAAGCTTACAAGAAAATAAAAGAGAACTATCCGGAAAGCCAGGAAGCAACTCTGATTGATGCTTATATTGCCCGCATACAAGCAAAACAATAGCAGCATTGTTAAATAGTATTAAACGTGGTTACCTTCCGGGGTAACCATTTTCATTTTCAATCATGGCTACACAACTAAAAAACCTTTCTGATTTTTCACATACAACTATTCCCTCTGCCGCCCCTTTTCATTTCGGAATAGTAACGGCGCAATGGAACGCCGATATTACCGGTGCTCTTTTAAAAGGAGCGTACGACCTGTTAATAAAACAGGGAGCTAAACCGGAAAATATTATGAATATAACAGTTCCGGGAAGTTTTGAATTAACCAGCGGCGCCGACAACCTTTTATCTAAACATAAACTTGATGCGGTAATTTGTTTAGGCTGCGTGATACAGGGAGAAACCCGGCATTTTGATTTTATCTGCAATGCGGTAGCTAACGGAATTACGCAGGTAGCGCTGAAATATACAAAACCGGTAATCTTCGGAGTTCTTACTACAGACAATCAACAACAGGCTACAGACAGGGCCGGAGGTAAACACGGTAATAAAGGGGAAGAAGCTGCTGCCAGCGCTATTTTAATGGCTGCACTTTAATAACGTTTTTTGAAACTTAATTGAAGTTTTGCCGTAAGGAAGAAATCATTACTTTTGAGATATGAGGAAAATTATTTTTGCGGTATTAATCATTTTCGGAGCGGTTTGCGGACTTCAGTCATGCTCATCTAAACTTTGTCCTGCTTATGGGTCGTACCCACAATCTAACCGCTAATTCAACGTTTCTTATTTAAAAATATACGCCTGCCTTTGAAATTGAAAATCATCCAATTTTGGAACGGTATTGGCTTTTAAAACAATAAACACTTTTAATATTTATGAACTGGATTCCATTAACACAGATAGAGCAACTGGAAGAGATTGGACAAAATAACGGATACAGTATAATTTTTAAACACAGCACAAGGTGCTCCATCAGCCTGATGGCGAAAAAGAAATTTGAGCTGGAGTGGGATATACTGCCCGATACAACACCGGCTTATTTTCTTGATCTGATCAGCTACCGGAGTATTTCAAATGCTATTGCCGATAAGTTTAAGGTACATCACGAATCTCCACAGCTTCTGCTGATAAAAGACGGCGAGTGCATTTACGAAAACTCTCACAGCGATATTTCGGCCGAAGACACAGCCGGACAAATGGCTTAATAATTAAAAGATACGGTTTTTATAATTTCCGGGTGAAGACTATAATATACAGGGCAGGTTAAAGCTGCCCTTTCCAGTATTTTCTTTTCCTTATCTGAATAATTGTTTGCCGGAAATTTAAAACTGATCTGAATTTCGCCCACTCTGCGTGGATCTGTAACCATAATTTTAGTAACTGTACAGGTTGTTCCCTCTATATCAAACTGATGCTCCCTCGCCGCTATACCCATAATGGTAAGCATACAATTACCTAATGAAGTAGCTAAAAGATCCGTGGGAGAAAATGCTTCCCCTTTTCCCTTATTATCAACAGGCGCATCCGTTATTATTTTTTCTCCCGAAGCAAGATGAATGGCTTCTGTACGAAGGTCTCCCTTATATTTTATTTCTGATGTTGGCATCTTAAAAAAGTTATAAGTTATATGCTGTAAGTTGTCAGTACTCTCTATATTCCTGCCTCGAAATTAAAATTAAAAATTTAAATGGCAGAAATCTGCACTTAATTACCACTTATGGTTTGAGCTTTTGGGGTTTGCTGTCTGTTTTCGCCAGCTACATCCTGCTTTTCGTCTTCAACCCTCTGCATTTTTAACACCTCGGTTCTCAGCTCTGATTCTAACTTAAATGTCAAATCTTCGATTGGTAACATGTGTATCTAAGTGTTAAATACTTACTTTTGTAGTATGATTGATTTGCCGGTAATTCCTGCCAGCCAGGCACAACGTAAACCAGACTGGCTTCGTGTAAAGCTACCTGTAGGTAAAGAATATGCGCATGTACGCAGCCTGGTTGATACACATAAACTTCATACCATCTGCGAAAGCGGTAACTGCCCGAATATGGGTGAGTGCTGGGGTGCAGGAACAGCAACTTTCATGATTCTGGGAAATATTTGTACCCGCTCCTGCTCGTTTTGTGCAGTAGCTACCGGACGTCCGCTGGCTGTAGATACAGATGAACCAAACCGTGTAGCAAATTCCATTAAATTAATGAATGTAAGACACGCGGTTATTACTTCTGTTGACCGCGATGATCTGAAAGACGGCGGTTCTGTTATCTGGGCAGAAACAATTAAAGCGGTACGCCGGGAAAGCCCTGAAACTACTATGGAAACCCTGATTCCGGACTTTAAAGGAATATGGGAAAATCTGTACCGGGTTTGCGAAGAACGTCCCGAGGTGGTTTCCCATAATATTGAAACGGTTCGTCGTCTTACCCGTGAAGTGCGCATTCAGGCAAAATACGACAGAAGCCTGGAAGCATTGAAAAGAATTTCTGAATTTGGATTGAGAACAAAATCTGGAATTATGCTTGGCCTGGGCGAAACAGAAGCTGATGTACTGGAAACTATGAACGATCTTGTTGAAGCCGGGGTACACATTCTGACATTAGGCCAGTACTTACAGCCCACCCGCAACCACCATCCGGTGTTAAACTGGATACATCCTGATCAGTTTGCGTTTTACAAACAAAAAGGCCTGGATATGGGTTTCAGGTATGTTGAAAGCGGGCCCTTGGTTCGTTCATCGTATCATGCTGAAAAACACCTCTTTGATTTATAAAGTCCTATTCCTAAATTAGACTCTTGAACAACCGAAAAAAGATAACGCTTTCTGAAAGTGAGCTGATTCTGGGAATCAGAAAACGCGAAAAAATTGCATCGGAAGCGTTATACGACATGTATTCTGCGGCCTTGTATGGAATAATTTTTCGGGTAGTACAGCATCAGGAAATAGCTGAAGATGTATTGCAGGAAAGTTTTATAAAAATTTGGAATTCTTTTGATTCGTTCGATCCATCAAAAGGCCGTTTATTTACATGGATGGTAAATATTGCACGAAATCTTTCGATAGATAAAATCAGGTCAAAAGATTATCGTAACAATTCAAAAAACCAGGACATAGAAAATACCGTAAATTTTATTGATGAGCAACAAAATACCGGACTGAATACGGAAGTGCTGGGAGTGAAAAATCTTGTTGAGCAACTTAAACCGGAACATAAATCGATTCTCGACCTGGTTTACTTCAGGGGATATACACATGTTGAAGCAGCAGAGGAACTTGGTTTACCTTTAGGCACAGTAAAAACGCGGTTAAGAACGGCAATTATTACCTTGAGAAAGTTTTTCAATTAAAGAAGTGGAAGAGATTAAAAAATATATAGAAAGCGGTATTCTGGAACTCTACATCCTGGGAGAGCTGACACCGGCTGAAAAGCTTGAGGTGGAACAAATGGCTGCAAAGTATCCGGCTATACAAGCGGAGTTAGCTGAAGTTGAAAATGCTTTACTTGGTTACGCTTCTGCTTACAGCATAAATCCTTCTGAAGAACTTCGTGATAAAATATTGACCAGTTTAGAAACCGGAACAAAAAATCAAAAAAAACAAGAAGATCAGTCAAAAGTAGTTTTCCTCTCCAAACAAAACAGCTTTTATAAATATGCTTTTGCAGCCTCTGTTGCACTTTTATTGATAAGCTGGGCAGCGTTGTTCAGTATTTATTCGAATTTGCAACATTCAAAACAGCAGCTTGCAGCTTTACAAATCTCCAATGAGAGATTTTCAAACAGGGTTAATTTTATTGAAGGAGAACTGAACGATACTAAAAAAGCACTGGATGTTTTACGAAATCCTAACTTTAAATTAATCAAATTAAAAGGTACCAAAAACTCTCCTGCTTCAAGCATGATGGTAGCATTTAACCCGCAGCAAAAAGAAGTAATGATTGATTTGGCTTCGATGAAAATGCCTTCAAATGATACGGGACATCAATACCAGCTTTGGGCACTGGTAGATGGAAAACCGGTTGACCTGGGCGTTTTTGACCTAAAACCTGATAGTACCGGAATGAAACAAATGAAATCGGTTACCGGTGCACAGGCATTTGCAGTAACACTGGAACCCAGGGGAGGAAGTATTAACCCAACCATGGAACAAATGATGGTTATGGGCAGCATTTAATCCTGTAAGGCACCTATCGTAACCGGAATCCTTTTAATTAATTCGCCGGCTGACACTACAGTCCACATCTCTTTGGCAAGGTCTTCTCCGGCTTTTCCATGTATATATACTCCTGCAATAGATGCATCTTTTGCATTATATCCCTGTGCGAGCAGAGAAGTTATAATTCCGGTAAGCGTATCTCCCATTCCGCCAGTGGCCATAGCGGGGTCTCCTGTAGGGTTAAAAACACAGTCGCCATTCGGACTAAATATCATGGTATAGCGGTTCTTTAAAATAATTATCCAACCAAGGTCTTTTGATTTTTTCAAGGCGGTTTCTATCCTGTCCCACCAGCTCTTATGTTCTCCAAACAGCCTGTCAAACTCTTTTACATGGGGTGTTATAACAGTTCCTTGCGGCACCAGGGGAATTAAATCTCGGTGGATTGAAATCAGGTTGATCGCATCTGCATCCAGCAGCAGTGGGGTTTTTACATTTTGAAGCGTAGTTTCCAAAACACGTTTTGATTCTGCAGTAGTGCCTAAACCAGGACCAATACCCACTGCATCGTACTTATCCCATTTCAATCCATCAGGTAAAAGTCCATCTCTTCTCAAAAGAGCCATTACTTCGGGCGTTCTTGTATTCAAAGCGCTCAACCCCTCTGAAGGAACACAGGCAGTAGTTAAACCCGCACCGGCATATAAACAAGCCTCTGAAGACAACAGGGCAGCTCCCATTGTTTCAGCGTTTCCGGCAATAATAAGGGCGTGGCCAAAAGTTCCTTTGTGTGAAAATTGGCTTCGTTTTTTAAGCTTTTCCCGAATGTCCTGCTCCGTGGCCAGTAAAAAAGGCGATTCAGAAGATTGAATATACTGTTCATTCAATCCGATATCTGCTACTAGAAACCGTTTAATGATTTTCGCGGATTCAGGTAAAAGGAAATTAATTTTGGGCCGCTGAAATGTAATTACAAGATCAGCTTTTATCGCTGTCGCTTCTGCATTTATAGTTCCTTCAGAAAAGAAACCAGTGGGTATATCAATAGAAACGACGGGCTTATTTAAACTATTAATAAACTCTGCCAAATTTTGCCAGTCACCTTCCAATAGTTTGTTTAAGCCGGTGCCAAGTAAAGCATCCACTATCACATCTGCATCTTCGGCGCGAAAAGAGGCATGTTTATGCAAGTTCACAATTGGAATTTCGCAGGTTTGCAAGCGAAGCAAATTTGTTTTAAAATCGGCTGTTTCCTTGTCAGAATACCGGGCAATCCTAACTGTTACTTTCTCATAACCCCTGTCTTTTAATAACCTTGCAACAGCAAGCCCATCGCCCCCGTTGTTTCCGGTACCGCAATAAATTGCTACAGTTGCATTTTTATCAGGAAAGAAGTCAGCAAAAACAGCTACAAATGCATGCGATGCGTTTTCCATCAAATCAATAGAAGCAATTGAATGATGCCGGATGGTATACGCGTCCGCCTGCCGGGTTTGTTGCGCTGTTAAAAGTTTTAACATAGAAATTATCTTCCCATCTCGATCTTTAAAAACTGGCCCGTATGACTTTCCTTTACATGGATCAAATCGTCCGGCGTACCTTCAAATAAAATCCGTCCTCCGCCTGCTCCGCCTTCGGGCCCTAAATCTATTACCCAGTCAGCAACTTTTACAACATCCAGGTTATGCTCAATTACAAGAATGGTATTTCCGTGATCAACCAGTCGGTTTAAAACACCAAGCAATACGTTGATATCTTCAAAATGCAGCCCCGTAGTGGGTTCATCTAAAATATAGAAGGTTTTACCGGTGTCTTTTTTAGAAAGTTCGGTAGCAAGTTTTACCCGCTGCGCTTCGCCGCCTGATAGCGTAGTTGACGATTGTCCGAGTTTTATATAACCAAGGCCCACATCATACAAAGTTTTGATCTTGCGATAGATTGCCGGAATAGGTTCAAAAAACGGTACTGCTTCTTCGATGCTCATATCAAGTACATCGCTGATCGACTTTCCTCTGTATCGTACTTCAAGTGTTTCCCTGTTATATCTTTTCCCTCCGCATTCTTCACAAGGCACGTGAACATCCGGCAGGAAATTCATTTCTATCAGTTTCATACCTGCACCCTGGCAGGTTTCACATCGGCCGCCTTTAACATTAAACGAAAAACGGCCCGGTTTATATCCCCGTATCCGTGCCTCGGGTAATTGAACAAAAAGATTTCTTATATCAGAAAACACCCCGGTATATGTGGATGGATTTGATCTCGGAGTTCGCCCTATCGGTGTCTGGTCAATCTCAATAACTTTGTCTATATGTTCGAGCCCTTCTATTTTTTCAAATGGCAAAGGCTGTTTCTTTGCCCGGAAAAAATGATGATTTAAGATAGGATACAGAGTTTCTGCAATTAAACTGGATTTGCCACTTCCTGAAACTCCGGTCACACAAATAAATTTCCCCAAAGGGAATTCGGCAGTAACATTTTTAAGATTATTTCCGGTAGCATTTTTTAAAACAAGGGAGTGACCGTTTCCCTTTCGTCTTTCTTTTGGAATTTCAATCTCTTTTTCACCGTTCAGATAAACGGTAGTAAGGGTATGTGCCTGCTGAATAGTTTCATGAGAACCTTCTGCAACCACTACTCCGCCATGCACTCCGGCTGCCGGACCCATATCAATAACATGATCTGCGTGAAGTATCATGTCCTTATCATGCTCTACCACAAGTACAGAATTTCCGATATCGCGAAGGTTTTTCAATGCTGAAATCAAACGGGCATTATCCCGCTGATGCAGTCCTATACTTGGTTCATCCAGAATATACAATACATTTACCAGCTGCGAACCTATTTGAGTAGCCAGACGGATACGCTGGGCCTCGCCTCCGGACAAAGTGCGTGCGGTACGGTCGAGAGTGAGGTAATTAAGCCCAACATCCAATAAGAATCCTATTCGGGCCCTTATCTCCTTCAGGATTTCTTTTGCGATAATGTTTTGACGCTCCGTAAGCCGCGATTCCAGATTTTCGAACCACTCAGACAACCTGATTATGTCCATACTTGCCAGGTCAAAAATATTTTTGTTATCAACCTTAAAGTGCAGCGATTCTTTTTTTAATCTGGCTCCATTACAAACTTCACAGGTTTTAAGTACCCTGAAATTTTCGATATCTTCATTTCCTGCATCTCCCCTGCGTTCGGTTTGTTCCTCCAGAATTTTTATGATCCCGTCGAAAGTGATCTGGTAATTCTGCACATTCCACTTGTTGTATTCAACAGGAACAGTGATAATATCCTCAGAGCCGTTTAAGATAATCTGTATGATTTCCGCCGGAATTTTTTCTATCGGCGTCGAGAGTGAGAAATTATATTTTTTTGCAAGTGCTTTTAGCACCTGAAATATCCATGTTTCGCGGTATTCACCTAAAGGAGCCAGTCCTCCCTGCATGATGCTTAGCTTTGGATTTGGAATTACTGAAGACTCGTCCACTTCAAAAATATATCCCAAACCATCGCATCGCGGACAGGCACCATAAGGGGAATTGAAAGAAAATGTGTTGGGCTGAGGTTCATCGTACGAGATACCTGATACAGGGTCCATCAGAAACCTGCTGAAAAAGTATTCTTTATTTGGCTGGTCAGAAATCTTAATAACTCCCTTTGCTATCCGGAGAGCCGACTGGACAGACGATTGCAGTCGTTTCCTGTCTTTTTCATTTACGATCAGGCGGTCAACAACCATTTCAATATCGTGGATTTTATACCTGTCGACCTGCATTTTGGGTTTCAGATCCAGTATTTCGCCGTCCACCCGCACTTTTAAATATCCCTGTTTTCTGATCTGCTCAAAAAGTTCACGATAATGTCCTTTTCGTCCTTTTACTACAGGAGCAAGGATATTAATGGGCTGATTATTAAATTGTTTAAGTATGGTTTGAATGATCTGATCTTCAGACATACGCTCCATTTTCTCGCCGGTAACATACGAATATGCTTCCCCGATACGGGCAAAAAGCAAGCGCATGAAGTCATAAATCTCTGTAATTGTTCCTACCGTTGAACGGGGATTTTTGCTGGTAGTTTTTTGCTCGATAGCAATTACCGGACTTAACCCGGAAATCTTATCCACATCAGGCCTTTCCATGCCTCCTAAAAACTGGCGTGAATAGGCACTGAAAGTTTCCATATACCGGCGCTGCCCCTCTGCATAAATGGTATCAAATGCAAGAGAAGATTTGCCGCTTCCGCTGAGGCCGGTTATAACAACAAGTTTATTACGGGGAAAAGAAACATCGATGTTTTTCAGATTATGGACCCGTGCACCAAAAACTTCAACTTCGCTTTGCTCACCCAGGTCTGGAGTAGTTTTATTCATAAATAAGATCAATCCTGAAATAAACCCTAAAGATGCGAAATTTATGCCTGATCAGGTCAAAATCAAAATCCAGAAAGTGTAAAATTAAGCAGTTTAATTCTGAAGGAACTGAAAAGCAGCCAAAGCATTACGCTGCAGCTTCGGATCGATATAGCTTTTTTTATCGCTTACAGGATCATTATTGGCGAGCAAGGATTTTTTAGGCTCGTAGCCATATTTTGCCGGATGCTCAATAATCTCTTTCATGGAAACAATCTTATAAACATAGGTAGCCGTTTCATGATTAAGCTTCAGCTTAAAATAATTACGATGCTTTTGTTTCGATATCTGGCTCCATAATCGGGTTTCACCCAGATTGTAGGCTGCTGCTACCAGAGTCCAGTTATGAAATTCGCTGTATAAAGATTGTAAATACCGGCATGCAGCTTCTGTCGATTTATGAATATCCCAGCGCTCATCGGTTTTTCCATTCACTTTTAAACCGTAATCGCGGGCAGTCTGCGGCATAAACTGCCAGTAGCCTGAGGCTCCTTTATGAGATGTTCCACGTTCCAAACCACATTCAACAAGCGGAACATATTTAAAATCTTCGGGAATATTGTATTTTTTCAATATAGGCTCTATTACAGGAAACCATTTTGCCGCCTGCTTATGTAAGGCGTGTGTTTGAAGATTTTCGAACTTATTTGCTTTTATAGCCTTTTTAATGCGAACCGCAACCTTTGGATTGTGTACAGGGAGCTTTTCATTTGCAAAGCTTAAATAATGCTTTGCCTTCTCCTTTTTAGGCTCCTCCTTTGAAATAATTGCTTTCTTTGGAGTTGCTTTAATGTTGTCCTTATGTTTACCGCCTAAATAAATTTTGGTGAAAATTGTAAATAGCAGCAACACGGAACACGCTATTAAGTGTTTCTTAATCATGTGATCCTTTTTTAAGTTAACCAAACAATTTGCAAAAGTACGTTTTATATGCCTCTTTTACAAATAGTTACCATTTTACACAGTTAAAGGGGCGCTTTAAACCCCACACAGATAAGCCTTTGTGTCTTTAAAAAACAAAACACTGACACGGTTTTTAGCGTTATTTTATTAACTTTGCACCCCTTAACAAAACGGGTTAATTCGCCGAACATGCCATTAAAAAATAACAGGAACAGTCGCGACGACAAGTCCAAAAAATTCCGCTCCACTCCGTCTTCAAGTAATTCTGTATCAAAGACTTTCAAATCAGGCAGATCTGATGCTTCAAACAGCAGGAAAAAGAAATTGTTTGACTCGGATACTTCTCCTGACTTCAAGCGTAGCGGAAAACCTTTCAACAGTTATTCAAAAAATACGGATAAAACATCCGATAGCGGGGATTTAAGGAACGAGAAAAGAAATTTCTCAGACAAAAAAGAATTTGGCTCCGCACCGGGAAAAGCATACGGTAACCGAGATAAAAAAAACTTTCCTAATTCAAAGAGAGATTCTGATTCAGGAAATTTCAGAGGTGAAAGAAATAAATTCGGGAATAAAAATTATAAAGATTCTGATTTTAGAAAAGGACAAGGATATAAAAAAAGCTCCGACCCTGAAAAACGCAACTGGTCATCTGAAGAAAAGATTGAAAGGGGAAACCTGAGAGCTAAAAAATCACCGGTTAAGGAAGACGACGGCTTAATCAGACTGAATCGATATATAGCAAATGCCGGGGTTTGTTCACGCCGCAAAGCGGATGAACTGATACAGGCGGGAGTTGTTTCTGTAAACGGAGAGGTTGTTTCTGAACTGGGTTATAAAGTTAATCCGGCAAAAGATGTTATCCGCTATAACGGAGAAGTTCTGAAGCGTGAAAAAATGGTGTACGTTCTTTTGAACAAGCCCAAGGATTATATTACAACAACCGATGATCCGCAAGAGCGGAGAACCGTTATGCAGCTTGTAGAAAAAGCTTCTAAAGAACGGATTTATCCTGTGGGAAGGCTTGACAGAAATACAACAGGATTATTATTAATGACGAATGACGGCGACCTTGCTGAAAAACTTTCTCACCCAAGAAATAACATAACAAAAATTTATCAGGTTGAACTAAATAGAAACCTCACACAGGGTGATTTAAATAAAATTGATTTTGGATTGGAACTGGAAGACGGAATTATAAAACCAGACGCAATCAGTTATGTGCAGGGAGGCAGCAAACGCGAGGTAGGCATTCAGATTCATAGCGGAAAAAACAGGATTGTAAGAAGGATTTTCGAGCACCTTGGCTATGATGTAATTAAACTTGACCGGGTAGTTTACGGAAACCTTACAAAAAAAGACCTGCCTAGAGGCAGATGGCGATACCTGGAAGAAAAAGAAATCATCCAGCTAAAACACCTGATAAACTAATAGAAGAAGCCCCAAAAGGGCTTTTTTCATTTAATAATTGATTGTTTTTCAATCATATATTACCTTGCGTAAAAAACCTGAACAAAAAATGAAAAAAATTTTCAACTCGTTTCTTCTGCTATTTGTTCCATTTGCTATGATGGCACAAACAAAATACAATTTACTGATAGGCACTTATACCCAGGGGAAAAGCGAAGGAATTTATGTTTATGAATTTAACTCTGAAAACGGACAACTTCAATATAAAAACAAAGTAAAAACAGAGAATCCTTCGTTCTTAACACTTTCTCACAATAAGAAGTATTTGTATGCAGTTAATGAAGTGGATAATGGAAAGGTTACAGCCTTTAAATTTAATCCATCTACGGGCCAGATGGATTCTTTGAACCAGGTTTCGAGCGAGGGTGGTGCACCGTGTTACATTGCTATTGATAATAAAGATAAAAATGTAATTGTTGGGAATTACTTTGGCGGCAACTTAGCGGTATTACCAGTACACAATAACGGTGAGCTGGGCTCATCTATACAAAGTATCCAGCATACCGGACACGGCATTAATAAAGAAAGGCAGGAAAAAGCACACGTCCACTCAACACAATTCTCTCCGGATTATACTTTTTTAATTGTTAATGATCTGGGCCTGGATCGTTTAATCAGTTATCCGTATAATTCTTCAGATAACAAACCGCTTACAGAAAATAATCCTCCGTTTTATCAGTTTGAAGGAGGTAAAGGAACACGGCACCTGGCATTTCATCCGAATGGAAAGTTTGCCTATACTATCCAGGAACTTTCTGCTGATGTAATAGGCTTTAATTATAAATCGGGTGTATTTACTCCTTTCCAGACAATTACAATGCTTCCCGAAGGATTTAAAGGAGATGTTGGAGCAGCAGAAATTGAAATATCAGCAGATGGCAAGTTTCTATATGCTTCCAACCGTTTAGATATTAACGATATTGTTATTTATTCAATTGATCAGAAATCAGGAAAATTAACATACGTTGGAAGGGAAGCATCTTCTGTAAAAACTCCCCGCAGCTTTACCATTGACCCTTCGGGAAACTTTTTACTGGTTGCCAATCAGGGTACAGATGATATAATAGTATTTAAACGTGATAAAAAAACGGGGTTGTTAACTAAAACAGACAACAGGATTGAAGTTGGCACTCCGGTTTATCTTCTTTTCTCGAAGAAGTAATTTACTCAGAACGCCTGATTAATTTCAGGCGTTCTGATATTTCGAAAAGCTTCTTTCCATAACTTCCCGGTAATAATCTTCGTAAATTGGTAAAATAAGGCTTAAGTCAAATTCCCTGGCCCTGTTGAGTGCATTCTCTTTAAACTGAAGCAGTCGTTCCTTATCAGCTAAAATGTAAATTGCATTTTTAGCCATATCATCCACATCGCCTACCGGGCTTAAAAATCCTGTTACTCCGTTTATATTCAACTCGGGTAAACCACCGGTATTGGTAGAAATTACCGGAACTTTGCATGCCATTGCTTCCAGCGCAGCAAGTCCGAAACTTTCAGATTCCGAAGGCATTAAAAATAAATCTGCAACAGAAAGAATTTCTTCAACAGCATCTTGTTTACCTAAAAAGCGTACGTTCTCGCAAATACCCAGCTGGCGGCAAAGTTGCTCACAATTTACCCGATCAACGCCATCTCCAACCATTAATAATTTCGAGGGAATCTGTTCAAGAACTTTTTTAAACACTTTAATTACGTCCGAAGCTCTTTTTACTTTTCGGAAGTTAGAGGTATGTACCAGGATGCATTCATTATTTGGAGCGATTGCCTTTTTAAAATGATCCTTTGGTTTCAGGTTAAAACGATCAGAATCAATAAAGTTCTGGATAACGCGGATTTCATTATTGATTTCAAAATGTTCAAGAGTAGATCTTTTCAGATCTTCTGAAACCGCAGTAACGCCATCTGATTGATTGATAGAAAAAGTTACTACGGGTTTGTAGGTAACATCTTTACCAACAAGGGTAATATCGGTTCCGTGCAATGTTGTAACTACAGGAATATGAATTCCATAAGTAGCAAGGATCTGTTTGGCCATAAACGCAGCCGAAGCATGCGGAATGGCGTAATGGACATGAAGAAGGTCCAGTTTTTCAAAGCGGACCACATCTACCAGCTTGCTTGCCAGGGCAAGTTCATAGGGAGGAAAATCAAATAAAGGATATTTTGAGACAGAAACTTCATGATAGAACAGGTTCTCGGAAAAAAAATCCAGCCTTGCAGGCTGGCTATACGTGATAAAATGAACCTGGTGGCCATGTGCAGCTAATGCTTTGCCTAATTCTGTAGCTACTACCCCGCTTCCTCCAAAGGTAGGGTAGCATACAATACCTATTCTCATGCTACAAATTAAAAGGAAAATTAGAAACCGATTGTTTTTGTAACGTCAATTTAACAGAGGGGGATAGTAGCTGATAAATAACAAAGCTTTTCCGGCTATCAGCTAACTGCTAATCCCTAGCATCCGTATCTTCTTCTTACTCCTTTTCTATAATTCCGGCTTTATTTATTGCTTTGTAAACCGCATCCTGAACTTTTGCCCTGATATTCATGCTTTGAAGCTTATTTGCACCCGGAGTTTGAACCCTGTTCGACAGGAAAATATAAACCAGATTATATTTAGGATCTACCCACACACATGTTCCGGTAAAGCCGGTGTGGCCAAATGTTTGCGAAGAAGCGAGACTGGAAGGATAAGTCCCTGTTTCAGGATCCCACCTGTCAAAACCTAAACCCCGGCGGCTAACATTTGATTGTTTGGAGGTAAACAACTTCACCGTTTCTGGTTTAAAATATTGCATCCCTCCATACGAACCTCCATTCAGTATCATTTGAAAAAGAATAGCAAGATCATTGGCGCTGGCAAATAACCCTGCATGCCCCGAAACTCCTCCAACCATAGCAGCGCCCTGATCGTGTACAAACCCCTGGAGCAGTGTTTTCCGGAAATAAGTATCATTCTCGGTAGGAACTATTTTTTCCCTCGGAAAGCGATAACGCGGATTAAACCCGGCTGTTTTCATCCCGAGGGGCTGGTAGAACTGTTCAGAAACGTATTGAGCTAAAGGCTGAATCGCTTGCCTTTCAACAATCTCCTTCATAAAATACATACTCAAATCGCTGTAAACATATTTCCCCCTGCTTTCAAGATGCGACTTTACCATTTGAGGCCACATAATATCTTCAAAATACCCTTTCCGCAGGTAGTAATTATCCGCAACTTTTACCGGATACATTTCAGAAGAATCACGGCTATATTCACCGGGTTTAATACTTTCATAAAATGGAATGTACGGAACAAGCCCTGCCTGATGCAGTAATAGTTCCCTCACCCGAATATCGTTTTTATTTGTGGAGCGTGCCTCGGGAATATAGGCCCCAACATTGGTATCTAATTTTATCTTTTCCTGCTCGTAAAGGCGCATTGTTGCCATTGTTGTTGCTGAAATCTTAGTAACCGAAGCGAGATCAAAAATATCGTCAATGCTGTCCGCACGCTGATTATCGTAGGTATAATAGCCATATGCCTTATTAAAAATTACTTTCCCGTCTTTGGCAACCAGAACTACTGCACCCGGCGTAGCTTTTTTATTTATCGCATCTTCTACTATTGCGTCTATAGGGCGAATCAGATTATCTGAATTTATTTCTACCGACTCAGGAACAGCGTAATTTAGCCGGTTAGCACTGGTAACAAAACCGTCGCCCTGTTTATATTTTAAAGATGCTGACTGTTTAAGTTTACCGCTTGCAGCCAGCCCTCCGAATATAAGCTGCGCTGAAACCTGCGCCTGTTCTGCCGATTCTTTTGCAGACCAGATAATGGGACTGTTGATACTGTCTAAATTAGCCAGCGATGAAACATTTCCGTTTAATACCAGAATAAGCTGCCTGTTTTTTTCCATATCCTTGATGAAAGACATGATGGCAGGGTTATTAAGGCCCGCATCGGTTACCTGCACAATAATAGTGTTGTAAAATTTCAAATCGCCGTTCAAAAGATTAAGTTGCACAGGAGACGCATTAAACGATAATGCTGAGAATACATCCGCTTTAGCGTACTTATTTAATATGCTATCGAAAACAGTATTAAAAGATGCACTTAAATTAACACTTGCAACTTTTTTGCTCTGCAAATCTCGTAAAGGAATAATAGCAGGCTGATTGTTCAGTAATACTGTAGCAAGTTCTGCTTCCCGTATATTGGATACCCATTTTTGATTACTGACATGGGTAGAAGGCTGGGCACAGGCTGTTATAGTTAAGGTTAAAGCAAAAATGCAACAGTAAAGTTGAAGAAATTTTTCTCTCATTGTAATGAATCAAGCTTTAGATATGTAAAGAATCCTTTGCAGGCTGTCAATACAACGTTACAAAAATAAAAAGCTTTTGTCCCTATCTTTTTTTAATACATCTACTTCTACCAGGAAATAAAAAGCGTATTAGAATTGATTATTAAAAATAATTACATTCGTGATTAAAATTCAAACTATCAACACAACAATTATGAGTAAAAAAGATTCATCCAGAAGAGATTGGTTTATATCTATCCTTGTAACTGTTATTATTCTTAGTATTGGAGGTTATTTATACTATAAAAACAACTACGCTCAAAAGTACCCTGCAATTGCAGCTAACGGCGAAAATCCGCAATTAGTAACATATATAAAGAAAAAACTGGCTAATCCAGCATCCTTTAAACACATACAAACAATCAATGTAGCTTCGGAAGAACGGCCAGCCTTAGTAATGAAGTTTTCCTGCGAAGAGAAAGGAAAGAAGTTCACTTACAGCACTTCTGCAAAATTTGACCCGGAAACAGGAGAACTTTACGAAGTTAAAATCTTTCAAAGTAATTAAGGCTCTTAAAAGTTACTTTTTATTTATACCGAACAAACTTATCTTTACCATTCAAAACCAGAAAAGCAAAAATTTAACATAATACTGCCTAAAAATGTTAACTTTTAGCTAACGAATATAGAAGGAGTAAAGAAATTTGTCTGATATTATCCAGCTTTTACCAGATTCGGTTGCTAACCAGATAGCTGCTGGTGAAGTAGTCCAAAGACCGGCATCTGCAGTAAAAGAACTTATAGAAAATTCTATTGATGCAGGAGCTGACAAAATTCAGCTGATCATTAAGGATGCCGGTAAAACACTCATCCAGATTATCGACAATGGCTGCGGAATGAGCATTACCGATGCCCGGATGTGTTTTGAAAGGCATGCAACCTCAAAAATCCGTCAGGCCGATGACCTGTTTGCTATTCGTACCATGGGCTTTCGCGGAGAAGCGATGGCTTCAATAGCCGCTATCTCTCAGGTAGAACTCAGGACACGGCGACACGAAGATGAATTAGGAACTTGTATCAGCATAGAAGGATCTGAAGTAATCAGCCAGGAGCCTGTTTCATGTCCGCCCGGAACAAGCATCAGCGTAAAAAACTTATTTTACAACACTCCTGCCCGCCGAAATTTCTTAAAGGGGAACACGGTAGAACTGCGGCACATAATTGATGAATTTCAACGGGTAGCACTTGCCCATCCCGACCTGTTCTTTTCCCTACATCACGATGGAAACGAAGTGTTCCATTTGCCCAAGGGAAGCTTAAAACAACGAATTATTCATCTTTTCGGCAATGCGTATAATCAAAAACTAGTTCCGGTAGAAGAAGAAACCAGCATTATTGATTTAAAAGGCTATATCGGCAAACCGGAGTTTGCTAAAAAAACACGGGGAGAGCAATTCTTTTTTGTAAACAAACGCTTTATAAAAGACCCTTATCTTAATCATGCGGTATTAAACGCCTACGAAGAAGTTCTACCTGCCGACAGCTATCCGCTATATGTTCTTTTTATTGATATTGATCCTGCAAAAATCGATATTAACGTTCATCCTACTAAAACAGAAATTAAATACCAGGACGAAAAAGCCCTGTATGCAATTATCCGTTCGGCTGTAAAACGATCGCTGGGTAAATACAATATCACTCCTACACTCGATTTTAATCAGGAAACCGGGTTCAGCCATATGATAACTCCAAAAGCTCCCGAAGATATTGTTCCGCCACAAATCAGTTTTAATCCAGATTTCAATCCTTTTCAATCTGAGCAAAAGCAAGATCGGGAACTTCCCTTTCTGAGAAATTTTGACGACGACCGGAAGAGCTCGTCGTCTATAAGCAAGAACTGGGGCTCGCTATACGAGATAGTTAAAACAGAGCAGCCTGCGCAGTTCCAGCTACCGGTAGATGACTTTCCGGAGGAAAAAGCAGTTGTCAAAAGTGCTGATAGTAACAGGCAAATATTTCAGCTTCATAACCGATTTATCATTTCGCAGATAAAATCGGGCTTTATGCTTATTGAGCAGCAGGCAGCACACGAACGGATTTTATACGAGCGCTTTCTGCAGGAACTTGAGAACCACCAGGGAGTAAGTCAGCAAAGTTTGTTTCCGCAAACAGTAACCCTTTCGGCAGTTGATTTTGAACTGGTAAAAGAATTGTTACCCGACATTCAGGCGCTGGGATTTCAGATAAGGGAATTTGGAAAAAACACACTTATCGTAGAAGGAATTCCGGCAGACATCGGCTCAAACATTAATGAGGCAGAAATGCTGGAGCGATTGATAGAAGGCTTTAAAAACAATTTTGCACTTTTAAAACTCGACAAGCGAGATAATCTGGCAAAAACACTTGCCCGTAACGCTGCAATACGCCCTGGCACAGCTTTATCTCAGGAAGAAATGAACAACCTCATAGATCAGTTGTTTGCATGCCAGATGCCTAATACCTCTATCCACGGTAAACCGGTAATTATTACCTTTACACTGGAAGAACTGTTACAAAAATTCGAAAAATAAAGAGAAAGCATATAATGAATAGCTACAGATCCTCGCCATTTGCTAATATTCCTCCGGTAGTAAAAAATCTGCTTATCATAAATATCATTTTTTTTATTGCCACATTGCTTTTTGAAAATTCTCCACTCGTTCAATGGTTTGCAGTTTTTTATTTTGACTCCCCTTTTTTCAAAGTATGGCAAC
Source organism: Rubrilithobacter danxiaensis (assembly GCF_047272945.1). Lineage (NCBI taxonomy): Bacteria > Pseudomonadati > Bacteroidota > Sphingobacteriia > Sphingobacteriales > Sphingobacteriaceae > Rubrilithobacter > Rubrilithobacter danxiaensis. The sequence continues at coordinate 157,740 of NZ_JBKOPS010000008.1, forward strand.
TTGTTACCTATATGTTTATGCATGGCGGTTGGGCGCATATTTTTTTCAACATGTTTGCCCTTTTTACCTTTGGCACTGCACTTGAATACCTGATGGGGTCAAAGCGGTTCCTTAATTTTTACCTGATAACAGGCTTAGGAGCGTTGGTTTTACAGGAGGCGGTACAAGCTATTGAGCTTTATTCACTTACCGGGCATATCGCACTTAATCTTAATTCATTTCAATTTACAAGCCAGGAACAATTAAATACAGTAAGAGAAATTTATACAAGCCCGATGTTAGGCGCTTCTGGTGCTATCTTCGGCCTTTTAATTGCCTTTGGAATGCTTTTTCCGAATGCGGAATTATTTTTACTTTTTTTCCCGTTTCCGGTAAAAGCTAAATACTTAATTCCCATTTACGTCGTAATAGAATTATTCCTGGGGGTAGCCCGTTTTTCAGGTGATTCTATTGCGCACTTCGCTCATTTAGGAGGCGCACTATTTGGTTTCATACTGATAAAAATCTGGAAAATAAGGAGACCGGGAGGTTTTATATGAACAGGTCGTTATTCAAAGAACTTTGGTTTAAAATGGTTCATTCCGGCAGCCGGATGAATTTATTTATCGGGATAAATATTGCCGTTTTCCTTCTTATCGGAATTATTCATGTCCTGGAAGTTTTGGGAGGGAATGACGGAATTATAAGCGGTTGGATAACAGCACAGCTGGCTATGCCGGCCTATCTTCCGGCTTTCCTGTATAAATTCTGGACTCCTTTTACTTACATGTTTACTCATACGGAGTTCTTCCATATCCTGTTTAATATGCTTTGGCTATACTGGATGGGAAGAATTTTTGAGGATTTCATGAACGCCAGGCAATTTACCTTCACTTACCTTGCAGGCGGATTAGCGGGTGCAGCTATCTTTATTTTAGCTTATAATCTCTTTCCGGTATTTCAGAGCAGCCTGCCGGCAGCACTTATTCTGGGAGCTTCTGCAAGCGTAAGTGCTATTGTTATTGCTACGGCTACACTCGTTCCCGATTATTCTATTATGCTGCTGTTTTTTGGTGAAGTAAAATTAAAATATCTTGCGCTGGTTTTTATACTGATGGATATTTTAAGTATTGCAGGCAATAATCCGGGAGGAAGTATTGCACATTTAGGCGGAGCGCTGCTCGGATTTGTTTATATAAAACAATTACGACGAGGTACCGACTGGAGCAAGCTTTTTAAAAGGAAACAAAAGCTGCATGTAATAAAAAATGTGCAAACAAAGTCTGCTGGCACAGCTACCAGGCTCCCTGATCAGGATGTGATTGATAAAATACTGGATAAAATTTCCAAATCAGGATATGAAAGCCTAACCAGGCAGGAGAAAGAACAGTTATTTAAAGCGAGTAATAAAGAATGATATCCGATTTAATGAGGCTTAAACAAAAGCTTCGAATCCTTTCTTAACAGCGATGAAAAGAAAATCTAAAAGAAAATCGGGCAGAAGTTTCTTTATTAAAGTTCTTCTTGTTTTTAATCTGGTAATGGCAGGTTTTCTGCTACTAAGCTATCTTGCCGCTTTTATTAATCCGCGTTATTTCTGGCCGGTTTCATTTTTCGGGCTGGCATATCCCTGGCTCTTTCTTATTAATTTACTTCTTGTAATTTTCTGGCTGTTTAAAGAGTGGAAATTAGCCCTTATCTCTGCTGTTTGCATTTTGATTGGCTATAACTGGATTGTAAACAGCATGGGTTTCAGAGAATCGGCTGCAATTGATGTTCCAAAATCATCAAGAAACTTCATCAGAATAATGACTTATAATGTTCATTATTTTAAAAAATTCGATTACAATAACGACAAAACAATTAAAAATCAGATACTGGATGTAATACGAAGAGAACAACCCGACGTTATTTGCATCCAGGAATTTTGGACAAGGAAAACGGGCGAATATCATAACAGCAAAACATTGAGAGAAATTTTGCAAACGCACCAGTATTATTTCGAGCCCTATATTGACAATAATTACGAAGCCCAGGGTTTAGCTATTTTTTCAAAATACCCTATAAAAAACAAAGGGCGTATCCGTTTTCCGAATTCTTCCGGAGGAAATGAAGCCATTTACTCGGACATACAGGTAGAAAAAAAACAATTCAGAATTTATAATGTTCATCTCCAGTCCATCAGTTTTCAACCCGAAGATTATAAATACTTGAAAGAGGTTACCGAAGAAATAAATACGAATGTGCAATCTTCCCGCCGTATAGGAAGTTTATTGAAAAAGGCATTTTTAAAACGCAGCGAGCAGGCCCTTTTATTAAAAAAAGAAACGCAGGAATGCAGATTGCCTTATATTATTGCAGGTGACTTTAACGATACTCCTGCTTCTTTTGCCTTAAATACACTTTCTGATGGATTGAAAAACGCCTTCCGTGAAAAAGGAAGTGGCTTTGGAATTACCTACAATGGCGAATTTCCTAACTTTCAAATCGATTATATACTTACCACTAATGATTTCAACATAAAAAGTTACCGTATTATAGATAAAAAGCTTTCTGACCATTACGCGGTGAGAAGCGATGTTGAATTCAGCAAAAATTAAAAACGTCTCAATTTAGTATGTTTACAGTATGAATAACAATGTAGTTATATACAACACCTTAACAAGAAAAAAAGAACTTTTCCAACCCATAAATCCTCCTTTTGTTGGGATGTACGTTTGCGGGCCCACTGTTTACAGCGATGTACATCTTGGAAACTGCCGTACGTTTGTTTCCTTCGATCTGATTTACCGGTATCTGACACACCTAGATTTTAAGGTAAGATATGTACGAAATATTACTGACGCAGGACATTTAGAAGGCGACCGGGACGAAGGGGACGACAAATTCTCAAAAAAGGCCCGTCTCGAACAGCTGGAACCAATGGAAATTGTACAAAAATACACTATTGGCTTTCACGATGTAATGCGGCTTTTTAATAATCTGCCTCCCAACATCGAACCAACTGCTACAGGACACATTGCCGAGCAGATTGAAATGGTAAAAGAAATAATTGACAACGGATATGCCTATGAAGTTAACGGTACTGTTTATTTTGATGTAGAAAAGTACAACCAGCAGCACAATTACACCATCCTTACTAATCGAAATATGGACGAACTTCTGGCAAATACCCGTGAGCTGGGCGGCCAGGATGAAAAAAAAGGCCGCCTCGATTTTGCCTTGTGGATTAAAGCTAAGCCTGAGCATATTATGCGCTGGCCGTCACCATGGGGATGGGGTTTTCCGGGATGGCATATAGAATGTTCGGCAATGAGTTCAAAATATCTGGGTGAAACTTTTGACATTCATGGAGGAGGAATGGACCTTGCTGCTACCCATCATACCAATGAAATTGCGCAATCGCAGGCTTGCAATCATTCAGAACCGGCCAAATATTGGGTACATACCAACATGCTTACGGTAAACGGCACCCGCATGTCCAAATCGGCAGGAAATGGATTTTTGCCCCTCGAACTTTTCTCAGGCAATCACCCGCTGCTTAAAAGAGGATATTCGCCCATGACTGTCCGCTTTTTTATGTTGCAGGCCCATTACAGAAGTACATTAGATTTTTCAAACGAAGCCCTGGATGCTTCCGATAAAGGCTTTAAACGTTTGATGAATGCATACGCTCTTTTAGAAAAGATAAAAGTATCTGAAAAAACAGATGCAGAAATTGATATTGCCACCCTTTCCGAAAAATGCTATGCAGCCATGAACGACGATTTCAACAGTCCGGTGGCAATAGCTGAACTTTTTGAAGCGGTACGGATTATCAATAGTTTGTACGATAAAAAGCTTTCTATAAATCAGGCCAATCTGGATGCGCTGAAAACTTTAATGCATTCGTTTATTTTCGACATTTTAGGATTAAAGGAGGAAATCACGCAAACAGATGACTTAAGCCAGTTGATGGATTTGATAATTGAGCTTAGAATGCAGGCAAAAGCAAATAAGGACTATGTTACATCTGACAAGATTCGCATACAACTACAGGATCTGGGAATTCAGTTAAAAGACAGCAAGGAAGGTACAACCTGGAGCAGGATTTAATTATAAAAAGTAAAGCAGATTTGAGAAGTGTTGATGACTATAGGTTGAACAGGAGTTCTGACATTATATCAAAAATAGTGTTGTCTGCTATTATGCTGTTATCCATAAGTCAGAGTGTTTTAGCACAGAAAAATCAGAATAAAACCGGCGAATTAGTTTCGCTTGAAAACTATTTTGCAGCTCTTGTAAAAAGCAAAGGCATTAAAACAGGATTTCTTAAAGTATCTGATGCGAATACAGTTGTATTTAAACCCGGACCAACAAATGCTCAGGAATTTTTTAAAGATAAACTTCCCGGCAATTCGGAAGTATTAGTATGGGAACCGGTATGGGCAAAGATTTCTAAAAGCGGCGACTGGGGTTTCACTACCGGCCCCTATAACTACAAAGAAAACGATTCAAGTAAAATCACAAGTTACGGTCAGTACCTTTCTGTATGGAAGAAAAACAAAAAAGGGTTATGGAAACTGGCCCTTGATATTGGAATACCTCATAAAAAACCAGTTTCAAAGCCAAAACTTGTGTTTATAGATCCGGAGAATGGCCGATATATTCACCAGCAATCAACAAGCAGACTCCAGCAGCGTGAAGACATTGTATTAAGTTCCGATAAACTTTTTTCAACTATCCTGAAAGCAAATAACCGGGTAGCACGGGAAGAATTTCTGGCGGAAGATACACGGCTCCTTTTCCCCGGTTTCGAACCTGTTATTGGGAAAAAAGCAGTAACGGACTTTTGGAATAAACAAAATTTAAAGCTTTTGTCAACACCTACTCAGGCTGACAGGGCTTACAGCGGCGAGCTTGCATATACCTACGGCGAGGCGCAAACCGAGCAGAAAGGAAAAGTCAGAAAGTACCATTACATTCGTGTATGGGAAGTTCAACCGGGCTTTAAGTGGAGTGTAATTTTGGAGGCTTTTGCAGCAGAACGTACTAATTAAGGGAAGAATGTATTAATGGCAATCGGAACCAGAACACCGATCCTTCTCCTTCCACACTGTTAACTCCGAGGTCTCCGCCATGCCTTTTTATGATTTCGGCAGAAATATAAAGGCCTAATCCCAAACCGGAAAACTTTTGGGAAGACTCCTGCACACGGAAAAACCGGTCGAATACAAAGTCTGCCTTATCCCCTGGAATGCCGATACCAAAATCCCTCACTTCTATTTTAACACTTTTGGGCTCTTTCTTTACCGTTAGTATTACTTGATCAGCATCGGGAGAATATTTTATAGCATTGGAAAGAAAGTTAACAATAACCTGCTCGATACGATGTTTATCTGCTATTACCAAAATATCCGCATCGCCTTTTAACACAATTTGATGCGAAGAGGCGAATTCCTGAAGTTGATCTAAACAGTCTGATATGACATCTTTAATATTGAAGGAAGCTGGCGTAAAAATCATCTTTCCTGCATGGATCTTTGTTACATCCAGCAAATCTTCAACCAAACCGCTTAGCTTGTTTACCTGCTTGTTAGCTTTTTCAATGAACGAGTGGATATTTCTTACTTCAGCATTTTTTTCTGAGATCCTCTGAACAATCTGAAGCGAAGCCTTCATACTTGTAATCGGAGTCTTAAGCTCATGACTGGCTATGCTCATAAATTCATCTTTCTTTTGCATAAGCAAACGTGTAGCCTGTTGTGCTAACTCTTGTTCTGTTATATCGGTTAAACTCCCGATATACCCCTGAAAATCTACACCCACTAAGGGGTTGCTTTGGGCCAGTACCCACCTGTACTGTCCATCATAACGCTGGATTCGAAATTTAGAGTGATAAGCTTTTCGTTGATTAAAGCACTGCATAAACTTTGCGTATTCTTTCGCCATGTCTTCCGGATGAAAGGCCTTACCCCAGCCAAGAATCATGCTTTCTTCAAATTCCATCCCGGTGAAATTAATCCAGGGCTTATTTACATAATTGCAAAAGCCCTTCTCATCCACTTTCCAGATCATAAAAGGACTTTGATCTGCAAGTTGCCGGAAATACGTTTCACTTTTTCTCAACTCTTCCGAGGATAATTTCTGATCGTGAATATCTGTATTTGTACCTATCCATGTATTAATTTTTCCAACCCGATCTTTAAAAGCTACGGCCCGGGTTAAATGCCATCTGTATTCGCCATCTTTACGCCGGAGACGATGTTCCAGTTCAAATTCTTCACCCGTTTTTAATACCCGGGACCAGCATGCCTTTGTTTCTTCCAAATCTTCCGGATGAATCATTTCCTCCCATCCCCAGCCTCTCAGTTCATTAAAAGTATAACCGGTGAAATTTAAAGTAACTGAATTATAATAGATCACATCTCCTTCCTTATTGGCGACCCAAACCTGCTGCGGGATAATATTGGCCATAAAATGGAAACGGTCCTCACTTTCTGATAACTCCTTTTCACGTTCCGCCGCTGTAGTTTCTGATTCCTGATTGATCTGACCCAGCAACTCTTCATTGTCTGCTTTTAATTTCTGGTTTTCAGCAACTAATTCGTCATTTTTTAACTGAAGATCAGCAATAGTTTTCAGAAGCTCCTCAACAGTAGTTTTCATTCCTAATTCCAGGTCCAATTGGTTATAATTTTTGGGGCAAACTCTTAAAAGCGTTTCTCAGGTTTTTGCACAAGAATTGAGTTCTAAGTTAAATATTTATTTAGGAAAACAACGTCTTATCTGCATTTAATACAAAGAGTATTAAGAAATAAAAGACAAGACAAATTTCTCTGTAACTTTTAAAACTTTAGGGCGTATAGCAGTCTAAAATATAAAATTTACTATGAAACCATTTCCATTCATACTTGCATTTGCCAACGAACCTGATGCTGTTAATATTCTTTTTGACACAACAGGATGTTGCTGCATTTTCAGAGATAGCGATACATGGGACTGTTAAGTTCTTGATATATTTCAAAACATTAACAACGACTCTCACTATAAACCCCGGTTACACTCTATTGCCGGGGTTCTCTTTTATATACGCTCAATATTTATAAAACTAAAACCCTTTCTGGTTGTTGTACAATTCCAAAACTATCAGGCTTTTAATTGCTTGAATGTACACAGAAAGCATGAACCACCAGGGAAAAAGTTACCAGGAACGAGAGCATAATGATAAGTTTAATACTTATTTGCTCCTGGCCATAATACTTCTTGTAATGCTTTATGCCCTTTATATATATCTTTTAAAGGCATAAAATAAAATCTCTTCACCGAGACAATCCATCTGCGGAACAATAGCAGAATAGAAAAAAATTTCTTTTCAGCTCTTAAAAAGCTATCTTTAAGAGCCGAAACTATGAAAAATAATAGCTCTAATTCCTCCGATCCTGAATATTCAAAACCCGAAACCGCCGAACAACAACCCGATGAATTACAAGATGTAGATGCCGTTACTCATTGGATGAAAAGATATATCTGGCTTTTAGAAAAATACAACGATTTGTTACATCAGGAAATATCTTCACGAAAGGAAGGCCCTTAAAATAGTTTAAACTCATTAAAACTCCCGAAGCTCCTATTTGTTAGCTTATTACAGTTTCATCAGCCACCGGGACAAGAAGACGCAATCCCTTTTGAAAAGATCAAAAGGGATTGTTCTTTAACACAGCACATCAAAAATTTAAAAATAGTTTAATTACCTGTAACATTTCCTTTTTAAATACCGTATACAACTATGTCCTTCCCAAAAGGACGTTTTTTCATAGGTAGATGTAGGGTCAAGTAATACTTGGCCCTTTTTTATTTCTATAATCTCAACAAAACTCTTTTGCAAAAAAATTGTTACGTTAAATTTTTTCTTTTAAAATAAACAGTCTATCTTGTACTTGCTTTAGCTAACCAATAACCCTTTGAAGAAATACGTTTCCATATTGTTGCTATGCATCCATGTATTCTATATATGGGGAAATGTTATTAGTGGTTTAACTGTAAAAGTGGTTAGCAATAAAATAATCAACTCCGAACTGATAGAGATTCGTGTTCCTGTAAACTTGTCCGGATTACAGGATTATAAGGAGTATGAATTATTTAACGGATTAATTCATTTGAAAGATGCTACCTATCATTTTGTCAAATTCAGGCTTACTGAAGATGCTATGTACTTTATTTGTCTTCCTAAAACAGTTGTAGGAAAAGAAACCAAAGGATTCGAAATCTTCGCCCCGAACATATCAGACACTAATCCCAAGAAAAACAATGATTCCCTCAAGAAAAACAGTTTAAGCAGTGAATATAACTATGAGCCCGTTTCATATAGTTTCTTAAAAGTTGAGTTTATTAAACCTCTAATTAGTATTTATACTCCCTCACGTATTTTAGATTGCTTTATAGACATTCCAGGAGAACCACCGGAAAAATTAAGCGAAGACCTTCTAAACAAATTTGTTAAGTTTTAACAAATTCATCCAATTTATTAACAATAAGTATTACAGATGCTGTATCGAATTGGCACATTAAAGCTATTCGGATAACATATATCAATTATATTCTAACCAATATCATGAAACTTCAACTCTTTCTGTTCCTTTTATTAATAGGAACATATAAAACTTATGGACAAGGTTGCGTTGCAATTCGCAGCACAGGGAATGTTTGCACTATGGACCATACAATGGGTGAGCACGACAGTATTTCTCGTAAATGGTCGCTAAATGCCAACAACAGGTATTACAAGTCGTTCAGACACTTTAGCGGCAGCGAAGAACAAAAACAGCGTGTAGAACAGGGCACCGAAGTAATTAACCACGCTTATACATTGGATCTTTCATTAACCAGGTCACTTAGCAGCCGGTGGTCTTTATCTTTAGATGTACCGGTTATTGGAAATACACGCTCCTCTTTATACGAGCACGGAGGCGCTGCAAGGCACAATACAGGCTCGTTCGGCATTGGTGATATTCGTATCAGCGCTTACAGGTGGCTTTTAAACCCTGCTAAAAAGGCAAATATCCAGGCGGGTTTAGGTATTAAACTTCCTACAGGAAGGTATAAAGTAAAGGACCAGTTTTATACCGTTAACGACACCAAGATTATGGGCCCGGTAGATCAGTCTATCCAGCTGGGTGATGGTGGTACAGGTATAACAGCCGAAATAAATACATTCTATACTGTATCAAATAAAGTTAACCTGTATGGCAACTTTTATTACTTAGCTAATCCGAGAGAAAGGAATGGAGTTTCAACAGCACGCGGAGGTACTCCTTCGGCAACGGCAATTGCGTATACTACCGATGTCATGAGTGTTCCCGATCAGTATATGATCCGTGTAGGAACAAATTACTCTATTAATAAATTTACAATTTCTGCCGGCTTACGTGATGAATGCCTGCCAGCTCACGACCTTATTGGAGGAAACAGAGGCTTTAGAAGGCCCGGTTATATCCTTTCGGCAGAACCGGGAGTAGTTTATAAATTCAGAAATGTGAATACGTACATCTATGCTCCAATTGCATTGGTTCGTAACCGCACACAAAGTTATCCTGATGAAATCAGATCAAACATGACCGGTACCAAATACATCGGTGATGCGGCTTTTGCAGATTATTCAATAAGTATTGGCACAACATTTAATTTTTAAATCAAGCAGGCCTGCGGAAAATGTTTCTGCAGGCTATTTTTCTACTCTTATCAGCTTAAAATTCAGTTTGGAATCTATTAATTCTCGATTGGCCGTTAGCATCAGGAGAACTTCCGGATTTTTCGAAAACCTTAGATAGTACCTTTCTCCGTCAGTCTTACCAGGATTAAGAATAATCAAAACGGCATTTGGATCTTCATCATACCCTTGTTCCATCCTAAAACTCCCTTCGGTTAAAAAAGCCTTGCCGTTATTTCGTTCAAGATACGTTTCACTTAATGTATAGGTACTATCTCTTCCAAAAACCAATTTAAGTGTTGTTTTAATCCCAGGGCAATCGGCACATGGAATTATTCCTTGGTAACTTTCAGAACGAATAGTATCATTTACATTTATCAACCGTCTTTTTTGCGCTTCCGGTTTAATAACACATGAAAAAAGAAAACATACACCTATTGCTAATAAACCTTTAATCTTCATCCTGACTGCTTAATTTATATTAACAATCCTATTGGGGTATCGAAGTGCATAGTCTGAAATTAAATTAACAATGTACTGATTAGATGAGTACTGATTGATGTTACTTTTTATATACTCCATATCCCGGATGTCAACATCGCTTTTAAAATACCCCAATCCTAAAAACACTCCTTTCTCCAGAAGCACACAAACCAACTCATTATTCGTACGCCCTTCCGCAGTAAGCAAAAATGACGGTAATGAAGATTTGAACTTTTCGATAGCTTGTCGTACACGATCATTATAGCTAATTCCTGTTTCATCTCCTTTACAGGCTCCTTTGCAATATTCTTCAGTAATTCCTGTACATGTTTCTTTATTTTTTTGAATGAAACAAAGTTTAGGGCAGAGCTGAAACTCTTTAACTAAGGCTATTAAAGTAGTATAACCATCTAACAGATTATTGAACGTATAAACCGGAGCAGAATATTTGGTCCGTTTATCAATTGCTAACCTTAAATAACCTTTCTGATCTTCAAACATAAACAATCCGTAAGCCTGCTCGAATCGTTTCAATGCCCTGTTATATATCGGCCAAAATTGTTTTATTTCTACTGCTTCAAGAATGAGAGCAACTAATTCAGACCCGCATTCTTTATAATCAATGGAGTGAATGTTTTTTAAAAATTCCTGACGCTGCCTTCCTGCATTGTTTCCGGTAAAATGAGACAGAACCCGTTTTCGTATATTTACTGCCTTCCCGATATACAAAGGCTTACCATTTCTTCCCTTAAAGTAGTAAACGCCTGGAGTGGTTGGCAACTTGTCGATTTCTATTCTGCTTATTGCTGGTGGCAATTGATGCTCTTTCGTTTTTCCGTGTAGAGAAGTATAAATATGTCCTTCCCGGTCATTCTGAATATACAATGTAAGGAGCTCACTTGTAGCATCAACATCTCCACCCGCACGGTGATGATTAACCAAAGGGATTTGAAGGCTAGTACACAGTTTACGTAAATTATAAGAAGGAAGGCCCGGAAAAATCTTTCTTCCAAGCTTTACTGTACAGAGTTTCTTACATGTTAACTCATACCCCGCCTGAGTTAGATGATAACGTAAAAATGAATAATCAAAGTTTACATTATGGGCTACGAATATATTATCCTTCAATAAATCATATACCGTAGCCGCAACTTCTGAAAAAGAAGGTGCGGCACACACCATTTCATCTGTAATCCCCGTAAGTCCCCTGATAAAATAGGGAATTTCCTGCCGGGGATTTACTAAAGTTTCAAACTGCTTAGTAACCTTTTCGCCGTCGTGAATACGAATTGCAATTTCAGTAATGCCATTTGCTGCTGCATATCCGCCTGTAGTTTCTATATCAACAACTGCATACATTACAATAAATCAAATACTATTAAAACGAATAAAAACCGGATGCATTGTTTTGCTGCAAAGATTGCAGTATAACCTCCGGCTCGTTATAAGTTGCAAGGCCCAGCTCCTCCACATATTTACAATTTGCGGGATGACCTGGAGCAATAAAAACAGGCATATCAAAGCCCAGGCGAATATAATACTGAGTAATAAAGTTTTGAATAGGTAAATTATTAGCAATTTGTTTTACATCTTCTGTTAACCTGCTTAATGGCTTTAAAAAAAGTTTAATTTCAGGGCCTGCATCATAAATCCTGATCCAGTAATCCTGATTATCAATACTTACTTGTATTTCCTGCGAATTTATTCCCGTAAGTATACCCATAACCTCCCTGTATCCAAAGTACTTGTGTATTAAAATAACTTTCTGTCCGATATATCTCGTGTAAATCTGCAAGCGTTCTGAGATAGTTAAAAACACCATATGCTAATATTTTTAGCAAATCTAATAAATGTTACGGAAATTAAAAAGTAAGATCTATATAAGAAGAATATCTATAAAAAAGAACATCTCCAAACGGGGAGGATGGAGATGTTCAAAACTAACCAATTATAAACCTACATTTACCTACGCATCGTTTTTGATATAGTTTCATCGATTTTAAAAATGTGTAGTATTTACACAAAGATGTTAAAATGAGATATTTATTATCCCATATCCCTGACGATATGATAGCAACTGTTAATTAAAATCCTCAACTTAAAATATAATCCTATCTTCATAAGGGCAATACCCCGCTCATGATAATAAATCTGTAATTAAGATTCCTTTTGAGTACTTTTTATGTGATAATACAAGTGAGTGATCTTTTATTAGCGATAGCTTACTTAAGAGTCACTCAATGGCAGAGTAAACCAAAAGGTACTTCCGATCCCTAACGTGCTTTCAACTCCGATCTTCCCTTCATGACGTTTGATGATTTCTGCTGAGATATAAAGGCCTAATCCTAATCCGGATTGTTGATATCCGTTACTCTCTACTTGATAGTAGCGTTGAAATAAATGCGCAACATTATCTTCTGCGATCCCAGGACCTTTATCTATTATAGAAACTTTGGCTGTGTTTTCAACTCTTTCGATTCTAACTATAACATCAAAAGATTTGGGAGCATATTTGATAGCATTATTAATTAAATTAACCAGCACCTGGTCAATACGAAGGGGATCTGCGTATACCTCTAAGTCTAAATCTCCTTCTGTTATAATTTTATAATTACCTGATGTTCTGATATGCTCACAGCAATCATTTACAACATCTGAAATAGTAATATAAGATTTATTTAGCGTAAGGTGCCCATCCTTTACTTTAGTTATAGTTAGTAAGTCTTCAATAATGTTATTTAGTTTACCTAAACTATTATTAGATTTCTGAAGAAGTGATTCAAGTGGATGATTAGAGAGTCCTTTATTTAGTAATTGCAGAGAAGCACGCAGGGTTGTTATTGGAGTGCGAAGTTCATGGCTGACAATACTAAGGAATTGTTCTCTTCTTTTCAGTAGTTTTTGAATTTCTTCCTGAGCTTTTGCTTGTTCTATTTCCAAATTTTTCTCTTTTGTTATATCCGAAACCGTTATTGAAACTCCTATTAAGGTTTCAAATTCATAAACCGGGATATATTTAGATTGAAACCATAAGGATGTTGATCCGTATTCTATATGCTGTTCTTCTTTGACTATTTCACCATTAAGTGCTTTTTCAAATCTCGAAATAAACGTAGTGTCTATATTGTTTTTCGTATCTCTTGCATATTCAAGTATACTATCGCCCTCTTTTAGTTCCTTTCCATGCAATACCTTTCCGTTAGTAAAAGCTTTTTGGTTAAAGAAAATAACATTGTAGTCAGGACCTACAAAGAACCAAACATCATCAGAACTGTCAAAAATTGCTTTTAGAATGGCACCTACTCTCCTCACTATTGTTGATAAATCCTACACATTATAATACCAAAGAGGCTCAGATCGTTTTTGTGGATTGTTTATTGTTCACAATTGTGAAATCTAAATCACTGCATCTATCAGATATCTCTATTACATAAGAATAGGGATACTTGATATAACCAAGTAAATAACAGGCCTTCTTTATCATTTTGAAATAACCACCTACTAAGAAAATATGATGAATTGCACAAAAATGCGCAAACAGATAGTTCCGATTTTAAAATATTTCTCGATCTATAAAAACAAAAAACCCCCTCAGAATTAATCTGAAGGGCTTTCTTTTGTGGGAGCAACAGGATTCGAACCTGTGACCCTCTGCTTGTAAGGCATAATGAAGTAAATTTCACTCGTTTTTATCAATTTTCATTTAGTGTTAAAAATTGCCCTTAAGAAGCAAATAAGCAGATTTTAGCAATTTCAAGTATCATTTTTTTTCAAACAATCTGTATATTTGTTGGTGAATTGTTGGTTCTATTGTTGGTTCTATTCTAAAGCAAATGTTAAAATACTCTATTAAAGGTATAACAGTAACCCTAATAAGGGATATTAGAAAAAAGGATAAAAAAGAAAATTGCCCTATCCGGATTAGAGTAACTTTTCAAAGGCACTCTTCATTTTATTCTACCGGTTACCAATTGTGCGAAGCTGAATGGGAAATACTGTTTGAAAGTAAGTCAAGAAAATTAATCGAAATAAGAGAAAGCTTGGAAAGAGTTTTCGATATTACAAAAAGACACGTTAAGGAATTAGGGGAAACAGATACTTTCAGTTTCATCAATTTAAATAAAAGGCTTACAAAGGCAACAGGAGATACAATAAACACCGCCTTTAACGCAAGGGTTCAAAGACTATCAAAAGAGGGGAAAATAAGCACCTCTGACTGGTATAAGAACACTCTTAACAACTTAATAAAATTTGCAGGAGAAAATATTAGATACTCTTCAATTACTACAGACTGGCTAAAAAAGTTTGAACGGCATTTACTTGAAGACGGAAAAACTTACACAACCGTTTCAATGCTTATGAGAGCTTTAAGGGCAGTTATTAATGAAGCAAAAGAAGCTGGCATAATTAAAGAAAGCGATTATCCATTTGGAGTTAATAAGTATCAAATTCCTGAACCATCTGGCCGAGCAATGGCATTAACTATAAAACAAGTTGGAGCAATAGTAAACTTTAAATGCAAGAACGAAACAATGATGCGATGTAGAGATTTATGGTTCTTTTCATATTTATGCAATGGTATTAATATTACTGACCTCTGCAAATTGAAGTATTCAAATATTGAAAATGGAGAGATATACTTTTATAGGCAAAAAACATTTGGAAAAGGTAGAATGTCAGAGATAAGAGCTGTTATTACTCCCGAGATAAAAACTATTATTGAAAGATGGGGCAATAAAAACGTTTCACCTAATACTTTTATATTTAATATTTTAACCGGCAGAGAAACTCCCTTAAATGAAAGGCGTAAAATAAAAAATTTCACACGTCACATTAATGAATACATGGTATCTATAGGGAAAAGCTTAGAGATAGGAAAAATAACAACATATCACGCCCGGCATTCCTATGCTACAGTGTTAAAAAGATCAGGAGCTAACATATCATACATTAGTGAAAGTTTAGGACACTCAAATCTAAAAACGACTGAAAACTATTTGGCAAAATTCGAAAGTGAAGAGAGAGCGAGAAACGCAAAGTCATTAACTAATTTTTAATGAATAGATTTTACGAAGAGCAAATAAAAGAGACGAAAACAGTTTTTGATTTTCGTTTTAACGATGAACCCGAAACGCACAAATTCCAAATTGAATTACCCAAAAACAAAGATGATAAAATAGATCACATCTATCCATTTGTTGAGGAATGTTTTTTAGCAGAATTAATACAATTATACATTAATAGTCATGAAGAAAAAATAAGTGACACAATCGGTTTTAATAGCCTTGAAAAAGCTATTTCAAATCCAACAAAATATCTTGATGCTTTAAATTATCAATACAGTCAAGCAAAAGATAAGAGCGCTTTTTTAACAATGGTAGAGCAAAATATTCTAAAACCCCAAAAAAGCTTTTCGAATGGAATGAAAGTAATTGAACAGACTCATCATAAAGATAAATTTGAGGATGATATTGAAGAATGGCTATTAGCAACAAAAAGAGCGTGCGGATTAAATAATATTACAAATCCTATCAATGGCGCATTGCCAAAAATTAAAGAAGCAAAACATTACATCGGTGCAGAAATTCTTTTTAAAATACACAAAGAATTTAAAGATGAGATTTGGGAGGAAATAAACAATATGGAATTTTTATCAGTTTTTGATACAAATAACCCTATTAAACGTCCTAATTTCAGAATCAAGGCTCGAAAGATGACAGATTTTTACGCTCTACTTTGGAAAATCCACACTTTTGTAGGTTCAGACAAACAAGGAGATTTTATTAAACCACTTCTCGAAAGATACGGAGGAAGTGCAGGGAGTTTTGACAATATTAAAGCAACAAGGATCGAAAACAAAAGTAAGGCAAGCAGGAAACTAATGAATAGGATAGATCAATGTTTGACATAAAAATATCAATCACCCATCAATCACCCATTAACATTTTTTAACATTCATCATAAAGGTTTAATAAACAGCGATATAAAAAACATTCCCCTGTAATTTACCCATTAAAATTACCACTAACTACTGAAATAATTTTGACAAGTTATCAATGGAGATGACAGTTAAATTTTTATTCAATGGAGGTAGTATTAAGGATACCGGATCAAGAGTTAGAAAAACTCCAATTATTATTTATCAACTTCTTTAAAGGAGTAAATCTTTTCCCCTCTGCTATAGAGGAACCCAAATCAGACCGTTGTTATTTTAATGAAGCTCTGCAAATCACTGGATTGAGTAAATCCAAAATGTATAAGCTAACAGCAAAAGGAGAAATTCCGTGCAAGCAGTTTGGTTCAAAACTTGTATTTTCTCGAAAAGAATTAATGAGCTGGATTGAAAGTCAAACTGTAATTAAACACGATCACAGTAAGGCAATTTTAAGTTTAGCTGAGAGTGCAATTAAAAAGAAAGGAGGTAAACAATAATGAATACCTCCAATATTAAATCTTTTGTATGCTGGAACGACAAAGATAACCATTTTGCAGGACAGTTAAAAATAGTTTACGAGTATCTAAAAACAAATATTGCTACCGGGTCTATGGTGGCAAAAGCTACTGGAGTTCCTCATAAGTGTTTTACACGGTATAAACAGGCGTTAGAAAAAAATGGTCATTTAAAGGTAACAGAGCGCAAGCGTTGTAAAGTTACTGGACTTCCTGCCGATTATGTAACCTGCAATCCGGAGTGGTTTCCAGTGCAAAGACAGCTAAGCTTATTTAATAGCATGGAGGGCCTTCTCAATGCATAAGCAATCTATCGTCAAAGACATAAAAGAGTTTCTTTCATCCAACTACAATATCTCTTATAACTCAATTACACGAAATCTGGAGATAGATGGGAAACCTGTTAATGATATGGTCTTAAATTCTGTTTTTATAGCCTGTAAAACCATCCACAGTAGAGCAAATCAAAAGTTAGTTGAAAGTATACTTTATTCTGATTATACAAAAGAGTATAATCCATTCCTGGACTTCATAGAAACCTATCAAAATGATCTGTTAAAGGAGAATAATATTAATAAGTTAATTACTTCTATCGTAACTGATACGCCCAATTATGATATGTTTATTAAGAAATGGTTGTGTTCAATGGTTGCAAGCATTTATGGTAGTCACTCTCCCTTAATGTTAGTATTATGCGGAGGGCAAAATTGCGGAAAAACTGAATGGTTTAGAAGGCTTTTACCCGAACCGCTACAGCCTTACTATGCAGAGAGTAAACTTGATGCTGGTAAAGATGACGAAATTCTAATGACAAAGAAATTAATCATTATGGATGACGAAATGGGCGGCAAAAGCAAGCAGGAGCAAAAAAAGTTGAAGGAAATGACTTCTAAACAAACCTTTAGCGTAAGAGAGCCTTACGGGCGTGTTAGTATTGATTTAAACCGTTTGGCTATGCTTTGTGGCACAACGAACGATAATCAAATTTTAAATGATCCTACAGGCAATAGGAGGATTTTACCAATTAATGTTTTAAGTATCAACCATGATGTTTACAATAGCATTAATAAATATCACTTATTTATTGAGGTTTATAATTTGTACAAATCAGGCTATAACTATAATCTAAATAGGGAGGAAATTTTATTGTTGAATCAAAGTACAGTAGAATTTGAAAGCTCCTGTATTGAAGAAGAAATGATTTTGAAACATTATACTTTACCTGAGAGTGATCCTGAAAAATTTGTCTCTGATGTTACAAACTCTGATATAGTAGTAAGAATTAAGAATATTACAGGAGTAAATTTAAATCCTAAAATATTAGGGTTAGTGCTTAAAAAATTAGGATTTACTCAAAAGAGAAAAAAGATAAATGGGATTGTAGGGAGGTTTTATGAAGTATTAGAAATTTAGACCTGTCAACCTGTACACCTGATCCGTTCACCTAAAATCAAGCCTGATAGTAACGGAAAGAGGGTAAGTGAACAGGTGAACAGAAGAAACGGGTAAAATACTATTATTAATAGAAAAGGGTTATACATCTGTAGTATAGCCCCTTATATTTATAGTAAAAGTATTTAAAAAACTACCTGTACACCTGTCAACCTGTACACCTCCCTATTATTAGTATTTGAATTAAAATTAAGGCAATGATATAGCAGTTAACTAACATGAGATAGGTTCGATTTCTAAACAATTTTAACTGTCATGATTTTATTTTATTAAAATTTATACTTCATGATATCTATAAGTATAATATTTGAAATAATTTTAGTAAATAGCGAGACTAATTTCTATAGCTCTTATTGTTAATAATGAATTTTAAGAACATTTCAGATAAGACGGTCTGTGATTGTTTTCAGGATGCAGTGCAGGATAACATCAATACCTTCGTTAGAAGAGTAAGAAAGTCCGATAGCTTAAACGACTCAGATTTCCGCAATCATATTGAACGGGGGAAAACTCCGCAAAATGAAGATGATTGCGAAGAGGTTTGTGGTTTGTATGGGCTTTCGTTTGAATTATGGAATGACGAAAGTTCTAAATTGTTAATGGAAAAATATCTTACCACTGCCACGTTTAAACCGAGGGATAAGAGGAATTTATGTGTTGTTAGATTTTTGGCTGAGAGCGGTTATGTTAAGTATACCCCTAACCAAACGGAGTATAACGAATATCACTATGACTTTTACAAAGAAGATTCTTTTAACATCACAAAACTTGAACTCGTTGAGATGATTCCATTAGTTGTGGCTTAATGTTTGAAATTGATAATACATATCTTAGACAATCTTCCTTGCCAGTAATTACTGATAATTACAAGGTGCTGCACTTTGATGAGTATCCTATATTGTTTTCAGGTACAAACAGGTTTGGTAATAAGTTACTTGGCTCACTTGCGTATGAGGATGTAGATAATGACGTATTTAGATATTTCGTAATTATTGTCGATGATAAACAGAATTCAAGTTTCTTTAACAAGAGTGTATCATACTTGCAACTGATTAAGGAAAGTCAAGAAATGTTCATTATAGACAAAGATATTAATGATAAAGTCTTGGCTATGTACAATGTACCTCTTGACATCGTGCCTCCTGACTATTTACCACTTCAGAATTCTTTCATACCTGCCAAGAATGTGGTGTCAAAATCATTAAGTTTTTCTTTTAGTTTAAAAGGTAAGCTTGCAGACATGCATAAAGCTTTAGTTAATGATGTAAATAGCGTTAATAATAGGATATACAGCTATCTGAACGAGAGTATAGAAACTCTAAGAAATCTGGGCCTAGAACCCCAAGTTTTTTCTCAACCATCAGAGGTGGGGAGTTATAAATTGAATTTCGATGTTGAATTCGGGTTTGAGAAGCAACTCCGCATGTTTCCGATAAATCCTGATATAATAGGACATTTCTTAAATAATTATCTCCAATATGTCTCACAGGTGCTGCCCAGCGAAAACGATGAATTTTTGTCTAATTTGCCGGAACAATCTAAAAATTTCCAGAATCTTCAGAAAAGTCTAATTGGAGTGTATGAAACCGCTAATGTAAAGCCTTCTGCGGCTTTATCGGACATGTTAGTCGATAGTATCAATATCTCGGCTAATAAGTTGTCTGAAGTAACAGAGTATCTAAAAATAAGTCAAAGTTTCAATGCTATTGAAATTGGGAACTACGATGATAATGGCGATTTTTTAAGTATTGGCTATTTAGACTCGAACTATAAATCTTCGGTATCATCTAAACTATTGGCAGAAGAAAAAGAAGTTTCTACTAACGATATAATTGCAGATGAGTCACCTCAGAATTATCGAATTTTAGTATACAAATTAAATATTGATACTGGAAATGGCGGTGCAAGAATTTATGAAGACAATACTGAAAAATTCACCAAAATTAAGCTTACAATTAGTAAAGGGGATAAAGATTTATCTTTTTCAGTTTTTACAAAAAGCCTAAATGAGGACATTGTAGTGGATGTTAAAGGTATTGCTATTAAAATTAATGGTACAATCAAAGAGCTTAAATGCTATCTGTAATTTCAGCAGCAGTGTATATCATTCTTATCTCTTTTTAGGTGGAGGAACTCTCATTACTCCAGCCGATAAATCGTTAAAAGAGGGATCTATTTTTTTGTATTTTCTTTAACAACAGTATTTTCATCATTTTCTTTTGCTAATGGGGTTATCTTGTAAAAAAAATCAGAGTGTTTTTGCCATCATCCATAGATTCTATCGCTCCTATAAAATATCTATTGAATGCGTATTTCCTTTCTTTACCATCTGCCCCACCTCCTTTTTCGAATAATTTAAACCCAAATCCCTCAACTGCCTCTAATTGAAGCTCTAAAAATTCTGTTTTAATAGGGGTAGTGTACGTAAGAGAACTTATGCCAATTCCTTTATACTCAATATTAAAATGTCTCATTGAACTTCCTCTCCCCTTAGTAAATGTCAAAACAATTGTACTATCGGTCTTATCAGAATTTAAAAGTCTATAATTATGTCTTTTTAAATATACCCTTAAATCATCGGGAGAAGTAATCTTATCAGTAAGATAAAAAAAAGATTGAATAGAAGGAAAGGAAGATTGAGCTGTAGATGTAAAACTAAGAAAGCAAAAACAAGCAACGGCAAGAAATAATTTCATTCACAACAATTTCAGTTAAAGATAATCCAATTATCATTTTAACCAAAAATGCAGTATTATTTCCTGAAAATAAATTTTTCAACTGTTAATCTTACACATTGACAACTCTTTATAAGAAAGGATTTTTTGTATTTAATCATCACAAGGTAGGGTTATACCTTTTAGAAGCCTTAGGAGTTTTAGGAGTTGCATTTTGATACATTGCCATGCCAATATTTGAAAGATTATTCACACCGTTATTAAGGCTCGCATTTCCTGCCCCTCTTAACTGTGCTATTTTATTCATAGCCTCCGCATATTTATCCGCTTTATTGTATTGAAACTCCTTGTCTTTATAATCCGCTACGTTTTGATTTTGAGCCAACAATTGAGCCTCGTTTGCTTGTTGCATTTGTGCATCTTGAGCATCAAGATTCAAAGAAGCGTCATTCGCCTGAGCAACAATATTACCAACGGCAGCCAATCCATTTCTCTGAGTGGAAAGCGCATTTAGGCCAGCAGAAACATTTCTATTAATATTGTTTTGAGCATTAGCGTATTGCTGTGTACCCATTCCTTGAGCAGCTCTCTTTTCTGCTATCTTTTGATTTAGGGCTACTTCTGCGGGAGTTGAATAAACCGGCCTTACCGTTTTCTTTTCTAACCTCCTGGCTTTTGCTCGCTGAAACAACCCTACTCCTAATCCTATAAGGCTACTCGCCCCTCCCGAAATTGCGCCTATCGCCCCATCACTCATTCCCATAATGTAAATTTACTAATAAAACACTTCAATATTTAAAAGTTTTAGGCGTGAAACCCGGCGTAAAATAAATCATGGCTATTTGCAGGAGAGATAACTTGTTGTTTTAACGGCTGGGGGATGCCGGGGAAAATTCATTTAGAAAACCGGGGGGGCTACTTTGGAAACAAAAACATAATCTATTGATTATAAAATAATTAGCTAAACCACATTTAAATGCAACTACTTGAATCGTTACAATTTTACTACCACACCCTAATTTATCAGAATGTATTGTATTGCAAACCAGCAAGTTGAGGAAAATTTAATACAGTCCTATCAGGACTAATTTTGTATTTCAATCCTATTTTGTATAATAGTGAGAGTTGACTAACCCCCCACTAAACTTTTAACACATGAACAATTACTTACAAGCAACAGGAAAATTTGACATTTTAGGAGATGAAATATTTCTTAATGACACAGTAGAACTTATTTTAATAGACGATGCAATAGACTTTGGAGTAATAGGAATAGATACTCTTCACGTAATTACAACAGATACAGGAGAGTTATCAGCATTAGATTGTTTTGGAGAATTAATAAGGATAGATGATTGGTCTAATGTTAAAAGAGTAGATAACTCTAAGATTTACAATTAATAATGTATCTACTTTCTAATTAAATGACTTAATAGGGCTATTTTAAGCCCTATTGTTGTTTTTTCTCCTTTATCTAAAGAAAATGTATTGGTTCTCCTGATATTTCTATAGCTACCCGAAAACTATAACCAAACACTACAAATTACTTTGAAATTTTCAATTTAAAATATTGCCGAATAAAATTAGATAACATTCAGTAGTTAAGAAGATTAAATTGAAAATAAGAGTAAGTACGCTATAGACATTTTCAAAATGCGGCATTAGACAAATTAATAGAGATGTTGGTGATTTGTTGGTTCCTAAAAAAGGAAAAAGCACCTACTTTTATCGTAAGTGCTTGATTATTAAGTGGGAGCAACAGGATTCGAACCTGTGACCCTCTGCTTGTAAGAAACAAGCATATATGCCTTTCAGAGCTAAATAAAAGTGTTTTTAATCACTCTATATGTACTTGTACGAACTATGTACGAACTCAACAGCCAGGTAAAAAAATTAATGAATTAAAATGCAATCTAATAAAAAGAATTCCTATAGTAATCCCTCATCTGCAAAACTGTAATAGCCTTCTGAACTAATTATCAAGTGATCCAGTACAGATATATCTAACAGTTCTCCTCCAGACTTCAGCTTCCTTGTTAATTGTCTGTCTGCTTCACTTGGTTTAAGATTACCAGATGGATGATTATGTATAAGAATAATTCCAGATGCAGCAGCTTTAATAGCTGAACAAAAGATGATTTTTGGATCTGCAATTGTTCCTGACATACCTCCTGTACTAATTTCAATAAGTCCTAAAACTCTATTAGCTCGATTAAGAAGCATTACTTTAAACTGTTCTACTAAGTCTAACGTTCCTAAATTCCAATGCTCTCTGACTACTAAAAATGCGTCTTTTGATCCTGTGATTTTAGGTCTGTCAGAAGCTTTGATTTTTGATTTGTAAACTAGTTGCACCTCGGCAACTTGAATTTGATTTTGTACCATAATAGTTTGAATTAATTATGGTACTCTCCTCGGCTAAGAGCAATCAAGTCCAAAAGGAAACGATATAAATTGATAGTGGGTTAGACTGAGGGTTTATGCTCGGCAATCTTTTGGACGCTTCAGTAGCTCTTAGCCTAACTTTGTATTATGATTAATGATACCTCACTCTCATAGTAGCACTGCACATTTTTATTTCTGATTGTTTAATCTATATACCTCTTTATAAGAAAATGTGCTTGGAAGCTTTAGCTATTTTTTTAAAAGCTATTAGCTTCTAAAGTATCAAATACCTATTTTGTTCTTCTTAAACTAACTCTCAATTTTATGTTTACGCGCTCTATTTGCATCTTCTTATTGTTGTTACCCCTAGTTTCTTTTGCTCAGCTTAAGGAAGAGATAAAAAAACAGGCTCAGATTATTATTACTGCGACTAAGAATTCTGATTTCGAAACCGTTATTAGCAAAACGCACCCATCTCTTGTAGCAAAGCTTGGGGGTAAGGAGCAAATGTTAGTTGTAATAAAAGAAGGAATGGAGAAATTAGCATCGGAGAGCATTAAAATTGATACAGCAGTACTTGGAGAGCCAGGTGAAATCTTTCAGGCTGGTGAAGAACTCCATTGCCTAGTGCCAGAAGTGATTGTACTTGGCTCTCCTATGGGAAAATTAGTAAGCCAATCACATTTATTAGCAATTAGTGGAGATGAAGGATTAACATGGGCGTTTTTAGATGTTGGTGAGACAATAACAGACGATAATATTATAGAGTTGATTCCTAACTTTAATAGAAAGCTCAAGATTCCTATGAACCCTAAACCTGTTCTTTATAAGAATAAGCAATGAAATTCTTACCTCCTTAATAGGCCTGTATTAGGACACCACTTATATCTTAAGGTATTAAAAGGGACTGTTGTATTTTTTAATGACGCTATCTAATACCGTCGAGTTAGGATTCTGTACTGTAGATTCAAATGCAACTGGCATTGCTGGCAAAAGCGTCTTTGGTATTACTGAGTCTTTTAACCAGCCAGTAGCAGTATACCAATCGTCTTTTAATCCATGTGGAAAATCTGCGATATGTTGAACTTTGTTATTCTTGTAAACAAACACTTCTACTGCTGGAGAAGGATGAGATGTGTGTTTGTGGTCGTTGTTTAACGGTTTTTTGTTTAGATTCTCAAACTTGATATTGATTGTATCCCAAAGACCCTGAGTAATACTACCTTTATAATAACCTTGTAGTTTAGCGCCTTTCCCTCCAAAATAAATATAGTTTAGACTGCTATCCACAGAAAAAGCAAAGTAAGGACAACCACCTTCCCAACATTCACCACCTGTTGCAAATGTAATCTTTTGAATGTTATTGTTTCTTTTTAAAGGTTGCTTTGAGCACGATAAGAATGCAAACAGAAAGCTAATAAGAATGAAAAGTGTGCTCCTATTCATATTTTGTTTTGATGCAAAAGCCTAATTCTTTCCATACTCTTAACTTAGAGTAGATCCAAATGTTAGCTTTTAAAATAGGTGGGTTAAAATAAAATTTAATGAAGGGATATTAATCAGAGTTTACATTGTCAAGTATTTCTCTTAACTCTTTATAACTCTTACAAATTTTCTCCTTTTGTCCTTCGGGTATATACTTTGGAAATCTTACATAATGAAACTTCGCGTCTTGTTTTATATACCTCATCCCAACTGTCTCTCTCGCAGTTGTTCCAATACAAACTACCAGCTTTGGCTTCAACATCTCAATCTCCCTATAAATTAAATCCTGATCATTGGAAGGAGTTCTCCTCGCATCAAACACATATGATTGCGTTGCTATTTCTGACTTTATATCAAGATGTTTATGAACGTTGTTATAAAGATGCTTTTTCCACCACCTCTCAGAAAATGAAGAGATAATCTCAGACTCTTCAGTGAGCCAAAGATGTGCAAGTGCCGTTATACTTAATTTATTTTTATCTGACAGTGACCCTTCAAAGACAAAAAAGAATTTTGCTTCTCCAGTAGAGACAACATCCTCTCCAATAAATGGCAAATCAGTACTTCTTACCCTTTTGTCATCCTTTATCCTGTTTTCTACTTCATTTGAAAATACTTCTATGTAGTTCTGATAGAAATTATACAAGTAAGGGAATGATGACGAAAGGCTACAAATGATATTATTCGAGCTAGTAGTTAATTGGGTTCTAGTATATACTTTATATTCACTGTGAAGATCAGCAAGTTTTCTAGCAATTTGCATAAATTCTATTCTAGTAAGATGTTATATAAATAGTCTATAATCATATGTTTTTCCTTCAAATCTAGAAAGCAGTTTTCCTATCCTGGCAATTTCATTTGAAGAATCAATAGTGGATGGAAGTTTGGAGTAAAGGTCAAGTGAGTTCCAGTTCATTTTAGTCAATCCTAATATTTCAGTTGCAATGGTATTAATATTAGATTCCCCGTAATGTTTAGTTATTTTGACAGGCGCGGGAATACTCCTACCTCCTAAATAAAATTTGTAATTTGGTTGTCTGACTGATGGAACTATGCCGTGTGTCCACAGGAGAGCAGTATATTTATCGATAGCAATACAAGTTCCTCTTGAAATAGGGAATTTGTCTACTTGTAAAGTGTTTTGATAAACACTCATTGCAACGAAGCGGGCATCAATCTCAAAGTTAATCTCTATTAAATCTATTTTCTTTATTCCAGCTTTATTTAAACTGGCCTTGATTCCATTGATTTCATCTTCAGTAAACTTTGTTCTTTTATGTATCACTACTCTTTCTGGAAGTTTGTCAAGAGACTGATAAAATAATTCGCGGATTGACACTCCAAATTGAAAAGCGTCTTTGTATGACAGATAGGGATTGAGTTTTTTGTCTAGGAAGTAATTGTCAATCTTTGAGAGTCTATATTTCAGGCCCTGCCCATTTGAGTCATATATGTGGCTACAGCCAATGACGATTTCGGATTTGTCTTGAATTTTTGAAACACTATAACCAATACCGGCATAGGCAGTGTTCTTTTCTTGATTGCTTAGAATCCACGGTGTCCTCAGTGATTTGACATAAAATGACAAAGATAGCCACCAATAAATTTGACATTTCAATTTGTCACTTAATGTATCTTCTCTGATTAATTGAGTCGAAATGCCTCTTGAAGCCGAGAAAGCTTTAATATAGTCATGTAGGTCAAAACTTTCTCCTTCATTAATATAACTTTCAAATGGCTGCCATTCATTTGGTATAAATATTACAATTGTTCCCTGGCCTTGTGTATTTGAAACTCGATCAATTTTAGATGTAATGAGCCTAACTAACTTGATTGCATTTTTGTGATTTTCTAACTCATTGTCTGCAATAAAATCAATGTCTAACCATCTCTCGCTATTTTCAAAGTATGGTATATTAATGGGGATATTAAAAGCAGCAGCAAACCCAGGGTAGTCAATAAGATAATCTGAATCGAGATTTTCTCGTTGGTGTTTTACTTGTAACTTCGATAAGAATTCATAAAACGACTTTGAATATCGGTTTCCACATACGACAGTTAAATTGATTTCACTTGAATGGATCACCCCATTGAGATTTACATCAAAAGGTCGGTTGTTTACTAACCCTCTCATTGGATGAAAGTCTTTAAATTCAATATCTGTTGAGATATTTCTAAAAACCAGTTGTGGCTCTAAGAATTGCACACCCTTAAATTGAGTCTGCTTCTTATCATAGTTATTAGGTGGGTAGGACCTGTAACTAGGATCTAACACAGTTATTTCACCAAATGCGGTCTTTGACGAAATTTGAAATTCAAAGCCAGTTCCTGAAGAGAGAGGATAATCAAATTTGGTTCGTTTATCATTGAATAGAGTTTTATTCCAAAAAGCTAATACTTCATCATATTTGTTATTGAACAGTTTTTCTAATTGAATTTTGCTTATTGATTGTTTTTGAGTTTTTGATATTTCTTCTGGAGACGAAAGATAAACTGTGGGAGTAAACGATAAATAACCAAAGCTTTTATTTTTATCAAAGTAAAAGGACAAGTAAATAGCTTTATGTACGTCTACATTTCCCGACTTTCTTTCAATGCTTCTAAGCCAAATTTTATCCTTAAAATTTGTATCAAGGTTAGTATTAAAGGAGAAGTGGGTTAATATTGCCTTAAGCATCAAAGATTTAAAGGCTGACACGTTTTCAATATCAAATTTAGAAATAGGCTCTCTTTTTATTTCTGATTTTAAACAGCTCTTAAAAACATTACTAAGATCGGTTAACGTTCCAAGTGCAAACACTTTGTTTTTAAAAGGTACTGCACAGATACTTGAATCTTTGGTGATTGATTTCAAAAAACTCCAGGGTTTTTCGTCTTGGTAATCGATCTCGAATTGGAATACTTCTTTTGGAAACACAATGGGGTGTAAATTGCTTTTTATGTACTTGTCTGTTTTTCCAAAATCCAAGCTAAATTCTGTTTTTAGATAGTCATCTTTTTCAGTTGTTTCTAAAGCTTCTTGAATTTTTTTGGCAATAGTTTGATTGTCTTCAAATGCTGATTTAGCTAAATGAATTAAAGTTTTATCAAAACCGTCAGTCGCTATATAATAAGCTTCTCTGCCTGCTGCTCGGACTTGCAAAATAAGTTCTGATACTTCCTTATTCATGTTGTCTCCATAACCGCACCAATATAATCTCCCAGCTCCTTTCTTTGAAAATGCTGTTATAATTGCTTGCATTAATGATTTATCTCGTCCACTATATCCAATAACTATTAAATTCTTATCAATATGATAATTAGCTAAATGCTCCCTGAACGTTTGGTCTTGAGTATCTAATTCATTGTCTGTGTTTTTAAGTGTTGCGAACTTGAAATCCCCGTGTAAGGCTATGGTTAGTAACTCCTTATTACTTTGATTGCGATATATCCTATCTACATTGTCTAAGGTAATTTCAATTGGGGTTAGTTTATTTTGATGGGCTGATCGTGCGGTTAAGCCATCAAAGTTTGTTGTCCAAACCGATTTAACAACACCGTGTTCAGCTAATAAACAAAGCAGTTTATAGCCGATATATGGCTCTTTATTTTCAATTAAATTAAAGAAATACTTACGTCTATCGTCAGTGATCGGATATGCCTTCTGTGCATAAAACGAATATTCTTCAATAGCGTCAAGCTTGGGATATTCACCTTGGGTATCTAACCAATTTTGAATGCTTCTTCTTACAGCTTCGTCTTTATAGTTCTTATAGAACTCCGCTGCATTAATGTTTTTAGATAAAAAGATGTCTTTTTTCCATTCCCAAATACAATCATATGCGGTTTGTATTCCTGAACTGATAGAGGCGCCTGCTCCTAATAAAAAGGAATGAGGAACGTCTATGTTTCTTTTAAAAGACCTGAGAAATGCAGAATATTCTAGATGAAGGTTGTTTGTCATTGGACTACTATTGAAGCAAATTTGTTATAACACTTTACAAGTTTGTATAAAGGTAAATGTAATAAAAGCATCTAAGATCTACCGCCCATGTGTGTAGTATTTGAATCTACACAACCATTCAGCGAACCAGCATGCGAATGGAGCAAACGTCTAAGCAGAGAGAGCACTGAAAGTGCGACTGCTTAGTATGCTTCACAAGCAATTGGCGGAACTATTGAAGTTAAAGGGATGTGTGGTGCTAATCAATAGTTGTGACAGTTGTGAAGCGTTTTGCGACCGCATGGTGAGCCTAACATGGAAAGCGATTGGATTTTTAAGGGTTGTAGCAAAGCGTAAACTTTTAAAAAGACAAAGAAAGCTTTCATGAAGAAACGACTTTGCTAAAGCAAAAAGGATGACAGATTGAGAAGCTAGGATAGAAAGACGACACATTTTTTAAGTGGGTGGTATAAGAGTATAAGCAATAATAAAAAAAAGTGCGTCTTTGTGCTTAAGAGCAAGTGGAGTTAATCTGTTCGCAGAACTGTTTAACGTAACGCTATCTGGCGTCCTTTTATGCTGGCATTGGAGTTTCGTAATACCTTTCTTCCTGCACTATCCGTACATCTTTGCAATGCACGTACATCAAAGGGCGAAGTGGAAGCAGTAGCTTTTAAATAAACCACTGACGATTCATATTAAGAGATCGAAGACCAAGACCTACCTTATCCTTCCTTAAGCAGCAGTAAGAGGGGAAGGTAGGTTTTGGGATGAAAGTATAGTATCTTTCTTATTTCTTAAAAATTAATTTATTTTCTTTATTTATACTTTTTGTTTATATTTAATACCCATTTTATGATAAACATTACCAATGCTTAAAACCCAACAGCATCGCAAGAAGAAACTTCAATCTTTTAAAATATCTTATTTTGATGAGAAAGGAGATCTGTTAACCGGTATAGTAAAGCAAATCTCCAAAGATGATTATGAAGTCTTTGTTAAGGAAAAGGGAGTGGTAATACACTGTATAAAAGACGAAAATGGTACAATCGTTTGTAACCTTAACAGTGTAAAGAACCTACCGTGGATAGAAGGAATAAGTAAAGAAGTAGAAAAAGAACTTAGCTTACAGCT